>CANQEW010000032.1 GCA_947596085.1 uncultured Clostridia bacterium | reverse complement strand
TCCCCTGCCGGAAAATCTCCACCCTTTCCCTTGACAGCTTCCTCCCTCGCTGTTACCTATGATTGACGCCAACAGACGTCCGTGTTAAATTCTGCAAACTCAGCCCCGCGCCCGGGCGATCAGCGCGCACAGCGCGAACGCCGCGAGGTTCGTCAGCACGATCGCCGCGCCCGCGGGCATCGCCCACAGGCAGGAGAGCAGAATCCCCGCCGTAAAGCACGTCACCGACACGACCGCCGAACAGATCAGCACCGGTCGGAAGCGCGCGTACAACCGCATGGCCGTGAGCGCCGGGAAGATGATGAGGCTCGAAATCAGCATCGTGCCCATCAGCCGCATGCCCGTCACGATGGTGACGGCGGTCAGAAGCGAGATCAGCAAATCGCAGCTTCCCACCCGCGTGCCCGTGGCCCGGGCGAAGGGCTCGTCGAAGGTCACGGCGAAGATGCGGTTGTTGAACAGCGCGTACAGCGCGATCACCGCCACCGCCAGCGCCACGGACACGGCCACGTCCGATTCGCTCAACGCCAGGATGCTGCCGAACATGTAGTTCATCACATCCACGTTCATGCCGCTCGAGAGCGATGCCGCCACCACGCCCACCGCCAGCGCCGAGGTGGACAAAAGCGCGATCGCCGCGTCGCCGCGCATGCCGCGCCGGCCGTTGATGCGCAGGATCAAAAACGCCAGCGCGATCACGACCACGAGCGCGAACTGCAGCGGATGCGCCGCGATCTTTCCGCACAGCGCGGCGACTCCGCCCCGCAGGCCCGCGGGCAGGAAGCCCGGCAGCGCGTCGGCGGTCACAAAGCCTAGCGCCGAGGCCACCGACAGCGCGCCGAAGCCCACGTGGGACAGGCCGTCGCCGATCATCGAGTAGCGCTTGAGCACCAGCGTCACGCCCAGCAGCGCCGCGCACAGCGCCACCAGCGCGCCCACGCCCAGCGCCCGCCGGATGAAGCCGTAACCCAGATACAGCCCCAGTTCGTCCATCGCCGCGCCCAAATCGCCGAGGTTCAGAAGGATCGCCAGCAGCGCGATCAGCGCGATCGCGACCAGCGCCGCGCGCGCGGCGCGGTTGCCGCCGCCGGGCACGCCGCCTCCGAAGAGCTTCTCCAACGCGTGCGCCATCAGCGCGCCTCCTTTCGCCAGTCACGATACGCCTCCATGTTCCCGCAGAAGCTCACGCCGCGGTCCACGACGACCACCTTCGTCGCGTCCGCCATGGCGGCGCGCAGGTCGTGGGAGACCATCACCACGCTCACGCCGTGCTCGCGGTTGAGCCTGCGAATGATGGCGTAGAACTCCTCCGACGCGGCGGGATCGAGGCCGGTGACCGGCTCGTCGAGCAGCAAGAGCAGGTCCGTGGCGCACAGCGCCCGCGCCAGCAGCGTCCTCTGCTGCTGACCGCCGGAGAGCGTGCGGTAGGACTTGTCGCGCAAAGGCTCGATGTCCAGCAGCCGAATCTTCTCCAGCGCCTTCTCTCGCAGCTTCTTATTATAGAAGAAGCTCCTGCCAAGCTGATTCGCGCAGCCGGAGCGCACGACCTCCTCCACCGAAGCGGGAAAGTCCCGCTGGGCGGCGGTCTGCTGGGGCAGATAGCCGATCCGATTCTGCCGCAGTCCGTCCCCGTAGATGATCTGCCCCGACTTCGGGCGCACCAGCCCCAGCATGGCGCGCACCAGCGTGCTCTTGCCCGAGCCGTTTTCGCCGATCATCACCAGGTAGTCGCCCCGCTCCACGGAGAAGCTCACGTCCTCCACGGCGTTCACGCCCTCGAAGGCGACGGTCACGTTCCTCAGTTCAATCAGCGCCACGCGCGTCCGCCTCCCCTCCCGCGCAGCGCGCGCAGGTGCCCACGAGGATCGTCTCCCGCAGGTTCAATTGAAAGTTATGATCCGCCGCGAGGTGCCTGGACAGCGCGTCCATCTGCTCGCAGCGCACGTGATAGAGCCGCCCGCAGCTTCTGCACATCATGTGAAAATGCGCGTCGCAATCCGCTCCATCGCCGATGTGCTGGTACTGGGTCACGCCCTGGGCGTTCTGATACTTGCGCACGCTGCCCTGCTCCGCCAGCTGCTCCAGATAGCGGTAGACCGTGGTGCGGCCGACGCGCTCGCCCTGCTCCTGCATCCGAAACACCAGATCGTCCACCGTGTAGGGCTCCATCTCGTGATTCTTCAAATAGGCCAGCATGTCGCGCTTCTGGCGCGTGCTGTACTCCCCGCGCATCTCAATTCAGCCCCTTTCGCAGCGCCTCGATGTTTTCGCGCATCAGGCTTACATAGGTCGCGCCGGCGGCGAAGTCCGCCTCGCTCAAATTCTGCGCCGACTGCAGCGTCAGCACCTGCGCGCCGGTCTCCTCGGCGATGGTTCGCGCCGTCAGTCCGCGGCTCAATTCGATCTGGTACACCGCCGGAATCCCGTCCTCGCGGATCTTCTCGATCAGAAACGCCAGCGTCCGCGCGCTCGGCTCGCTCTCCGCCGCGCAGGAGGGAAACGCCGCCCAGCAGGTCAGGCCGTACTCCCGGGCGAGATAGAGGAAGGGGAAGCGGTCCCCGAACACCAGCTCCCGCCGCGCCGCACCGTCCACCAGCGCGCGCAACTGCGCGTCGATGTCCGCGATTTTGTCCAGGTACGCCCGCGCGTTCGCTTCCAGTTCCCCGCTTCGCTCCGGCAGGAGCGCGCACAGCGCGTCCCGCACGGCCGCCACCATCCTCTCCGCGTTCACCGGCGAGGTCCAGACGTGCTCGTCGTACTCGATTCCGTCCGAATCCCCCGCCTCGGCGTGAACGGTCATGCCCTCGATCTCCTGCTCCTCGACGGCCTCCACGCTGTCGATCAGCCGCAGCTGCCGCGGCGCGTCCGCGCCGAAGGTGGCGAGCACGTCGTCCGCCCAGACGTCGCTCTCGCCGCCGATGCAGACGAACAGGTCGCACTCGGCGATGGCGCGCACGTCCGGCGGCGCGGGCTCGTAGGAGTGCACCTCCGCCCCCGGCTTGATCAGCAGCGTCAGCCCCGCGTCGCTCCCCAGCACGGCGCGGGTGAAATCGTAGCAGGGAAAGCTCGTGCAGACGATTCGCGGCCCGGCCTCCCCCGCCTCCGAAATCCCGCGCGCGCAGCCCGCGAGCGACGCCGCCAATATCAGCGCCGCCAGCAGCGCCAGGCAGCCTTCCAAACGACCATGCTTGCTCATATATTCCACCGATCATTGATTTTGAAATCCGATTTCATATTCAAATTATATTCCCATTCTTTCCCTCTGTCAAGCGCAATATGCGTTAAAACAATCGTTCCCGGCAAAAGTCGAAACAATCCACGGATGGCGGGCGCAGAAGGCCGCGCCTGCCATCCGTGGATATTGGAAGAAAAAAGGATGTGAGAAGAAGGAACCGGATGAAAATCGTGCGGATTCCGCACATTCTTTCAAGATTCAAACCGCCCGGGCGCATTTTGCCTGGCCGTCACCTTTTGAAAGCGCGTGGGTCGGGGAATCGCTGTGCGCCTACTCCGTCGCGATGTACTTCCGGAAGAACGCGCACTCCTCGTCGTTGCACTGCGCGGCAAGATCGCTCTTCATGTTCAGATGGAACACGTGCGGCGGCTTGATTTTGTCGTCGCCGTAGACGTGCAGCTCGTTGACGACACCGGCGCCCGTCAGGGATTCCACCAGTGGCTCGGTGTAAGCGCCGGCCAGGGCGTCGCCGGTGGCCTTCATCACGTAGGCGGGCGGGAAGTCCGCCGTGACGAAGCGCAGCACATCCAGCTCGCCGCCCTCGGCGATGGGAAGATTCCCCAGATAGTAGTCCTGAATGTTCGCGTTCATATCCTTCGGCTCATAGATGCCACAGTTCAGCGCGACGGCGCGCAAGGCGAATTCGGGGATTTCAAAGCCCAGCAATTCCGCGTACTCCGGATTGGTCACCGCCACGGTGTACTGAAAGTTCAATTGCGCTCCCGCGGAATCGCCCACAAAGAAGACATTATCGGTATCAATGAAATACTCCCGCGCATGGGCGCAGATGTAGTCCATGACGGAATTCACGTCCTCCAGCGCCGCCGGATATTTGTGCTCCGGCGCCAGGCGGTAGGAGAAGTTCACCACGGTGAATCCCCGCTGCGCCAGGCTCATGCAGTAATACTGGTATCTCTCCTTGTCTCCATAGACGAAGCCGCCGCCGTGGATGCTCACGATGGTCGGCAGCGCCTCGGCGGTTCCCGCGGGATAATAAATGTCCAACACCTGCATCTCGTCCTCGCCATAGCGCAGATCGTCGATCCGCGTCACATCCTCGGGCGAGGTGAGGCCGAAATCCCGGAAGAAGTCGGAGACGCCAAAGGAGACGCGCGTCCACAGAACGGCGATCCAGGAGCGGAAGAAGATGCCCGCGACGAGGGCCAAAATGGCGAGGACCCCAACGATCCATAATACTCCGGTTCTGATCCGCATTGCCTCCAAGCCTCCTCTAAGCGCGGCAAACCGCCGCATAAACATGGCGTGATTCTTTTCTATTTATGTTATTATATACCGCCAATTGGAAATCACGTCAAGACGGGTTAGAAATCTTAACACGCAAAAGTATTGGGGAATCTGTGTTCGGGGCATGCCGGACAAATCGACGGAATTTCAATTGAAGCCGTTTCCATGACAGGGTATTTGAATCTTTGGGCTTTGACCGCCATCCGCCTTCCGCGCGCCGTCAGCGGCGCAGCAGGTAGTCGGGCAGCGCCTTGAGTTTCCACTTCAGCACGCGAAGCGGCGGTCGAAGCTTCTCCTCCGCGCGGAGCAGCGCGCGCCGCCCCGGCCGCGCCAGCAGCTCCGTCGCAAAGAAGCGGACGACGGCCTCGCACCCATCCCGCGCGCCCTCCTCCCGCCCGGGCGAATCGTGCGGCGGAGCGAACAGCGCGCCGTCCACGTCGCCGAGGTAATCCCGCGCCACCAGGCGGTTGGATTCCTCGTACTTCCGCAAAAACGCCCGCAGCTCGTCCAGGGAGAGCGGCGCGCCGTCCGCCGCGCCGCCCGCGAGCGCGCCGCAGGCGGCGACGCGCCTTTCGAGCCGGCTCCGCTCGAAGGGCGAAATCCCCGGCATCCCGTTCAGTATGCGGCAAACCTCCAGCGCGCTTCCGCCCAGGGACGGATTCTGCTCGCCCGATGGATGGACAAAGTCGTCCCCCGGAATCAGGCCGATCGCTCCCAAAAAATCCATCACGACGTCCCCGCCCGCGAAGCGCGCGCGGTCATACACGCGCACGTCGATCGCGTCCCTGCCGAAGCAAGCGGCGATGCGCTCGAGGTGGGCATGGTAGTCCAGCTCCATCCACTCGTCCGCGCGCGCCAGCATTTCGCTCCAGCGCATCCGGCCGCACTCGCCCCGCGCCGTCTTGACCCGCTGCGCCCACCAGGAGTGAAGGAACTGATCCTGCCGCCGCAGGTAGACGACGATGCGCAGCTCGAAGCCGCGCGCGCACGCCTCCGCCTTCAGCCGCTCCCACAAGGACGGGCACTTAAACCGCGCCGCGCGCCAGATGTCCTCGTCCGAGAGGATCACGTTGGGATACTTGCGAAACAGCGCCTCGACGTAATCCATGCGCCTGCGCCACATCCGCTCCTCACACGGCCGCTCAAAGCCGCCGTCCGCGCCCTCGAAGTACACCAGAAAGCGCCCGTTCCTCTGAATCCGCGCGTCCTCGTACTTGTGGGGAAAGATTGGAAAGCAGTAGCCCCGCCGCGCCAGCGCCCGCTTGTTCGCCTCGCAGAAGATCTGGATCGCCGTGGTTCCCGTCTTGGGCGTGCCGATGTGCAGATACAGCGTCGCCATGCTACGCCTCCCGTTCGCGCAGCGCGCGCAGTACGGCCTCCACGCAGTCCGCCAGCGGCACGCGGCTCGTGTCGAGCGCCACCGCGGGCGCCCGGGGCGGCTCGTACGGGCTGGAGATTCCGGTAAAGTTCGGAATCTCGCCGCTACGCGCCCGGACGTAGAGCCCCTTGGCGTCCCGGCGCTCGCACTCCTCCAGCGGCGTGCTCACGTACACCTCCACGAAGCTGTCCGCGCCGATGATCTCCCGCGCGTTCTGCCGGTCCTGCCGGTAGGGCGATATGCACGCGACAATCGCGATCAGCCCTGCGTCGTTCATCAGCTTCGCCACCTCGGCGATGCGGCGGATGTTCTCGATGCGGTCCGCCTCCTCAAAGCCCAGGTTGCGGTTCAGGCCGAGGCGGACGTTGTCGCCGTCCAGCAGCATCGTATGCCGGCCCATGGCGGCCAGGCGCTTCTCCAATTCGTTCGCGATGGCGGACTTCCCCGCGCCGGACAGCCCCGTCAGCCAGACCGTCCTCGGCTCCTGACCCTTTTGCCGCGCGCGGAACTCCCGCGTTACGGCCATATCCTGGCGGAAGAGGTTGCGCGAGCGCCGCAAAACCTGCAGCACCACGCCGCCGCCCGCGGTCATGTTCGTCAGGCGGTCGATCAGTATCAGCGCCCCCAGCGCGCGATGGTCCCGGAACCGGCTCAGCGCGATCTTCTCCGAGGTGGAGATCTCACAGATCGCCATCTCGTTCTTGTACACCGCGTCCGCGGGCACCTCGTCGCCGGTATTGACGTCGATCTTGCAGCGAATCCGCACCACGGCGGCGGGCACCGACTTCGTTCCCAGCTTCAATATGTAGCTCTTGCCCTCCACCAGGCGGGCGTCGTCCATCCAGAGAATCTGGGCCGAGAACAGATCGGCGGCCTCCGCCCGCGCGCCGCGCACCAGCGCGCAGCCGCGCGACACGTCGATCTCGCCGTCCAGCGCAACGGTGACGGCGCACCCCGCCTCCGCGCGCTCCGCCTCGGCCCCGGCGTTTAGGATGCGCGCCACGCGGGCGCGCTCCCCCGACGGCAGCGCGGTAAGCTCGTCGCCCACCGCGACAGAGCCCGCCTCGATCTGCCCCTGAAAGCCGCGAAAGTTCCGATTCGGCCGGCAGACGCGCTGCACCGGCAGCACAAAGCCCTCCTCCGCGTCCGCGCGGCGCGCGTCCACCTCCTCCAGATGCTCCAGCAGCGACGGTCCCACGTACCAGGGCATGCGCTCCGAGCGGCGCGTCACGTTGTCGCCCTCGGTCGCGGACATCGGAATGATCCGCAGGGAGCGGATCTCATACTCCGCCGCCATGCGCATGAGTTCGCGCTCGACCTTCTCGAAGCGCCTCTGGTCGTAGTGCAGCAGATCCATCTTGTTCACGGCGAACACGAAGTGCTCGATTCCCATCATGGCGCAGATGCGCAGATGGCGACGCGTCTGGATAGCGGCGCCGCGCGTGACGTCCACCAGTATGACGGCCAGATCGGCAAAGGACGCGGCGACGGCCATGTTGCGGGTGTATTCCTCGTGCCCGGGCGCGTCGGCCACGATGAACGAGCGCCGCTTCGTGGTGAAGTAGCGATAGGCCACGTCGATGGTGATGCGCTGCTCGCGCTCGGCCATCAGTCCGTCCAGCAGCAGCGAATAGTCGATCTCCCCGCTCTCCCGGCGGCCCTCCAGCAAAAGCGTGCGCTCCTGATCCGTGAACAGCAGCTTCGCGTCGAAGAGCATGCGCCCGATCATCGTGGACTTGCCGTCGTCCACGCTCCCGCAGGTGGCGAACTTCAATAGGGTGTTCATCAGAAGTATCCCTCCCGCTTGCGCTTCTCCATGCTGGCGCTGCCGCCGTCCCGGTCGATCACGCGGCTCGTGCGCTCCGAGGTCAGCGCGCCCAGCGTCTCCGCCACCACCTTGTCCAGCGTGTCCGCGTCGCTCTCCACGCCGCCCGTGAGCGGGTAGCAGCCCAGCGTGCGGAAGCGAATCTTCCCATGCTCGATCACCTCGCCGGGGCGCAGCTTCATGCGGTCGTCGTCCACCATGATGATGTTGCCGTCCCTGCGCACGAATGGCCGCTCTTTCGCGAAATACAGCGATACGATCTCGATGTTCTCCTGCTGGATGTACCGCCAGACGTCCGCCTCCGTCCAGTTGGAGAGCGGGAACGCGCGGATCTCCTCGCCGCGCACGTTGACGCGCGCGTTGTACAGCTTCCACAGCTCCGGGCGCTGGTTCTTCGGGTCCCAGGCGTGGCTGGCGTTGCGGAAGGAGAACACGCGCTCCTTCGCGCGCGACTTCTCCTCGTCGCGCCGGCCCCCGCCGAGGGCGGCGGTAAAGCCGTAGAGATCGAGCGCCTGCCGCAGCGCCTGCGTCTTCATGATGTCGGTGTAGGCCGCGCCGTGGTCGAAGGGGTTGATCCCCTGCGCCAGGCCGTCCTGGTTGATGTATTCCAGAATTTCGACGCCGTACTTCTTCGCGACGCGGTCCCGGAAGGCGATCATCTCCCGGAACTTCCACGTCGTATTGATGTGCAGCAGCGGAAACGGCGGCTTCTCGGGATAAAACGCCTTCAGCGCGAGGCGCAGCATCACGGAGGAGTCCTTGCCGATCGAATACAGCATGACCGGCCTCTCACACTCCGCCGCGACCTCCCGCATGATGTAGATCGCCTCCGCCTCCAGTTCGTCCAGATGCGCGCGCATTTGCATAATCCGTTCTCCTAAAAAAGAATTTGTATTTATCATAGACCATGCGCATGAAACCGCCATGAAAAATCCGGCCGCGCAGGTTAACACATCCGGCAGATTCGATGGCAAAACCCGCTCGCTTTGTGGGCTTTCATGAAACCTTCATCTTTTCCGGGTATGATAGAATAAAGGGGGGATTTGGATGCGCGTACTGCTGGCCGAGGACGACCGCGACTTGAGCAGCGTGATCGAAAGGCACCTTCGCTCCGTGGGAATCGACGCCCGGCGCTGCTTCGACGCGGACGAGGCGCGCCGGCTGCTGGCCGCGGGAAGCTGGGACGCCGTGGTGCTGGACATCATGATGCCCGGCGGCAGCGGCCTGGACGTGCTGCGCGACATGCGCGCCGGCGGCGACGGCACGCCGGTGCTGCTGCTCACCGCGCTGGATTCCATCGACGACCGGGTGAGCGGTTTGGATGCCGGCGCGGACGACTACCTGACGAAACCCTTCGCGCTGGAGGAGCTCTCCGCCCGCGTACGCGCGCTGACCCGCCGCACCACCGTCAACAAGGGCAACGTCTACCGCATCGAGGATTTGGAGCTGGACATCAAGCAGCGTGCCGTGCGCCGGGGCGGGCGCGAGATTTCGCTGAGCGTGCGGGAATTCGCGATGCTGGAATACCTGATGCGCAACGCGGGCATCGTGCTCACCCGCGAGCAGATCGAGTGCGCCGTCTGGAACTACGGCTACGACGGCAGCAGCAATATCGTGGACGTGTACATCCGCAACCTGCGCCGCAAGATCGACGATCCCTTCGAATTGAAGCTGATTCAGACGGTGCGCTCGGTGGGCTACACCATCCGAGGGCCCGAGCCGTGATCTCCCCCATCTGGCGGCGCTCGATCCGCCTGCGTCTGACGCTGTGGTACTCAGCCTTCGTGGTGATGCTGCTGGCGCTGCTCGTCGCGGCGATGCTGCCGATTCAGTACCTCTCCTCGCGCGACTACTTTCAGGACCGGCTCGCCGCCGCCGCGCAGGAGGCGATCTCCGCGCTGCGGCTGGACGACGTGGGAAGGCCCGCGCTTCCCGAGGAGATCAGCGACGATGTACACATATCCGTGCTCGACGAGACAGGCAATCTGCTGCTGGGCCAGCGCGCGTTCAATCTCCAGCCCGTACGGGATCGCCTGCGCATCCTGAGCCGCGCCAAGGGCGGCGTCTGGTACGTCATGGACTTTCCCGCATCGCTGGAGGGGGCACCGCTCTGGATCCGCTGCTACATGTCCTCGGCATCGGCCAGTCAAATGATGCGGGCATTGCTGCTGGCGCTGATCGCGGGCGTGCCGGTGCTGCTGCTGCTCACGCTGGTGGGCGGAAACCTGATCGCCAAGCGCGCGCTGCGCCCGCTGATCGAGATCACCGCCACCGCCGAGAGCATCTCCGACAGCGGCGACCTGGGCCGCCGCATCCAGCTGGAGGACCGCACCGACGAGGTCGGCCGCCTGGCGAACGCCTTCAACAGCATGTTCGAGCGCCTGCAGCGCTCCATGGAGCGGGAGAAGCGCTTCATCTCCGACGCCTCTCACGAGCTGCGCACGCCGCTGAGCGTGATCTCCGCTCAGAGCGAATTCGCGCTCGCGCCGGGCCGCACCGCGGAGGAGAAGGACGCCGCGCTCGCGGTGATCCGGGAGCGCGGCGAGCGCGCTGGGCGCATGCTGAACCAGATGCTGCTGCTGTCGCGCATGGATTCCCAGCGGCTGCCGCTGCACCGGGAACCGCTGCGGCTCGCGGAACTGATCGAGGGCGTGGCGGACGAACTGCGCGCCTCCGCCGCCGTTCGGGACATGACGATCCGCTGCGACGCGGATCACGCCATCGAATTTGAGGGCGACGAACTGCTGCTGTCGCGCATGCTCACCAACTTAATTCAAAACGCGATCCAGTACGGCCGCCCGAGCGGACGCATCGACGTATCGCTCTCCCGGGAGGGAGGCCGAATCCGCCTTTGCGTGTGCGACGACGGCCCCGGCATCCCGGAAGCGGAGCAGCCGCGCGTCTGGGAGCGCTTCTATCAGGTGAACAAGGGCGGCGGCGAGACGGAGGGCTCCGGCCTGGGCCTGCCCATCGTGCGCTGGATCGCCGAGGCCCACGGCGGCGCGATCCGCCTGGAGAGCAAAATGGGAACCGGCAGCGAATTCATCGTGGAGCTGCCGGGATAGTCAAAAACACCAGTTGTATTTGAAGTAGTTAGATAAAGGCAGACATATGGGAAAACGCCATGAAATCTGCCTTTGTTTTCTGATAGAATTGAGTAAGAGGAGATGATGGTGAAAAAGGGCAAAAGAAGCGAAGATGGACGCCAGAACAGAAGGCAGAGATCGTACACAAACGTCTGGAGGAGCATGTCTCCATTCGGACTTCAGAGAAGGAGTATCAAGCGAACCGGAACATGATCTGCCGGTGGGTAAAGCGGTATATTGCGGAAGGAGAGAGTTCTTTTAAGCGCAAAAAGCCGCCGAAGAATCGCTTTGCGGCGCTGCATGCGAGCAAGAATCTATCAGAGGTAGAGCGATTACGGCTCAAGGTAGCGAAACTGGAGATCGAGAATGAGCAATAAAAAAAGGATATCGGGTAAAAGGAGCTGGTGCAAGCAAGGAGTTCGTTAATTCAAAATTGCTTTGGGGCGGAGTTCACATTTTTCTGTAAAGTAGTGGCAGTCGAGGATGTTGCGATAGATCAGATGGAGGCCGTGGTACTGGCATGTCACGCCGCAAATATCGAGGAAGCGCTTGGACAGCCAGGGCGGCAGGTGCAGCCCGATGATGATCCGAATCGCGGTCTCCGGTCGGAAGGTATATTCCTCGTTCATCCAATTCCGCACAGCGCCCCTTGACATGAGCGTCAGTTCCGCCAGCTTCTCCTGGGAGACGTCGCCACTCATCTTCATGAGCGCCTTGAGTGCCTCTCCAGGCTTGCACGGCAAAGAAGCAATGACAGAGCTTTGCAGCTCCGTGATCTCCTTGAGCGTGAGATCCTTCCCCTGCGCCACGAAGTCGATGTAGTGCCGGTTGTACTCCTCATCGCTGTTGATGAAGTTCAGGTGGAACTCGTAGTTTTCATCTACCTCATAGACATTCTCAAAGCGCAGGCAGCATTCGTCGACGTGACGGTTCGCCCAATCGCTCATGCGGGGACCGAGCGGTGTCTGGATCACATAGGCAGGATCATTCAGACAGATATGCCCCTCGACATAGACGTAATTGCCGGTATCGATGCGCGTGCGGTAGTCTGCATTCGCCTCGTACAGTTTGAACGAATCCTTGGGACTGATGAAGAAGGTGTGTGCTGTTGTGGGGCAGCTCTCACGCGAGAACATGAACGGCACGATATATCGCCCGCTTGCCGGTGATGTTTGGATGTAGTTGAGCGCTCCCTGTGCCTGCCAGTAGCCTATCTGGATCATTCGGCCCCGCACCAGATATTTCGGCACATCCATTGCTTCGGATACGGCATAGGCAACTGTCTCATATACGCGGCCCGCATGGTCGCACCCCTCTTTTGCCTCTTCCTTGTATTGCTCGATCATGGGTCGAAGTACGCTCCCGGCATCATCAGTGCCCGCGCGCCCTGCTTGGCCTCCCACTCCAGGATAGTTAGTGGGTTCTTCGGTTCCTGACCCTGGTTCTTGTGCTTGCGAGTCTTCTTGATGCTCCGCAGGTCGTTGTTGTGCATCTCTTGCAGTTGAAAGAACAGCCAGTGGTATTCATCGTGGAAGCATTCGTGGTCCACGTTCAGCCGCGCGCGCTCCTGTTGCACCGCGTTTTCGTTGATGACAATGGTGCTCGCCGGGATCTCCACATGTTCAAAAGGGGTCTCATCGTTCCCACTCTCGGGTGTGACTTGGATCTCGCTGTCAAACCAGTAGAGCACACTCCGCGTCTTGTGATTCTTGTACAATCGATGATACGCAACGTTGAGCCCCATTTTCGTTGCCAGCTTGAATGGATCGAGCAACCTGCGGTCATGCAGCGCTTCCGGCAGGTGTGCAAACCACAGCGCTTCCGCTGCCTCATTGACTTCTGCGATATTGAGAATGGGAATCAGGTAGTCATCCAATTTGATCTGGTACCGGTCGGGACGCTGGAGACTGACGCCGCTGAGCTCATAGCTGATTTCGTCGCAGATACTGAAGTCCAGTGACACATACAGCTCGAATATCCGCTCCTCGTCGATCTCATCTTCATAGACATGCGCCTTCAGGTGAATCGTGAGATCCGCAATGAATTCGTACTTGTTGACACGCCAGAAGACCATGCGCGGATCAATTCTGCACTGATTGTGCGTGAGCTGCCTGCAATAAAACCCATCTACCCCACACACCGCCGCGAGTTGCCCATCGTAGAGCATCTCGTTGATTTCCGCAACGATATTCGCGCCACAATGGCGCAGAAGATAGGTGTTGAACCTGGTAATCTTCGGGAAAGTGACCGTATTTCTTCCTCCTCGGGGAGCACATGTTTTGTAGGGGTAGATATCCCCTAACGCTTTCCGCTCGTGCTCTTCTGCCGCATTGGTACATGTCAATTCTTTACGGGATGTATCGTACATATGCCACCCCTTACTGCTGATCCCAGCGTCTTGTGGAGACTGTCTACGATCTGGAAATGCAGACCACGAGCAACGCCGTCCTGCCCCAGCGCAGCCGGTTGATCCAGTCGCATATGGACATTTCCCAGCTTCAGCGCGGCGCACAATACGATGAACTTCGACCGAGCTTCGTGATCTTCATTTGCAAGTTTGATCCGTTCGGTGATGATCTCTACCGCTATACCTTCCGCAATATGTGCGACGAGCTGAAGGATAAACCGCTAGATGATGGAACGTGCAAGCTGTTCTTCAATACGGCTGGTCACATTGGCGACATACCGCCGAGACTTAAAGAACTGCTGACCTACATGAACGACACGCAAGCATACCCTGTGGAGGAGAGCAAGAACGACCTGATCCGAAAACTTGACGCTGCCGTGAATGAGACCAAAATGAAGCCTGTCTGGAGGGATGCTTTTATGATGTATCAGATGCGATTGAGGGATGAAGCAATCAAAAATGAAGCTATCGGAGAAAAGAAAAAGGCTGTCGAAGTGGCTAAGAAAATGCTTCAGGAAGCGCTGCCGGTTGATATGATTACGCGAATCAGCGGCCTCCCTCTCTCTGAAGTGAACGCACTCAAGGTCCAGATGGTTCACTAAGTCCATAGAACAAATCAGCCCTCCTCGGATGGATGTTCCGGGGAGGACTTCATCATTATCTACAGGAATTACTGCGCCGATCCGCTGATCATTTCAATGATCTCATCGACGGTTTTGCCGCTGGCCAGCACCGCAGCCATAAGCCGCTTTTGATCTTCTTCGGCCTTTTCGTCGTTTAATTGCTTAAGCGCGGCCTTCTTCTCCTTGATCTGCTCCTGCAGGGATTCGATCTCGGCAGTTACCTGGGCAATTCTCTCATCAATCGTAAGCACGGGCTTGTTCTTTGATCCTTTCGGGCGCGGCATTGTGATTTAGTCCTTTCTAAGTTGTGATTCCATATATAGAATATGTGAATTTGGAGAGAAATGCAATCGTCCATGAAGAATATAGCCCATTTCCTTTTCACGACAAAGATCACGTATTTCATCGCCATGTTGACCAGCAGAATCACCAGCGAAACGAATGCCGCGCACTCCAGCTGCATCTGTCCTCCAAACTAGGTGATCATCAGCACCAGCGGCTTGTTGCTCACGTTCGCCAAAAACGAAACAGCGGATATAGTCATCATGCAGTTGACAAAGAAATAGCTCATCATTTCCAGAATCGTTCCCGTCGATTGGGGCAGCAGAATGTCCCGGATAACCTTCCATCTGCCGATGCCCATGCTGGCCCCGACGTTCTCCAGATTCTCATTGATTTTTCCGAATGTGTTGTACATCATCAGGTACGGAGACGAGAAGAAATGCATGGAATTCGCAAAAAACAGCATGGCGAAGGTGCCGTATATGGGCGTCGATTTGAAGAACATCACATAGGAAATCATACCTGTCATTCACCTTTGATTTCCAACTGTATTGCATCTCTTTAATATTATCATTTGGCGACAAGATACTGCATAAAGCTTCTTTTGTTCTCCTTCGCTGTGGTCGTTGGTCTGCCGAGATCGGCTCTCGCCCCGATAGAACATTTCACCTCGATGAGGCGCAGGCAATTGCTGTTTTGCGCCTGTTCAAGCGCCGCGTTCAACTGCACAAAGTTGTCCACGCTGACAGCCTCCGGATAGCCGCAGCCTTTGGCAATTTTCACAAGATCAATCTTCCCTGCGACCGTCGGCATGCCGCCCACCGTTTCATGGGCGCTGTTGTTGATTATGATATGAACTATGTTTTCAGGCGCGTTTGCGCCGATCACCGCCATCGCGCCCATGTGCATGAGAGCAGCGCCGTCCCCGTCGATAATCCAGATCTTCTTATCCGGCTTCTGCAGGGCAATGCCCAGAGCGATGGATGAGGCATGACCCATCGACCCAACCGTCAGGAAATCCATTTTATGCCCTTCGCTCCGCGCTTCGCGGATCTCAAACAGTTCCCGACTGGCCTTACCGGTAGTGGAAACAATCGGGTCGTTGCCGGTATGTTCCACGATATGCCGGATGATGTCCTCCCGGATCATGGCGTTGCCGTTTTCGTATTTGACCTGGCCGTCAAATGCCAATGCGCCTTTTTTGACCACAAAAGCGACCTGCTTGCCGGTTGCGAGAATCTCCCTGAATGCTGCCATTTTTTCAGCAAGCTCGTCCTCTGTCGTTTCCTTTGAGATGACGAAATGGTCGATATCCATATCTTCCAGCAACTTGAGCGTCACCTCGCCCTGGTAAATGTGCTGGGGCTCGTCATGAACGCCCGGCTCGCTCCGCCAACCCACGATGAACACACAGGGAATGTCATACACCTTGTCGTTCAGCAGGCTGGCAACCGGGTTGATGATGTTCCCTTCGCCGCTGTTCTGCATGTAAACGACCGGGATTTTGCCGGTCGCCAGATGGTAACCCGCTGCAAGTGCCGTACAGTTACCCTCGTTGGCCGCGATGATGTGATGCTTCGGGTCGATGCCGTATCGCGCCATCAGGTAATCGCACAGCGCGCGCAGCTGGCTGTCCGGCACGCCGGTATAAAAATCGGAACCGATGATTTCTACAAACTTTTCCACATTCATCTTTCCGTCACCTCAAAATTGCATGATATAGTTCATCTATCGCCGCGTCGTCCAGCGCAATGGGATGATTCTTTAAACGCACGGGGTTTACCGAAGTCCTGAGCACGTGATACTGTTCTTCCGTCGCTTCCGGTACTTCCAGCCCCAGCGAATGAAAGATGCTTTGCAGCTTTTCCGCCCCTTCTTTGGCGTTTTGGCAGCCCATCGCCTGCCCGATTTCATCTAGGGTGCGGCTGAGATAAGCACGCCCCCGTGCATCAATGTACCGGTCGGTATGTTCTGTCATCCACGGGAACAAAACCCGGTCGCACAGGCTGGCCGCATGGCCGTGGGCGCAGCCGAACAGGCTCGTAATCTTGTAGCACATGGCGTGCCCCGCTGTCGTCTGGGTGATATTGATGGCTTTTCCGGCCGTGTGGGCCGCCAGCAGCATGCCGGCATTGCCTTCCTCGGTATTTTGCAGATAACCGTCCATGTGGATAAGAACATTTTGAATTGCTTCCCTGCTGTATTCTTTACTCTCGTCTGTGCTGTTGACTGACCAAAAAGACTCGATCGCGTGGCAGAGCGCGTCCATCATGGTCGCTTTTCTCTGATACATGGGGAGCGTTTTTAACGCGTCCGGATTCATCAGCACAGTTTGCGGGATAAGGTTGTTGCTTGTTATGCTCTGCTTTTTCCCGTCGAAATAGATGACGGCATAGCGTGTCGCTTCAGAACCTGTTCCGGCAGTGGTAGGCATGGCGAGAAACGGTATATCATTGGGAGTAATTTCCTGTTTCAGATACTCGCCATTATCGCCGTTGCCATTCATATTCGCATAAGCCTTGATGCATTTGGCAACGTCCATGGCCGATCCGCCACCGACAACGACAATCGAATCACAGCGCTCCCTGCGGAACAATCCAACACCTTTCACAACGCTCTCGTATTGCGGGTTCGGCTGAAACTCCTTGAAAGATACGATTTTTACCCCTGCATTCTCTATCTTTTTGAGATGATGATTGAACGATTCCATATACCGGATCGAATCGTCACATACGAGCAGCACTGTGTTACAAGCGTTTTCTTGTAGCCAATTGTTCATCTCAACATAGTCGGATATTGTCTTTTGCTCCATAATGGCGTCCCTCATTCTTCCGGAATCAGCGTGATAATGTCCTTAATGCTCATGCACTTATCATCACATTCCTTTGCTCTGTGTGTGCGCAGGATCGTTTCCGCTGCGTCCTGCATTGCAGGGAATCCCGTCCGCGTAAGCTGATTTGCATATATGATGATATTTGCTCCAAGTTGTTTCCATTCTTCCTCATAAACCGTATTGAAAGAGGTGGGCACCAATACGATAGGCGTTGCTTTATCCTGTTCGCGGAATTTAGCAATAAACTCCTTGATCTCACTCGGATCTTTCTTGCGGCTATGTATCATAATCGCATCGGCCCCTGCCTCAACGAACGCAAAGGCGCGGGTGAGTGCGTCTTCCATGCCTCTTTCAAGAATGAGGCTTTCTATGCGCGCGCAGATCATGAAGTCCTTGGTTTTCTGCACCTTTTTGCCAGCAGCGATCTTGGCGCTGAAATTCTCTATGCTGTCCTGCGTTTGCTGCACCTCCGTACCAAAAAGGCTGTTCTTTTTGAGCCCCGTTTTGTCCTCGATGATGACCATCGAAACACCCATGCGCTCAAGTGTTCTGACGGTATAGACAAAATGCTCGGTCAATCCGCCGGTATCACCGTCGAAAATTATTGGCTTGGTGGTAACCTCCATGATGTCGTCTATCGTACGAAAACGGCTTGTCATGTCAACGAGCTCGATATCCGGCTTGCCCTTGGCGGTAGAATCGCATAGGGAGCTTATCCACATGGCGTCAAACTGCCGCGCCTGTCCATTCTGATAAACCACCGTTTTCTCAGCAATCAAGCCAGTGATACCGCTGTGCGCTTCCAGAGCTGTTATCAATCCCTTCATGCTCAGAATCTTCTTCAACCGAGCTCTGCGCATATCCGGCAAAGACAATTCAGCCCGAGTCCGTTTTTCCAGTGCCCTGTACTTATCGTCATTGGCATAGGGAAATTCCACCAAATGTCCGCCGTAAGTTGCCAGAATAGACAAAACTTCATCCCGAATGGGCTTCTGGAAACCAACTATCCAATCATCCCCATGCACAACATAGGTGGGTTTGTATTTCGTCAAATTTTCACGATAGCTCAACGTCTTTTGTTCTACCACTCGGCTAATTCCATGAATATTTTCGAGCATGGTCATGCGTTCCGTAGCTGGTAGCAATGGAAACCGGCGATAGCTTGCTGTCGCCTCATCTGATAAGACTCCCACTGTTACTTTTCCCAATCTCGCCGCCCTCTTGATAAGGGCAATATGCCCACTGTGCAATATGTCCGTGGAAAAGCACATATAAACTGTACGACTTTCCACTTCTTTTAGCCGTGCAGATACCACCGCCAAATCTTCCGGGCTATCAATTTCGCTACATAGTTTATCGCCTACATCCAACGGATATATCGCACATCGGTCCGTTACTTCGTTCAAAGCATTTTCGGCATAGCACTTCACCTGGCCGCTCTCACAGAAGGCAGAGATGCGTTCCAACCAAACCTTCCAATCTACCTTCTTGAGAAGATACACCGGCTGCGCCGCCATGGCTTCATCAAAGAATTCAACACCTATCTTTTTGATACATCCCCCCTTTATTACTGCCTTGAAGTCCTTGTCAGGCAAGGGTAACATTGAAGATACTGTCATGCAGCTTCTTTCTTCTGCCAGCACAGCATCCAGAACAGCGTTTTCAAATACCAAATCCCCATGCATGAGTAAGATATCATCATTTAGATACTTTCTGGCACAATAGATGGAATAGATATAATTTGTTTCCTGATACTTGGGATTATTCACAAATGTGATGTTTAATGGTAGTTCCAAGCTGTGGCAATAATTCATCAATATCTTGTCAAATGGACCTGTAGTCATGACAACTTCGCTGATTCCCACCTCCACCAGCATGGTCAGCTGACGGCTCAGGATTGTCTCCCGCCCCGATATCTCTGTCATGCATTTGGGATGCTCCGATGTCAGGACGCCCATCCGGTTCCCCATGCCAGAATTCAATATCAAAGCTTTCATTTGGTTCTAATCTCCTTCTCAGGCTTTGAAAGCACGACAAAATCTGTGGAATCTATCGTATCAAGTGATATCATAGATAACTCCACCGATTTTCTCACACATTTCATCAAACGCTCGATTTTCCTTCTCAATTCGTATACAAATTAAATCAGTATAAACGAATAGGCATCTGCTTGTTTTAAATAGTTTAAGTATTATGTTAATATCTTTTGCGTAAGATGCATTGCATCAAGAATACACATATCCATATTATTGTAATTCCATTTCCCCCACCTCCCCAATAATTCAAATCCTTCCAGGTCGTTAAAATAGGCGTTTATGACTGACATATTCTTCCGATAATGTAGATCATAAATCACATAGGCATACTTCGTAAATTCACTATCCAGCGTTACTCGATATCCCAACTCTTGAGGCAGAATGTTTCCCTGTCTCTCCAAACCAGCAATGTCAAATCTCTCTCCGATAATCTCCAACGCCGCGCAACCGCCGCCGGGCCTGTTCCCTGCATAAGGCGTAAGCGCGCTCTGATATCCCACTCGGTGAGAACGATAGTCGTGCGATGGAATATATAGCCAAGTAATATCCGTTTGAGGGCATTCAAATAGCATCGTCGTCAAACTGTTGTATTTCAGTTCGCCGATACAAGTCGTCAACTTATCGGGAAGCTCCATTATTTTTGGCAACTCCGGAAGAGGAATGGTGCTGATGATTCGATCATAGGCGCCTTCCCCATTGACATACCATTTTCTCCCTCGCCGCTCAATCGACTGGATTCCCGCGTCGCAGTATACGTGCAACCCTTGCGCCACAGCATTTACAAAAGTCTGAATACCGCCGTGCAAAGGATAATAGAATGTTGAATGTGGCATTTTTCGTTCCGTTGGATCTTTGAGCAGCATAGATCGGATCATTTCTTTTTTTGATGGGAGTGGCATCTTGCCTTCCATCCAGTGTGTTTCCATCTGCTCCAATGGAAACGACCAAATTTTCTCGTTATAGGGGATTATATAATCGTCGCAAATGGCTTGGCCGAAGTTCCACACTAACCAATCTCTATAATTCTCCGGTCTCTCTCCCTGTTGAGAAAGCATAAAATCATGAACGCAGTTTACAGCATCTTCTGGATCCAATTCGCACAAGGACAATTCAAACGGATACGAAACATATTTCTCATCGTAGTAGATTTTTGCATTCCGCTCTCGAAAATTCCAGTTCTCTTTCCCATAAAGTGAAAACACCCATTCCATCACTTCGGGATGTTTGGAGTTCAAAATATGCCCTCCATGCGGATCATAAAGTATGCCCTGTGTTACACGACTCCGCGCAAGGCCTCCAATTGTCGTATTTTTCTCATATATAGTCACATCACAGCCCCTATCATTGAGCAACCTGGCAGCACTTAGCCCGGAAATACCCGCACCCAATATTGCAATTCTCATACGCGCTTGCCCTCACTTCGTCCAAATGTCTTTTTTCATTTCAGATAGTTCCACGCCCCGACTATATAACGATACCAAGATTGTCTCTTCGTGGTAATCAAAAGTATGAAATACGTTTGGTGGGATCAGAAACATATCTCCTTCGCACATTTCATAATTCTCTTTGCTCTCTGCATTCCATACGCAAAGTGAAAAGCTTCCCGCAACAACATAAAATGCTTCTCGGTTATATTTGTGATAGTGACCGCCCCGCACACTTCCAGGTATAGAAGTAATGACATTGACCTGCTTCCAACCGTCATGTACCAGTTGTCTCAAGCAGCCAGCTTTGTTTAAAAACGAAAAATCAGGTTTCATCCATTCAATCAGCATATGTTCACCTCGTCAGAAACCGTTCGCCCTTACAGACGCGCTCGCGCCAATAGTCCAATAGGTCGTGCATGGTCTGTTCGAAGGAAATCTGCGGCTCCCAACCGGTGTGAGCCTTGAATTTCCGACAGTCCGGCACTTGTAGGTCAGCATCTATCGGTCGCAACCGATCCGGATCGGTGACAATCTCGATTTTGTCCTTCATCGTCGAGTAAGAAATCAACTTATTCAATGTATCTCCCACCTCACAGGTGTAGCTCCCGCCAATGTTATAATACTCGCCTGCAACGGGGTTCACCGTCACCAGCATGTAATACGCTCGCACCGCGTCCCGCACATCCGCATAGGTGCGCAGCGACTTCAAATTCCCCACCTTCACCTTCGGCTCAATCAATCCTGACTCAATCATCGCAATTTGTTTGGCAAAGGTAGGTTCGTGGAACACGTCACCTCGCCTCGGTCCCGTATGCGTGAACATTCTCGTCGTCATCACCGTCATTCCATACGCTTCCGCATAATAGCGACCCAACAGGTCGGTTCCCACCTTGGAGATGGCGTACGGGCTGGCCGGATGGAACGGGCACTCCTCGTGGATGCCCGTCTCCGGTTTCTTTGTAGCGGGGATCTTGCCGAATACTTCTGAAGATGCGCAGACATGGATGACAGGGTGATATTCGCTGTCTCCCTCCATCGCCGCTCGAATCGCTTCCAACAACCGACAGGTCCCAAGAATATTGGTATTCAACGTATCAATGGGAGCAGTGAAGCTAGTCAAAGGATAGCTCTGCGCCGCCAAATGAAATACGTAATCTGGCCTTACTTTGTTGATCACCGTCATCAGCGAGATTTCATCGTTTAGATCGGCATAATCAAAGTACACTCGATCCTTCCGGTTCACGCGATCCAACAAATGGCTTACGTTATCCAGCGGGCTACGCCAGCGGCACACACCATACACATTCCAGTCTGTATTCTCCAGCAAGAAATCTGCTAAATGTGAACCAACCATTCCCGTAATACCTGTAATCAGCGCTTTTTTCATATGTTTATGCCACCTTTCTTAACTGCGATACTCATCCTTGTGAAGGAGATAGTCCTGATATGTTTCACGGAGTCCTTCCTCCAGCGAAATGGAAGGTCTCCATCCAAACGAAAAGAGCTTCGTGGAATCCAGTAGTTTTCGGGGAGTTCCATCCGGATGAATGTGATCATAAACGATGTCTCCGTTGTAATTCACGATCTTCGCAATCACCCGCGCCAACTCCTTCATGGTCAAGTCGTTCCCGCAACCCACATTGACCCATGAAATGCCTGGCGTATTGGTTTGAGTATTTGCATCGCCAGAATAATGTTGCATCAAAAAATAACAGGCATCGGCAACGTCATCAATGTGGAGAAATTCTCGCATGGCACTTCCTGTTCCCCACATGACAACTTCTTTTTTCCCCTTTTGTTTCGCATCATTGAATTTCCGTAAAAGTGCAGGAATAACGTGCGAATGCTCTGGATGATAATTGTCACCGGGGCCATACAAATTGCATGGCATAACTGAAATGAAATCGGCCCTTTCAGGATGATGCGTATTCAGATATTCGCACAACTTCAGGCCGGAAATCTTCGCTAGGGCATAACCTTCATTGGTAATTTCCAACGGCGAAGTCAGCAAATACTCTTCTTTGATTGGTTGTGAGCATTCGCGAGGATAGATACACCCACTTCCTAACAAGCAAAACTTTTTAACTCCTGTCTGATAAGCTGCCATGATGGTATTCATCTCAATCATGGTATTAATATACAAAAACTGATCCAATGCCTCTCGATTCGCCTGAATGCCGCCAACTTTAGCTGCCGCCATAAAAACAAAATCAGGCTGTTCTGCTTCAAAAAATGCATTTACCGCATTCTGATTTGTTAGATCCAGTTCGTCATGAGTACGTACAATTATATTTTGAAAGCCTTCAGCTTTCAATTTTCGAACGATTGCCGAGCCCACCAATCCACGATGACCCGCCACATACACCTTATCCATCTTGTTCATCACATGTTTGCTCTGCATGATTTTTCCCTCCTTGATCGACTTTAGGTCCGTTTAACTCGATTCGCTACGGTAGATTACGATTCACAAAAAAACCTCTCCTCGAGCATTAGACACAGACAGTGATAAATGGGCAGATGATATTCTTGAATTCTATAGATCTCTGTCTGCGGTGCTCTTATGCATGCGTCAGCCAATTCTGAGAGCTTGCTCTTCTTTTGTCCTGTTAGGCCAATGACTTTCATACCTTTGGCCTTGGCGACAATTGCAGCGTAGAGCACATTCTTGCTATTCCCACTGGTTGAGATCCCCAGAAATACATCTCCTTCTTCTCCATATCCATTCACCTGTTGAGCAAAGCACAGCTGTGGCTCGCAGTCGTTAATATACGCTGTGAACAGTCCCGGATGTCCGTCCAGCGCAATGGTCGGCAGTGCGCCCTGCAGTTTCTCAGCCAACGTCTTGCCCAACTCAACGCTAACCGCCGTCAACTTATCTGCGTATTCTTTTGACACCTTCCGAGGTTTTGCAAAGCTCTTCATCAATTCACCCACTATATGCTCCGCGTCCGCCGCACTGCCCCCATTTCCAGCGACTAACAGCTTCCCGCCGTGCATATAACAGTCGGCCATCAGCTCATAGGCCGCAACGACATCTTCTTTACACGCCAGCAAAGCCGGATATCGTGCAACCAGCAGATTCAAATGCTTCATAACGCTTATGCTTTCATTCATTCTTCCGCCCCCATGATGTGTTGTACTGCATCCCACAAACTTTTTATACCGTGCCTACCAATTTGTATCGTCCTGCATCCCGCCGCCTGTCCTGCCAGTACGTCGTTTTCCCCATCCCCAATCATCCACGATTCTGAAAGGTCGATGTGGTAATCAGCTGCTGCTTTCAGCAACATCCCAGGCTTCGGCTTCCGGCATTCGCAGTCGATCTTCAATGCCGAAATCTCCCCCGGATATCCCCTGTGCGGATGATGCGGGCAATAGTATAGAGCGTCAATGTACGCCCCCTTTCGGCCCAATAATGTCTCCATCTTGTCGTGAATCCCCCGAAGCTCCACTTCCGTCATTTCACCGCGCGCAATTATTGGTTGATTGGTCACCACAATGGCCAGGTACCCCGATTCGTTGATCATTCGAATGGCTTCCGCCGCATTGGGAAGCAGTTCGAAATTTTCAGGATGTCGCAGGAATCCCACATACTTGTTAATCGTTCCATCCCGATCCAAAAAGATCGTTTTCTGTCGATTTCGCAGATTTCGGGCCTGTACCTTCCCACTCCGGTAGTCTGCGCACACTTGCACATAACGCTCGGGCGTTCCCATGTCCTTCACGTACTCTGGGCTGTCGTAACAGTATAACCGTCCCGTCCCCGCCAATGGCTTTAAAAGTTGTCGATCCAGATCCACCTTTGGTGTGTCAAACTCCTGTCGCAGCAACTCAGGTGAGATTATGTGCACTCCTGCGTTCACCCGGTTGTGATACCACTCCGGCCGCACATCTTCCTTTGTTAACCACTCTGTCACCGCGTTTTTTTCGTCAGCCAAGATCAATCCGCTGTCATATGGGTGGTCATTCGGGTGGGTCAGCAGCGTCGCCAATCCATTGTGGGCTTTGTGGAAGCTCACCATCCGTTCGAAGTCCACATCAAACACCGCATCGCCATTGAGTAACAGAAAGTCCTCTGTCAACTCATTTCGCAGCTTTAGCAACGCTCCCGCGTTTCCTAGCGGCTCCCGCTCCACGTAATAGTCAATATGTACTCCGAAGTTACGCCCATCCCCGAAATAATCCGTAATGGTCGACGCTAGGTATCCCACCGTCAACAGAATATCAGTAAATCCTTGCTCCCGCAGGCCTTCAATTTCATGCTCCAACACGGGCTTCCCCTCAATGAGAATCATCGGCTTCGGGATGTCGTGGGCGATTCCCGCGATCCGCGTTCCTTTGCCACCAGCCATGATGATCGCTTTCATCTCTTTGCTCCGTTTGCAGGTTCATAGCCTTCAGGCGCATAGTAAATTACCTGGGTCCCCTCGTTTTCGAATTGGAAAGGTACATACAGTAGTTCCTTCATGGCCTCCTTGACTGCCGCTTGCTTCTCCGGTCGCGCATAGAACAACAAGAATCCACCGCCCCCGGCGCCCAATAACTTCCCGCCCAACGCGCCCGCCTGTAATCCCCTTTTATACAAAGCGTCAATGCTGTCGGTGGAAATAGTGCTCCCTGTTTGTCGTTTCAACCGCCACGTACAATCCAATAGTCGCCCAAAATCATCCAAATCAGCGTTCTTATCTGTTAATATCTTCTCCGCATCATCCACCAAATACAACATCTGCTTGAGCTGCTCCGTCTTTTCCCTGGCCGCAATGTGATTAACTTTCTGCACTACGGCAGACAGCCGTGTAAACCCGGTGAAAAACATGAGAAGATTGTTGTTGAGCTCTTTTTTTCGAATCGGCGATATGATTACAGGGCGCACCTCAAAACCTCCAGCGGTAAAATTGATTCGATTCAAACCGCCATACGCTGCAGCAATCTGGTCCTGCCACCCTCCCGCCTCTTGGCACAGTTCCCGTTCCAAATAGATTGCCTCTTTTGCCAAACGTTGCTTTTCCACGTATTTCCCTTTTAGGGCATAGAACGCGTTCAACATGCCCACAGCAAAAGAGCTGCTCGTGCCGAGACCAGACCGAGCAGGAAGATCAGCATCATAGGACAGTCGAATTTCGTGCATATCCAACGCCTTCATTGCGTGCCGGATTGCCGGGTGTCGGATATCGTCAACCGATGAAATACGTTCAATTTCCGCGTATGCTAACTCACTCGAATGGTCAAAAAAACGCGGAAGATGCCGTACTGTAACGTAACAGTATTTATCGAACGTAGTAGACAGAACCGCCCCGCCATGCTCTGAAAAAAACTCCTCCATATCTGTTCCGCCGCCAAAGAAAGACATGCGAAATGGCGTTTTGGTAATAATCACAAAGTTCCCCTCCCTTATTATTCAGGGCATCGTGCGCTGATTCAATCCAGCAAAGTCTGCCACTTTTTCGCTTGTTCAGGATGCTTTTGCGCTCCAACGGCCCTTGATTTCTCGCAGAAAGCTGAACAGCGCTTCGTTCTTTAGAAGGATCTCAATAGCGCCATACACTATAACGGACGTGACAATCGTCGTCAGGACATACGGAACGGTTGCGTGAATTACGTTCTGAAACAGTACGGCGACAAGCATGATCCCCATACATCCAATCGTCGATTTGAAGAATGTCTTCCCCACCCCCGTTATACCGCTAAATTTTCTTCCCCGATACATGCTCCACAAATACGCGCAGCCCTCCGCCAGCAATGTAGTATAAGCTGCTGCATTCTCCCTCCATTTGGGGATCAAAACTAAGTTCAGCACCAAATTCAGTACCGCACTGAAAAGGGTAACCTTAAACACTTCATTTTCCATTTTCATCGGCACCAGAACGCATTGCCCCCAGAACCATGCCGCCATACATAAGAACAGAGCAACTCCCAAAATGGCAAGGGATGACGAGGCCTCGGCGTATTCAGGTCCCGAAATCAGCAGTACAATGGGTTTGCTGAGCAAAATTATGCCTGTAATCGCAGGCAACATGGCTGTAATCAGTGTTTCATAAATATCCTTCGCCGTTGCGCGGAATTCTACAAGCCTCCCCGTGCCAAATTGCGCCGACAGACGCGGAATGGAAACAACCAACACGGTCGAAAGAATTCCCTTCACGATGGTATATATCTTAGTGGAAACCGAATAAATCCCTACTACACGGTCGCCGCACAAAACACCCAAGACTGTGATGTCCGAATTGACATAGATTGTGACCGTCAGCGACATGGCAAACAGGACAAAGATGGGGCGCATATGGGTTTTCCAGTCTACCGTTTGCGAAAATCCAACTTTAATGCGCTTCCTTGCGTGGATGAAATTCAGGACGCTGGAACCCGCCCCGGCGAGGACCGTAATGACAGCATATATGTTGAGATCGTCCTGCGTGTGCACAAAGCAAAACAGCAACAGCAGCGAAAGAACCTGAAACGCAATTCCTCTGACCGTGATATAGAGATAATCCTCGTAAATCGAATAGATCCAGTCGATGCCTATTGTTTTCAGAACGATCTGAAAGGACAGTATCGCAATCATCGCCCAGTAACCTCTTATGCTGGAAAATGTCAAGGCCACCACAATCAACAGCGCGTAGGAAACCGCGGTTGAAACCATATTGATGGTAAACATTTCGTTGGCAAATCGGTTCAACGCGTCTCGGTTTTCTCGGAGCGACGCGCCTTCCCGAATTGCATAGCTGTTAATGCCCAAGCCGGACAACAGCACAAAATAATTGATGATCGAATTGGAGTAATTGAACCGTCCGATATTCTCAACGCCTAAAATACGGGAAATATAAGGAAAAGTAATCAGTGGAAACAACACGGATAGAATCCCACGGATCGCGTTGAGCACCATATTCAGCTTCAGCGACTTTTGCTCTTCGACGGACATCCCGCGCCCTCCTTGCCTATGTTTGGAACTGCGATTGGCGCGATTCCCTTATCGTTCAGCTTCATTTGAATATGATCCTTGTATTGATACGTCTCACCTCGCTCCTTCTTATAGACCTCCGCCGCGAAACTAACGTAGGATAACCCCGCGATAATCCCGTCGCAGGAGGAAATTGTGAGCATGTCCTTCAAGACCTCGTATCCAAGTCGAAAGCCCTTATTCTCTTCGGCGATGCTGTCATCAAAGATTGCCAACACCTTGCTTCCTTTTTGCGCCCGAATCACATCCCCGTAACAAACGACTGCTTCCCGATATCGTTCCTTAAAAAAGGCAACCGTGTCTTCGCTATCTGTCGCCAGAAAAATTTGTTCGAACCTATTTTGTGCCATAGCAGCATCGATTCTCGCGCTATATTCCATCAACGATGCCGGAATCGGATGGTATCGCACATTTCCCCATTCCACGCCTCTGACGTGGACGGCAAGCGTCTTCTTTTCTCCCAACAATTGATGGATTTCCGCATATAGCCGGTTGCGCAGTTCACTCCTTATGTGCAGATATTTCCTGTTGATTTCCGCAAAACGCTCCAATTCCTCTTCGCTTCTGTATTCGTAGAGTGCAAAAGGCCCGCCATCAGTATGGTTGCTATAGAATGTCACATTCCGGCTGCGCATTGCCTCGTCGATCGTGACACAGGAGAGTGGTTCAAAGAAGTATTCAAATGGATTCATGCATCCATTTAATCCCTTTTCATCGAAATACGGTCCATTCGTCCAGTCCACCACCGGCGTAAAGCCGTATCGTTCCGCCACCATCAATCCACGACACACCTGACACCAACTGTAAAAGAATCCCGAAGAAGCATTGACGTCGTTAATGACATACAACGCTTTATCTTCATTAGCTGGACCACATTCCTGAAATTTGAAAAAAGAATGCGACTCGTCGAAATCCCGAAACCACTGCCTATAATTTTCCGATTGAAATACTCGCTTAAATGCAAGTAAGCTCTGCCCCAGTCTTGTTCTTTTCAATGTCTGTTTAATCATCATTGTTTCACCTTTGCTACCAGCAAATATGGAATGCTTAATCCAATCCAAACACTTCATACATCTTTATTCTCAGGTCATCCAGCGTGTAACCGCTCTTATTCAAAGTGCCCATACAATCCCGGCGCTCACAATCTGCCTCTACTATTGCCTTTGCCCATTCGTATGGTGAAGCATCCCGACGAATAAAATGAACTCTTCCCGTCAAATTGGTTTCCTCAGGGGCAGCGTCTTTTGTGGTAAAACATTGTAGTCCGGCGGCCTGGGCCTCTAAAAGGACAATTCCAAAGCCCTCCCAACGCGACGGGAAAACAAAGCAATCCATCGCCTGCAACCAATCTTCAACATTGGTAACGCTGCCTGCAAAAATAACGCTTCCTGGCAGTCCGTACGCTTTTACTCTCTCTGTTAATTCTTCTCTTTTCTCTCCATCCCCCAATATGAGGAGATGGGAATCCGGCTTCAGTTTATGAATTTCATTAAAAATATCGATCAACATCTCAGGGTTTTTTTGGGTGCAGAGTCTGCCGCAGAAGCCAAAAACTCTCTGTTCATCCGCAACGCCCAAGCGATCCCGCATTTGCTTTCGCATTTCTTGATTCGGCGCAAACTTCTGAAAGTCAATTGCATTGGGAATCACGGTCAGGTCGCATTTCCCAAACATATTTGACCCTGCAATCCTAGAGTTATACCGAAAATCAGATTATACCGAATCTTGCAAGAAGTCCGGATTTTATCAGGATTCTCCCGCAAAGATTCGGTATAACTTTTTGACCACATATTTACTCGCGGATACGGAATTCACAAACGGGACTGATATTTTCGGTATAACTTTTTGCTCATTTCAGACCGTACAGCTTCTTTAGTTTTTCTTCATCATCCAGTTCATAAAGAGAAGTCTCGGTGTTGGTCCCGGCGTCTCCCATCGCTTTCTCGATGGCCTTTCGTTTGGCCTCTGTATCCGCATGGGCATATACAAGGGTGGTTGTAAACTGC
>CANQEW010000031.1 GCA_947596085.1 uncultured Clostridia bacterium | reverse complement strand
TTCGCCGTGGGCGTGGAGACGCTGGGCAGCCTGGACACCATCGCCCCCGCCGTGCAGAAGGGCAACGAGAGCCTGCTGAACTGGATCAACGGCGAGATTGAATCGCTGGCCGATGAGCAGTTCTTCCACGCCGACTATGACGCGACCTTGAAGGACGTCTACGGCGACGCGGTTGATCCCGACAGCCTGGTCGTCGAGGGCGGCGTCGTGGAATAATCCCCGCGTGCAAAGGTTCCCGTATAAGTCAAAACCACCAGTTGCATGAAGTAGTCAAGAGAAAGTAGACGCAAAAGAACTACCCGAGAACTAGAAGCCCTGTTCGGATTTATACTGAACAGGGCTTTTATAGTCCAGAGCGGCAGCGTGCCGGCTGTGATTGAAGCAATGCACCTACCGATCCAGTAGTGAGGGTACATTCTCTACTTCGGTCAAGCCGAAGTCAAGGTACAATTCTTCTTTCATCCAGCCGCCTAATGCTTCAATAATTGGATTATCGGTTGGCGCTCCCTCTCGCGACATGGAGCGAAGTATGTTATAATGTCGATGGGCCTGGCAGAAAGCCAGGAAGGAGTAGGCGGAGCCCTGGTCAGTGTGGAAGACCATCGGAGCTGTCTGCTCCTCTGCCAGTAACGAACTCCTTGC
The DNA here is from genome assembly GCA_947596085.1 of uncultured Clostridia bacterium. Taxonomy (GTDB): domain Bacteria; phylum Bacillota; class Clostridia; order Christensenellales; family Aristaeellaceae; genus SFTH01. Next base: position 31,815 of record CANQEW010000031.1, on the reverse strand, counting down.
TTGCACCAACTCCTTTCACCCAACATCCTTTTTTAATCGCTCATTCTCGATCCCCAGTTTCGCTACCATGAGCCGTAATCGCTCTACCTCCGATAGATTCTCGTTCGTATGCAGCGCCGCAAAGCGATTCCCCAGCGAGCCCTTGCGTTCGAAAGAACTTTCTCCTTCCGCAATATACTGCTTTACCCAGCGGCATATCATGCTCCGGTTCGCTTCATACTCCTTTTCCAAAGTCCGAGCGGAAACATGCTCCTCCAGATGTTTGTGTATGATCTCCGCCTTTTCCTCTGTCGTCCATGCCCGCTTCGTTTGCCCTTATTTCATCGCAATCCTCCCCCTTCCTTATTCTACCATAAAATAAAGGTAGACTTCATGGTACTTTTCTCATGCGTCTACCTTTAGCTTACTACTTCAAATTCAACTGGTGGTTTTGATTTTACCGCGCGGTCAGCAGGTCGCGCCGCCCTTGACGGTCTTGTTCAGCACGGCGGCCTTGTCAATCCTGCCGCTGATGAGCTTCTCGTTGACATAATCGAAGCCCAGGCGGTTGATCGTATCGGCAAAGCGCTCTCCGGAGACGCCCTCGTCGCGGAACAGCAGGATGGCCTTCTCAACCACATCCATGACTTCCTCTTCGGAAGTGAAGATTCGAGTCAGCGGCCGGCCGTGGGCGACCTTCTTGCCCCAGCGGCCGCCGATGAAGACCTTGAAGCCGTACTGATACTCCTCAAACGCGCCGAAGGGGCATTTTCCGGCGCAGCGGCCGCAGTTGTTGCAGGCGTTGGGATCGACGTGAATCCTGCCGTCCTCCAGGTGGGCGAGCTTGATGGGACAACTTTCCGCCACCTGGCATCTCTTGCAGCCCCGGCACTTGGCGAAGTCGATCATGGGGACCTTTTGGCCGACAATGCCGACATCGTTCAGGTCGGGCTTGACGCAGTTGTTGGGACAGCCGCCGACGGCGATCTTGAACTTGTGGGGCAGGGTGACGCCGTGGTAGCCCACATAGAAGCGCTCGTGCAGCTTCTCGCTCAGATCGAAGGTGTCGGCCAGACCGTACTGGCAGGTGGTTCCCTTACAGGAGACCACGGGGCGAACCAGGCTGCCGGTGCCGCCGGTGGACAGATTGTGCCCGGCCAGGAAGTCGATCAGCGGCTGAATGTTGGCGTAGGGGACGCCCTGAATCTCCAGCGTCAGGCGGGTGGTCATCGTCACCGCGCCGGAGCCGAACTTCTCTGCGGCCTCCGCGATGACGCGATGCTCCTCGGAAGAAATCCTTCCGTTGCGGGTGATGACGCGCACGTTGAATACGTCGGGATAGCGCTTGTCCCGCAGGCAGCCCAGGCCCTTGACCCGCTTGATTTCCTCGGGCGGCAGCTTGCCGCCTTCAAAGGACACCTTCACTTGGTTCGCAAACAGGCCGCCCTCCAGCGCCAGCGTGTTGGTGTAGCCGCATGCCTTCAAACGGTTCTGCAGGAAGTAGGCGCGCTTGCCTTTGGCGCAGACCAGCAGCAGCTTCTCGTCCGGCTCCAAGCCGTCGATGGGGCCGTTCAACTTCGCCAAATCCACCCACTTCGCGCCGGGAATGGACGGCGCGGGGCTGGCGTCGATCACGCGATAGCCCTTGCCCTTCGTCGCGGCGTACTCGGCGGGGGTCATGCTCTCGTACGCGCCGCACAGCTTGTTCTCCAGGATGTAGCAGGCCTGTGTGAAGGGGTGAATCGCCGTGGAGAAGGGCGGCGCGTAGGCGAAGTCCATGGCGTCGAAGTCCTCGATCTTCGCGCCCAGGCTGATGCCAGTCACCGCGATGTCCACCATCTTGTCCACCGCGCCCGCGCCCAGCACCTGGATGCCCAGCAGCCGGTGGCTCGTCCGATCGGCGATCAGCTTGGTGAGAAAGGTGGCCGCGCCGGGATAATAGTGCGCCTTGTCGTCGGTGACGCAGGTGGCCGTGATCACGTCAAAGCCCGCGTCTTTGGCCTGTGCCTCGGTGAGGCCCGTGCGACCCGCGTTCAAATCTTCGGTCAGCTTCACGACGCCCGTGCCCAGGCAGCCGCTGTAGGGCGACTCTGCCCCGGTCAGCGTCTTCGCCAGCAGGCGGCCGGTGATGTTGGCGGTGGAGCCCATCGCCGACCACTGTCCCCCGCCGATCAGACGGTTGTGCACCTGGGCGCAGTCGCCCACGGCATATATATCCGGCAGGTTGGTTCTCTGGCACGCGTCCACCACAATGGTTCCGCGGTTCATCTCGACGCCGGAATCCGCCAGCCATGCGGTGGCGGGGCGCACGCCGATGGCCAGCACCACCGCGTCGCCGTCGAAGTTCCCGACCGTGGTGGCGACACCAGCGGCCCTGTCACTCCCCAGGATGCCGGTGAGGCCCGCCCCGGTGACCACGCGGATGCCCTTCGCCTGCAGCTGGCGGCGAATGTAGTCCGCCATCTCCGCGTCGAACAGGTTCGGCATGACCTGCGCGGCCATGTCCACGACGGTGACCTTCAGCCCCTTGGCCAGCAGGTTCTCCGCGATCTCCAGGCCGATGAAGCCGCCGCCCACCACCACGGCTCTGCGACACGAATTTCCGTCCACGTATGCGCGCAGGCCGATGGCGTCGTCGGGGGTGCGCATGGTGAACACGCCCGGCAGATCCGTTCCCGGCACGTCGGGAACGAAGGGCGCCGCGCCGGTGGCGATGACCAGCTTGTCGTAGGAAACGACCTCGCCATTGGCGAACGCGACGGTCCTGGCCGACGCGTCCAGCGATACGGCCTCCATGCCGGTTTTAACCGCCGCGCCGGTGAGGCCGGCGTACTTGGCGGGCGTGTTGACGATCAAATCCTCGCGGCTCTCGATGCCGCCGCCCACGTAATAGGGCAGGCCGCAGCCCGCGTAGGAGATGTCCTGGCTCTTGGTGTAAATTGTGACGCTCGCGCCGCGATCCTGGCGCTTCAGCTTCGCGGCTGTCTTGGTTCCGGCGGCGACGCCGCCGATGACGACAACATTCATCTGCTCACTCCCCTTGGTATAGTTCATCCTTTACACTCATGTCCGTAATCTTCCGGTTCCTTCTCCGGTTTCCCCTTGATTATAGCGCGGTTTTATGATAAAATCAATCTATAAGATTTTATTGAATGATAAGTATAATCAATTGAGGGGGCGCCCATGCTCGACCATCGAATCGACACGTTTCTGGCACTCTGCGACTGCATGAGCTATCGCAGGACGGCGGAGCTGTGCCATCTGTCCCAACCGGCGGTGACGCAGCAGATCCAGCATCTCGAGCGCCTCTACGGGCGCAAGCTGTTCTCCTATGAAAGCCACAAGTTAGCGAAGACGGAGGCGGGGATTCTGCTGGAGCGATACGCCCGGGCGGCAAAGCTGCATGAACTCGCATTGCGGGAGCAGCTGGAGGACAAGAGGATCAACACGCTGCGGGTGGGCGCGACCAAGACCATCGGGGACTACTTCCTCGAGGACTACGTCTGCCGCTTCTTGCGGGACGAGCGAAACGCGCTGACGCTGATCGTGGACAACACGGAGCATCTGCTGAAATCGCTGGAGGAAAACGAGCTGGACTTTGCCGTGATCGAGGGTTTCTTTGACAAGGACAGCTTCGACAGCATCCTGCTGCGCCGGGAGCCGTTCGTGGGCATCTGCCGGAAGGACCACCCCTTCGCCGGCCGGGAGGTGGGCATCGATGAGCTCCTCCGGGAAACCGTCATCCACCGGGAACCCGGTTCCGGCACCCGCGCGATTCTGGAGCAGGAGCTGCGGGGGTACAACGAGTCCCTGCAGCGCTTTCAGCGGCACATCTGCGTCTCCAGCTTTCGCCTGATCCTGGATCTGGTGCGGCGTGGCTTTGGGATTTCATTTGTCTACAACATCCTCGCGGATTCGGACCCGGGGCTTGCCAAATTCACGATTCAAGGGGAGCGGGTCGTCCGCGAGTTCAACATCGTCTATCTGAAGTACGCGGACGTGCGCGGCAAGGTAAGCGCCCTGTTCGGCGGAGCGATTGCCTGAAATCCAAAGCTTCTTTTCATCGGCCGGATTGGAGCGCAAAAATCCCCCGGCAAGCCGGGGGTGCAGAGGAGTGCGTAATTTCTGTTTATTCGCCGCGCTTCTTCATAAAGCTCGGCACATCCGGCGCGTAGCCGCGGCGGGCCTGGGTGCGGGACTCCGGCGAATCGTCGGAATAGACGCGCTGGCGGCGCGGGCGCGGAGCGGCGTCCTCGTCCGCATCGTCGTAGCGGCGCTCGCGCTGCTGAGCGGGGCGCGCCTTGCGATCAAAGATCGGAGAGATCTCCTCGTCCTCGAAGCGGCGGCGCGGCGCTTCCTCCCGCTCCGGCTCGGCAGCGGCCTCCGCCTTGGGCTTATCCTTCGCGAAGGGAGTCTTTTCGAATCCCGTGGCAATCACGGTGATCTTGACCTCCTCGGTCATGCTCTCGTCGATGCCCGCGCCGAAGATGATGTTGGCCTCTTCGTCCGCGGCGGCGGTGATAATCTGCGCCGCCTCGTTGATCTCGAGGATCGAGGTGTCCGGGCCGCCGGTGATGTTGATCAGCACCGCGCGCGCGCCGTCGATGGAGGTCTCGAGCATCGGGCTGGAAATGGCCATCTTCGCGGCGTCCACCATGCGGTTCTCGCCATTACCAACGCCGATGCCCATGTGGGCCAGGCCGCGGGACTGCATCACCGTGCGCACATCGGCAAAGTCCAGGTTGATCAGCGCCGGCACGGCGATCAGATCGGAAATGCCCTGAATGCCCTGGCGCAGCGTGTCGTCGGCGATTTTGAACGCCTCAACCACGCTGGTTCCCTTGGAGACCACGCTCAGCAGGCGTTCATTGGGCACCACGACCAGCGTATCCACATGCGACTTGAGCCGCTCGATGCCCTCCTCGGCGTTCTTCATGCGCTTCCGGCCCTCGAACAGGAAGGGCTTGGACACCACGCCGATCGTGAGGATGCCCATATCCCGGGCGATCTCGGCGATGACGGGCGCCGCGCCGGTTCCGGTTCCGCCGCCCATGCCGCAGGTCACGAACACCAAATCGCTGCCCTTGATGGCGTCGGCGATGTTCTCCCGATCCTCCTCGGCGGCCTTCTGGCCGATGTCCGGGTTCGCGCCCGCGCCGAGGCCCTTGGTGAGCTTTTCACCAATCTGGAGTTGATGCTCCGCCTTGCAGAGCGCAAGCGCCTGCTTGTCCGTATTCACCGCGATGAACTCCACGCCCTTCAGGCCGGATTCCACCATGCGGTTGACCGCGTTGGTGCCCGCGCCGCCGACACCGACGACCCGGATCGACGCGAAGTTGTTGTTCGTTACCTCAGGTTCCATCTCAAACTCAATCACAAGGCATCCCCCTCGTCCGTAGAATGTTGTCGCTTCGACTCACTTGCGTCTCTTTTTAAAGCCGCTGAACAGCTTGCTTCCAAAGCCGTCCTGTTGCTCCTCCTGGTGTTCGATGGAATCAAACGTGAGATCCATCAGACCCAGCACGGAGGAGTAGACGGGACTGTTCATCTCCGCGGTCTGGGGCGCGGCTGCCTTCACGGGCTGGCCGATCCGCTCCGCGAGATAGTCCCGGGCGCGCGGCATCATGCTGATGCCACCGCCGGTGAGATATATCTGAGAACGCGCGCCCAGGAGCTCCAGGACGTCGTGCTTCAGCGTGAGATCGATCATATTGCAGAGCTCGTCCATGGTCTTTTCCACACACTTGCTCACCGTCTCCCGGGAGAAGGCCAGCCTGTGTCCGCGCGCGTCGTAGACCTCCGACTGGGCGTCCTGATCGAATTCGTCGGGATTGAATACATATCTCCTCTTAATCTGTTCCGCCGCGCGCATCGGTATACACAATTGCGTCGCGAGATCGGCGGTGATGTAACCGCCGCCCAGTGGCAGGATCGCGTGGTAGATGATCGCTTCGCCGCTGATCACGCTGATTTCCGTGTTGAGGTAGCCACTGTCGATCAACACCGAGACGCGGTCGCGGTCCTCCACGGAGAGCAGCAGCAGGCTCTCGCCCAGCGTCGGCGAAAGGAAGCCGAGGATAGTTACACCCAACTCGCCCAGAATCTCGCGAACGTCGTTGATGAAGCTCGTCTCCGCGATGATGAAGGAGGTGCAGGTGCGCAGTACGGCACCGCGGCCATTCGGCTCCATCGTCTTTTTGCCATCATCCACCTGGAACCATGCCGGAGACCGATGCAGCACCAATCCGCCCTGCTCCGCGATGCGCAATTTTTCGGCCGCGGCGTCCTGCACGAGCTCGCACGCCTCTTCCGTCACTCCATCCGCGCCGAGGTCGATCTCCGCCTCGGTACAGCAGACATGTATGTAGTCGCCCGGCACGCCCACGTAGATCTCCTGAATCTTTTTATTCGCCTCCAGCTCCGCCGCGGCGATGGAATCGCGCGTGCGCTGCAGCATCTGATCGGGCGTGTTCCAGTCTCCGTCGCTGTAGCCGTCGTAGGGCACGGTTCCGGTCCCCATAAACTGTAGGCGATCGATTCCCCGGTTTCGAGCGATGATCGTCACGATCTTGGAGGTTCCAAACTCTATGACAGCGATTTCCGTCTTGTTCATTTTGCCGCCACCTCGTGTGTCCTGCTATCCCGTTTGGTATCTATACATTGATTATTATACATGGAAACGAATTCACATGCAAACGGGAAAGCGCCAAATTTCGCGCTTTTTGGCAAGTGTAGAAATTGTTTCGAATTTCAAACACAAAACTGTCACGCAAAATCGGGCGCCGTCCCCGCAATTTTATTCATTTTTCTTCAAAATTTACTCTGCGGCCGCCTCCGGCCCGGTTCGACTGTAGTCCGCCTTGGTGCCGCTGCGCACGTCGAGCGAGCCGCCGCCCTCGCCACGCTGCTCCAAATCGGCCACAGCGCTGCGCATCCAGGCGATCTTGTTGGACATGTTCTCCGAGTCGCCCAGCCGCACGGTGATGCCGGAGCGGGTGATCAGCCGCAGATCGTTTACATCGCTCAGCTCTATCTCGGACACGTAGCCGTTCGCCGCGCTCTCGTCGAGCGCGCGCATGATCGCACAGTAGGCCTCCACCTGACCCGCGCCTGCCTGCAGCGGCACGCCCGGAGTATAGCTTGTGACGGTCATGCCGTTGACGTAGATCAGATCCGTGTCCGGCACGGTGGGCGCGCTCTCCACCACGCAGCATTCCTCGTCCAGCACGCGAATGTCGCCCATGTGCAAAAGCATCGCCTTGCGCGCGCGCTGGCTCACGCTCAAGAGAATCGTGTTCGGATAGCGAATCTCCACGCCGTCCAGCCGCACGGAACCCAGCGCGTTCACGCCCGCGCGAATCCACGCCTCGTCGACAAAAAAGATGGAGGAGCCGAAGTCAATGGACGCGGCGCGCGTCACGGTCTCGTCCGAAACCTGGCGATCTCCGCCGATCTCCACGTTGCGCACCACGAACACGTAGCGAAACAGGATCAGCGCCACCAGCGCCAGCAGAATGATCAGCAGCAGCGCCGGTTTTCCCCTCGAGCGCCTTCTTGCGCGCATCTTCTCCACTCCTTTCGTTCGTCATTCCTCCGCCGGAATATTGTCCCTCTCCGCCGCGGAAATATTCATCAGAATCGCCGTCGCGCCCATCAGAATCGAAACCGAGGTGCCACCCGAACTGAAGAAGGGCAGCGGCAGACCCGTGGTGGGCATCAGGCCGATCACCACCGCCACGTTGAGCACCGTCTGCACGCCGATCATCGCCGCGATGCCGCCCGCCAGCAGGCTGCCGAAGCGGTCCCGGCAGCGAATCGCCACCCGCAGTCCGAAGAACACGAAGGCCATGAACAGCGCGAGGATCGCCACGCAGCCCACCAGGCCCATGTCCTCGCCCACCACGGCGAAGATGAAGTCCGACTCCGGATAGGGCAGAAACGCATACTTCTGGCGGCCCTTGCCCAGCCCCATGCCGAACAGCCCGCCCGAGCCGAACGCCAGCAGCGATTGGGAGAGCTGGTAGCCCTCGTCGCTCAGATAGGCGAAGGGATCGCGGAAGGACATCAGCCGCGCGCGGCGGTAGTCCTCCGACATGGCGTAGTAGGCGGCGAGCGCGAAGCCCGCCGCGCCGGTCATGCCCAGGTGCGTCCAGCGCGCGCCCGCCACCATCACCATCACGGCGGACACGATCAGTATGCTGCCCGCCGTGGACAGGTTCGGCTGCAAGAGGATCAGCAGAAACGCGATCCCGGGAAACAGAAACGCCGGAACCAGCCCGCGAAACAGCTTCGTCACATCGAAGTTTCTGCGGCTCAACAGCCGCGCCAGGTGCAGGATCACCGCGTACTTCGCCATCTCCGACGGCTGAAAGCTCAGCGGGCCCAGGCGCAGCCAGCGCCGCGAACCGTTGACCATCCTTCCAACGCCGGGAACCGCCACCAGCACCAGCAGCGCCACGCTCGCGAGCAGCAGCGTCGTCGCGACCTTCGGCCGCGCGAGCGCGCGGTAGTCGACGCGCAAAAGCGCCAGCATCAGCAGCGCCCCCGCGGCGATGCCCGTCAGCTGGGAGTACACCTCCGACAGCGGGCTGCCGCCGTCCTGCGCGTTGTAAAAGCTCGCCGCGTAGAGCACGATGAGCCCGCTCAACAGGAGCGCGGCGAAGGTAATCAGCAGCCCCCGATCCACGCTCCGCAGCAAACCAGACCTCTTCCGCGGCGCCGCCGCGGCCTTCGCCCCGTTCGCCCGCCGAAAGGTCAAGCCTCCCGGCTCTCCAGGCGGTTCACGATCTCCTTGAAGATGCGTCCGCGCGCCTCGTAGTCCACGAACATGTCGAAACTCGCGCAGCTCGGCGAGAGCAGCACGTTCCAGCCGGGCCGCGCCAGCTCGAAAGCGCGGCGGATCGCGGCCTCAAAGTCGCTGCCCGCGTGCTCCCAATGGTGGAAGCCCACCTTCTCCAGCGTGTCCGCGAACTGCTTCGCCGTCACGCCGATCAGCACGGCGCGCTCGATGGGATATTTCAGCATCTCCTCACACAGCGGCGTGAAGTCCGTGTGCTTGTCGTAGCCACCCAGAATGATCACCGTCGGGCGGTCCATGGCGCGCACGGCCCAGATGGACGAATCCACGTTGGTGCCCTTGGAATCGTTGATGAAGCGCACGCCGTCCAGCTCGCGCACGAACTCGATGCGGTGCTCCACGCCCTCAAAGGTGGCCAGCGTCCGCCGGATCACCGCCGCGTCCACGCCCGCGGCCATCGCCATGGCCGTCGCCGCCAGCGCGTTCTGCAGGTTGTGCCGGCCGGGGATGTTGACCTCCCCCACCGGGCAGACCGGCCGCGCGTCCTCCCGCGTCCCGAACACGATCCAGCCGTCGCGGACGAACGCACCGAAGTCCACATCCGCGCCCTCGGAGAACCACGCCACCCGCGCGGGCGTGCGCTTCGCCATGTCCCGGGTCACGGGATCGTCCCAGTTGAGCACGGTAAAGTCGTCCGGGGTCTGGTTCTCAAAGATGCGCTCCTTGAGGGCGATGTAATTGGCCATGGTGCCGTGGCGGTTCAGGTGATCCTCCGATATGTTCAACACGGCGCTCACCTGCGGGTGGAAGCGCGAGCTGGTCTCCATCATAAAGGAGGAGATCTCGCAGACCGTCACGTCGTCCCCGGTCATTCCCGCCACCGCGCCGGAATAGGGAATGCCGATGTTGCCGACCACGTGGGTCGTGAAGCCGGCGGCCTTGAATATCTCGCCCAGCAGCGTCACGGTGGTGGTCTTGCCGTTGGTTCCGGTCAGTGCCAGCAGCCGGCCCTTCGATTCGCGGTAGGCGTACTCCACCTCGCCCACGACCTCGACGCCCAGCTCCTTCGCCCGCCTCATGATGGGGTGGGTCAGCGGCACGCCCGGGCTCACCACGAGCAGGTCGCATCCCTCCAGCAGCCGCTGGGGCTCGCGTTCGCCGAGACAGAGCTTCGCGCCTTTGTGCTCAATCTCATCCAGCGCGCCCTCGAATTGCCCGCGCTCCTTGCTGTCGCAGGACAGCACCTCCCAGCCGCGCAGCAGCAGCAGCTCGCTGACCGCGATGCCGCTGCGGGCCAGGCCCAGAACCATCGCCCTCTTCGCCATAGAAAGCCTTGCCTCCCCAATATTCGTCATGTCGTGGAAGGGGCGGCGCGGCAGCGCCGCCCGCTCCTTCGCGAAATGTTTCCCGAATCACGCCATGAATCCCAGCATCGAGATCAGGCACAGCGCCGCCGTGACCAGGTAGTACATCGTCACGACACGCGTCTCCGGCACGCCGGAGAGCTCGAAGTGGTGGTGCAGCGGCGCCATCTTGAACACGCGCCTGCCCTCGCCGTACTTCTTGCGGGTGTACTTGAAGTAGCCGACCTGAATGATGTCCGACAGGCTGGACACGAACATCGCCACGGCGATGATGGGCAGCAACAGCGAAAGCCTCGTCACCATCGCCATTCCCACCAGCGCGCCGCCGATGAAGAAGGAGCCCACGTCGCCCATGAACACGCGCGCCGGATAGCCGTTGAAGCGCAGAAAGCACATCAGCGCGCCGGTCATCGCGGCGGCGAAGATCGCCGTGTTGAGCAGGTTCGAGCTGTTCGCGCCGTCGGCCAGCGCCATCGTGAGCGAAATCAGCATCATCGTGATGAAGTCGATCATCGAGCAGCCCGCCAGCAGGCCGTCGAGGCCGTCGAGCAGGTTGGCCGAGTTCACCGTGCCCACCAGCACGAACACCATCACCGGAATGTAGAAGACGCCCAGGTTCCACTCCACATTGAGGAAGGGGATCGTGAGCGCGGAGCCGATGGAGGGCGTAAGGTACGCCCACACCGCCAGTGCGATGGACAGCACGATCTGCGGGATCAGCTTCTGCTTCGGGGTCAGGCCCAGGCTGCGCTTGAGCTTGACCTTGATGAAATCATCCACGAAGCCGATCGCGCCGAAGCCCAGCGCCGAGGCGGCGATCATCAGCAGATAACCGAAGCGCGCGTCCCCGTAGGAGAACGCGATGCCCGCGATCAGCGCCGGAACGGCGAATATGATGCCGCCCATGGTGGGCGTGCCCTGCTTCTTCTTGTGGGACTCCGGGCCGAGATCGTAGATCGTCTGCCCGAACTTCAGCTTCTTCAGCCACGGAATCACGATCGGCCCAAAGACGAAGGTCATGGCAAACGCCGCGATGATCGCCCAAATCAGCCTCTGCATCTTATGTTACCCTCCACTGTGCCCGCGCGAAAGAATTTCGCCGCGCGGCGTTTGATTTACATTTCCAGTTCCTTCAACAGCTCCGCCACCACGGTCTTTTCGTTGAAGGGGTAGCGCACGCCCTTGATCTCCTGATAGGTCTCGTGGCCCTTGCCCGCCAGCACCACCACGTCCTGTGGCTTCGCCTGCTGCAGCGCGTAGCGAATCGCCTCCCGGCGGTTTTCGATCACCACGTACTCGCAGCCCGTGCCTCGGATGCCCTGCTCGATGGCGTCCAGAATCGCCATCGGGTCCTCGCCGCGGGGATTGTCGCTGGTGAGGATGCAGTAGTCCGCCAGTTCGCCGGCAATCTCGCCCATCAGCGGCCGCTTGGCGCTGTCCCGGTTTCCGCCGCAGCCGAACAGCGCGATCATCCGCCCCTTCGTAGTCTGCCGCACGGCCCGCAGGATATTCTCCAAACTGTCCGGGGAGTGCGCGTAGTCCAGAATCACGCGGTAGGGCGTGTTCGTCTCCAGCAGCTCGATGCGGCCCGGCACGGAGCGCACGTCCTCCAGGCCCCGGCGGATGGCCTCCTCGTCGACGCCCAGGCTGATGGCCATGCCCGTCGCCAGCAGCGCGTTGTACACGTTGAACACGCCCGCCAGCTTCAGCGCCACCGCCAGCCGGAAGTGCTTGTGCCAGGACATCAGGAAGGAGGAGCCGCGCTCGTTGATCTCGATGTCGTTGGCGTAGACGTCGCTGCCCTCGCGGATGCCCACGCGCAGCGCCTCGCGGCCGAGCCCCTCGATGCCTGCCGCGACGCGATCGTCGTCCGCGTTGTAGACGATATGCTTCGTGACCGCGGGATCGAAGAAGCGCAGCTTGCAGGCAAAGTAGCTGTCCATGGAATCGAAGAAATCCAGATGATCCTGCGAAAAGTTCGAAAACGCGCCCACCTCGAACTCGATGCCCGCCAGCCGGTTGAAGGCCAGCGCGTGGGCGGACACCTCCATGACGACGCACTCGCAGCCCGCGTCCGCCATCCTCGAAAGCATCTCCTGCGTCTCAATGGGATCCGGCGTGGTGAGCTTGGCGGGGATCGTCTCGTCCCCGATCATCGAGCAGACGGTGCCGATCAGGCCCACTTTCATGCCCGCCTCCTCCAGAATCGACTTCAGCAGGAAGCTCGCGGTGGTCTTGCCCTTGGTGCCGGTGATGCCGAGCATCCGCATCCGTTTGGCCGGATTGCCGTGGAACTGCGCCGCCACATAGGAGGTGGCGCTGCGCGCGTCCTTCACGATCACCTGCGGCACGTCGAGCTCCAGCTTCCGCTCCACCAGCAGCGCCACCGCGCCGCTCTGCACGGCCGCCGGCGCGAACGCGTGCGCGTCGCTGCGCATTCCCGGCGTGCAGATGAACAGATCGCCCGGCTTCACCGTTCGCGAGTCCGCGCAGATATTCTGAATCTCGACGCTTCCATCTCCGATAATTCGAACTTCGCCCGGAATCGTTCCGACCAATTCACTCAATTTCATTCGGCATCCCCCTGTATTTTCCCAAGGCACCTCCGGCTCACGGCGGCTCGAAGCGAACCGTCACCGAGGCCGTGGGAAAGACCTGTTCCCCGGCGGCCGGGTCCTGACTGACCGCGAGGCCGCCGCCCTCGATTTGCATCTTTAGTCCATAGGAGCGCAGCAGGCGGTTGGCCTCCAGCACGGACAGCCCCGTCACATCCGGAACCGCCATCCGCGCGTTGCCGCTCAAATCCGTCAGCCGGTCCACGTAGAGCATCATCAGCGAGCCCTCCGCCATGGCGGCGCCCGCCGCGGGGAGCTGGCCCGTGACCGTGCTGCCCGAGCCGTCGAACACAAAATCCAGCCCGGCCTCCTTCACAGCCGCCTCCGCCTCGGAGAGCGTCAGTCCCGTCACCTGCGGAACTTCCACCTCGCGGGGCTCCTCCCCCTCGATCTCCGGCGCGACGCCCAGATACATCAGCGTCTGTTCCAGAATCTGCTTGGCGTAGGGTGCGGCGGTCACGCTGCCGAAGTCGACGGGCACGTCCGCCTCCTCCACGATCACCAGCACCGCCACTTTCGGATCGTCGATGGGCGCGAAACCCACAAACGAGCCGATGTGCTTATCCGAGGACACCACGCCGTCCACGTACACCTGCGCCGTGCCCGTCTTGCCGCCGACGCGGTAGCCGGGCACCTGGGCGTTCTTGCCGCCGCCCTCGCGCACCACGCCCTCGAGCAGCTCCCGCATGGTAGCCGAGGTCGCCTCCGAGATCGGGTTGGCGCGCACCGTGGGTTCGCCGCGCGCGATGATCTCTCCATCCCCGTCGGCGATGGTTTGCACGATGTAGGGCGTCATGAGCCGGCCGCCGTTGACCGCCGCGCAGGCGGCGGTCAGGAGCTGCAGCGGCGTCACCGCCACGCTCTGCCCGAAGCCGATGCGCGCGATGTCCACGCGCTTGCAGTTGGCCTCCGAAATCAGGATGCCGCTCGCCTCGCCGGGCAGATCCACGCCCGTGGGCCTGCCCAGCCCGAAGGCCTCCATGTAATCGTAGAAGCGCTCCACGCCCAGCCGCAGGCCCATCTCCACGAACACCGGGTTGCAGGAGTTCTGCAGCGCCTGCGCGAAGGTCTCCGCGCCGTGGGGATCGCCCCAGCAGCGGATGCGGCCGCCGTCCACGACCACCGAACCCGAGCAGTAGAAGCCCTCGTCCACGCGCACCGCGCCGCAGTCCAGCGCCGAGGAAGCGGTGATGATCTTGAATGTCGATCCCGGCTCGTAGGCGTCGGTGACGCAGCGGTTGCGCATTCGCTCCGTGAGCGTCTCCACGTCGCCGCGCGGCGGATCGTTCAGATCGTAATCGGGCTTGTTGACCATGGCGAGGATCTCGCCGGTGTTCGGGTCCATCGCCAGCACGCGCACGGCCCTGGCCTCGTTTACGCGCAGCGCCTCCCGCGCGGCGCGCTCGGCGAAGCTCTGAATCGAAGCGTCGATGGTCAGCGTCACGCTGCCGCCCTCCACCGCCGGTATGTACTCGCTGGCCGAGTAGTCGAGCTCGCGGCCCTTGCCGTCGATCTCCTCCAGCACGCGCCCGGCCTTGCCGGACAGATAGCTGTCCAGCGCCTGCTCCAGTCCCGCCTGGCCCACACCGTCGATGGTGGTGAGCCCGAGCACTTGGCAGGCCAGTTCCCCCATGGGATAGTAGCGCTTGCTCTCCTCCTCGAGATACAGCCCGCCGAGCGCGCCCGCGCCGCTCTTCTTGTCGCGGGCCATCAGCGCCTTGAGCTCCTGTGCCACCTCCCGGGGAAGCTGGCGCTTGAGCGTCACGCCGCCCTTGGAGGTGTCCGACGCGCGCTCGACGATCGTCTCCTCCGGCACGTCGATGATGGGCGACACGAGCCGCGCCAGCGCCAGCGCGTCCTTCACCTGGCGGGGGCTCACCGACAGCGTGTAGGCCGTGGCGCTCTGGGCGAGCACCGCGCCGTTGCGATCGCGAATCTGGCCGCGGGTGGGCTGGATCGAGCTCTCGCTCGTCCACTGGGACTGGGCGCGCGTCTGCAGCGCCTGCCCCTCGAGAATCTGCAGCTGGAACAGCCGCGCGCTCAGCGCCAAAAACAGCGCCAGAAACACAGCCATCAACAGCGCAAGGCGGCGACGGATGACCGGGCCCGTGAGAACCAAGCGCATCCCTCCCCGCCGAAAGCATTAATTCTGAATACTCTCCGCGCCGGTGTTCCCGGCCGTTTGGGTGGACGTATCTTCTCTATCGCTCCGCGCCACGTTGACCACGCGGATCTGTGTCTCGTCGGGCTGTTCCATGCCCAGCTGCCGCGCGCGCGCGGCGATCGAATCCAGGTTGTGGTAGCGGTTGATCGTCAGCTCCAGGTTCTCCGCGCTGGCGGAGAGCTCCTCGATCTCGCCCTCCAGGCTGGACGCGCGCTTGCTCTGGGAGGAGATGCGCGCCAGCATCGTCACCTGCATGAACAGGCCGCTGAACAGCACGATTCCCGCCAGCACCAGCAGCGTCCGGCTGCGGGCGGCCTTGCGCCTTCGCGCCAGGGACTTCTCGCTTCGCATTGTCATATTATTCCCCCGCCCCCTCTTCAAGAACCGTCGTTCGCGCCGCGCCGTCAATGCTCGCTGGCTTGTCCAATTCATATGTGCGCGCCGGTGAAATCATTCTGCGGATTCTGCTCCGATTTTCATCTAATTACATTGTAAGTATTATAACATAGCGTGCGCGCGGGCAGACAATATTTGACAGTCTTTTCACAGTATTTAAGAACTTAGAAATAGAAAGTTGTTGAAAAAGCGCGATTTGATTTTGGTCCTTCGAACGGATGTTTGACATGTGATGAAAATGTGATATAATATAGAAAACGCTTCATTTGGAGGTCACATTATGCGCGCATCCGAGGAGAATCAGAGGAGGATACTGGATTTCATTCGCCGCGAAATCGAGGAGAAGGGCTATCCCCCGTCGGTGCGCGAGATCTGCGCGGCGGTGGGCTTGAAGTCCACCTCCACGGTGCATGCGCACCTGAACCAACTGGAGAAGCAGGGGCTGATCCGCCGCGATCCCACCAAGCCCCGGGCGCTGGAGGTATTGGACAACAGCGTAGCCCGCGCCCGCAGCGTGCCGCTGGTGGGCAAGGTGACGGCGGGGCTGCCGATCCTGGCCATCGAGAACATTGAGGACTACCTCTCCCTGCCCACGAACGCGCTGGGCGAGGGCCTATTCTGCCTGCGCGTGCAGGGCGAGAGCATGATCGAGATGGGCATTCTCGACGGCGACGTCATCGTCGTGCGCCAGCAGAGCACCGCCGAGAACGGCGAGGTGGTGGTGGCGATGATCGAGGACGAGGCCACCGTCAAGCGCATCTACTACGAGCCCCACCGCGTGCGCCTGCAGCCGGAGAACCGCTACATGGAGCCGATCTACGCGCCGAGCGTGCAGGTTTTGGGCAAGGTCGTGGCACTGTGGCGGCAGTTTTAATATATTACAGGTTATTCAACACTAAAATTTTCTACTGATTGCGTTGTATTATTTATATATCCTTCGGCAATCGCTTCTCTTTCTGCGCCATACATATTCGTCACCGTTACACCAACGCGAAACAACCATGATCCATCTGTGGATTGTTCATGGGTATACAATTCTCTAAACCAATGACATTTAAACCCATATGGATACATATGTTCACCATAGTACTCAAACGCTTTCTTTGCATTGTATTCACTCAGATAAGTTGACTTAGAACTATTCTTCTTTGTTCTTTTGTTATTCTCTCCACTTCCTTCAAATGTCGAATACTTCGTGTCAGATATAGCACGATCTTTTGCAAGAAGTTCTCTCGGGACATAGAGGAATGGATTCTCTTCTGACGGATTCATAATTTCAATATTTATCTTTGAGGGATCATCTGAATCAATATATTCAGGGCTTGCCATAATCCTTGTTACGTCAGATATTACAAATTCTGTTCCGTTTAATTGTATATCCGCTGACATCTTAATATAATTATCAGTTCCCATCATTTTCAGTTTCATACCATCAATATGCCAAAAACTTTGCTCTTTCTTTGTCCAATTACCTTCATTGATAATTGTTATATAATAATCCCCCATATCATCATAACTATGGAACTTAGAAACATCATACCCGTCACCTTCGGCATTGAACACGTCCAGCGCTTGGGCATTCGTCATAGCCACCACAATTGCCCGCCTTGCATATTCTTCTACAGCGTCCGACAGGGCAACTGCATCCATACCAGTAACACATCCTGTAATTGCAAGAGAATGTGCTTCTTGAAACTCTCTGACTGCCGTTTCTGTCTTGCCGCCAAAATCTCCATCTGCCTCATCATCCAAAAAACCAAGAACTATTAACTGTTGCTGGATGCTCTGAACATCTTCTCCTTTTGATCCCCGTTCAATTATGGCTGGTTCTAGGGTAGCAATAGGTTCAGGCGTTGGCATGGATTTGAACGCAGATTCAGCTTCAGAAATGGAAGCAGAATCGGTTGCCTCCGTCTTTTCAGAAACAGCCTCCATTTGGGGTTCATGACTTGTTTCCGTTGCTTCGCTGGTAATATTTATTTCGCTCGCTTCTTCTGATACAGCGTATAATTCCTTGGGTAATTGCTCGCGCTTATCAATGAGGACAGAATCATTCACAGTTAAGTAGCACAAACTATATTGATCAGCAATAGGATATGCCTCCGCATAAACGTCCGCCTCTTGATACTTTCCATCGGCATCTTTATAACTGATAGGGGTCAGCAATGTATATAAATCCCAATCGCAGGTGTATGTATAGTCAAACCACGCCCATGATATATCAATGTCTTTTTCAGTGAAGTATTGTTCTACTTTCATTTGTGTAAGACTTAAGAGAAGATTCGTTATCGTGGAATCTGGAGTGTGATTCCTCGAAAGCTCGTCTTGAGCCGCTTTTCTTAATGATTTCAATTCCTCTCGATTGAATGTCGAAAGGTCTAGTGCGGTTGCAGTGTTGATAATTCCTACCGGTTGTTGCGACCATAATTCATCTGGCAGTTCTGTGCGTCGGTCAATTACAGCTTCCGTACCAATTAATAAATAGTAAACATCGTAACTGCCATCTTCGGCAAACACCTCTGAGTACACTCCCGGTTTTTGCTTAATACCATTGGCATCCCGATAGTCAATGTGAGTAGTAAGTGTATAATAATCCCAATCTCGTTCATAAGTATAGTCAACCCATGCCCAAGAAATCTCAATATCCTGTTTCGCAAAATAAGTCTCGACAGCCGCTTCTGTTACTTTTAGAACTTCTTCTTGTGCATCGGTTTTTGCTTCATGATGCAGTTTAATTTCACTGTCAACATCTGAAATCAAAGCATTTAATTCATCTTTGTTCAACTCTGTAAGCTTAATATCATGAGATTCTTCTGCTATCGAAACTGATGTCAAAGCAACAAGAATAAAGATAAATGCAAAAAACCTCCTCACAATTATTGCCCCCTTCATTATTTATCCCATTCCTGTTTCAATATATCGTCGAAAAATGTTTATGTCAAGAGAATGATCGGACAAAATCTAGATTTCCATCAAAATGCAACCAATGGATGCAATTTTCTTCTCAAATTGGCAATTGCATCCACTGGTTGCATTCAAAATTATATCAATGTAACCTAAAGCAAAATGGTTCGCTCTATATAAAATTATAGCTAAATCTGAATCAGCCCTTCGTTCGCCAGCAGCTGCGCGGCCCCGGCGATGGCCAATCTGCCGTGGGCGTAGGTCAGGCCGCCCTGGAGGTATGCGATGTAGGGCGCGCGAATCGGCGCGTCGGCGCTCAGTTCGATGGACGCGCCGGAGACGAACGTGCCTGCCGCCATGATCACCGGGTCCTGATAGCCTGGCATCGCCCAGGGTTCCGGCACCGCCTCCGCGTCCACCGGGGAACAGAACTGGATCGCCTGGATGAAGCGGATCAGCTTTGTTTCATCCCCGAATCGGATGGCCTCGATGATGTCGTTGCGCGGCGCGTCGTAGGCCGGATGCACGTCGAAGCCGAGGAGCTCGAAGGCGCGGGCCGCGAGAATCGCGGTCCTGACCGCCTGCGCCACGGTGTGCGGCGCCTGGAACAGGCCCTGATAGAAGGGCTGATAGCTGGCGGCGTAGGAGCCCACCTCCGCGCCGATGCCCGGCGAGGTCAGGCGGTAGCTCACCAGTTCCACGAACTTCGCTTTGCCCGCGATATAGCCACCCGTGGGCGCGATGCCGCCGCCGGGGTTCTTGATCAGCGACCCGGCCATCAGGTCGGCGCGAGGCTCCTCCACGTCGGTGAACTCGCCGTAGCAGTTATCCGTCATCACGCAGACGTCCAGCCGCCTTTCGTGAATCGCGTCGATGGCCGCGTTCAGTTCCGCCACCGACAGCGACGGCCGCCAGTCGTAGCCCCGGCTGCGCTGCAGCAGCACCAGCTTGACCTCGGGCGTCAGCGCAGCGAGGATGCCCTCCACGTCGATTTTTCCGTCCTTCAAATCCACCTGGCGGTAGCCCACGCCCAGGTCGCGCAGTGAGCCGCAGCCCGCATCTCCCGCGATGCCGATGACCTCCTCCATGGTGTCGTAGGGCCTGCCCGCGCCGCAGAGCAGCGCGTCGCCCGGGCGCAGCACGCCGAACAGGCACAGCGCCAGCGCGTGGGTGCCCGACGCGATCTGGGGCCGCACCAGCGCGGTCTCCGCACCCAGCACGTTGGCGAAGAGCTCACCCAGCGCGTCGCGGCCCACGTCGTCGTAGCCGTAGCCGGTGGTGGGCGCGAAGTGGCGCGCGGAAATTCGATGCCGCTGGAAGGCGGCGATCACCTTCTTCGTATTGCACAGTTCAATTTCGTCCACCCTGCGAAAGGGCTTGGCGCAGTCGGCCTCGGCGCGCGCGATCAGCGCCTCGACCCCTTCGCCGATCTCCGGCAGATGAATCTTCATGGATGTTCCTCCAGATATTGCATGATTTCCCGGGCGATCTCGTCCGCGCTCCTCCCCGCCGCCGGAATCCAGACCGTGCGCGGGTCGCGGCGAAACCAGGTGAGCTGCTTCTTGGCGTAGTTGCGCGAGAGCCGCTTGACCATCTCCACGGCCTCGTCCATGGGGATGCGGCCCTCCAAAGCGGCGGCGATCTCCTTATAGCCGATGGCCTGCATGGCGGTGGGATGGCCGCGCTCGTCCCGCATGAGCGCGCGCACCTCGTCCACCAGCCCCGCCGCGAGCATCGCGTTCACCCGCGCGTCGATGCGCGCGTACAGCGCCTCGCGCGGCCAGTCCAGCGCGAACAGCGCCTCGCGGTAGTCGCCCTCGCGCCGCGCGTCGAGCTTCGCCTGCTCGGACTGGGTGCGGCCCGTGAGCTGGTAGACCTCGATGGCGCGCGTAACCCTTCGCACGTCGTTCTCGTGCAGCCTTGCCGCCGCCTCGGGGTCGATCTCCGCCAGCATATCGTGCAGCCGCCTGCGCCCGCCGGGCGCCTCGGCCAGCGCGAGAAGCTCCCCGCGCAGCGCTTCGTCGCAGCGCTCGGAGAACTCCATCGGGCGCGTCACCGCGTCGATGTAGAGCCCGGTGCCGCCGCAGAGCACGGGGCGCGCGCCGCGCGCGAGCACGTCCGCGATGACCGCCTTCGCCTCGTCCCGGTAGCGCGCGGCGGAATACTTCTGCGCGGGGTCGGCCACGCCCAGCATGTGGTGGGGCACGCCGCCCATCTCGCCGGAGGTGGGCTTCGCGCTCAATATGTCCATTCCCCGATAGATCTGCATGGAGTCGGCGGAGATCACCTCCCCGCCGATCCGCCTGCACAGCGCCACCGCCGCGGCGGTCTTGCCGGACGCGGTGGGTCCGGCGATCACGATGAGCCTCGGCTTCATTGGATCCTCTTGAACAGCTTCTCGAGGTCGCGCCGCGTCATCACCTTCGCCACGGGCCGGCCGTGGGGGCAGGTGGGCGGCGCGCCGGTGGCGCGCAGCTCCTCGATCAGCGCGGCGATCTCGGACTCCGAAAGCGCGTCGCCGCCCTTCACCGCGCTCTTGCAGGCCATCTGCATGATCTCGCTCCGGCGCGCATCCAGGGTCGCCGACCTGAGCTGCGAAAGATTTTGCAGCGTCTCCAAAAACAGGGGCTTCAGTTCCGCCCTGCCCAGCACGAAGGGCACCGCCTTCACGCGGATCTCCCGCTCGCCGAAGGGCTCGACCTCATAGCCCGCGGCGGCGAGCGCCTCGCGGTTCTCCTCGACGGCGGCCAGCTCCCGGGCGGAAACGCGCAGCACCAGCGGGGCCAGCAGCTGCTGGGAGGCGGCGCCCGCCTCGGCACGCGCCATGTAGCGCTCGTACTGCAGCCGCTCGTGGGCGGCGTGCTGGTCGATCCAAATCAGCGCGTCCCCGGACTCAACGAGTATGTACGTCTTAAACGCAACCCCGATCACGCGGTACGCCGGAGATTGGGGTTTCTCCGACTCCGTGTGGAGGGGAATCTCGATCGTCTGAACGGGGCCGGCGCCCACCCCGATGGGATCCTCCCGCAGCACGCGCGGGGCGGCGGAGCCGGCGCGCGGCACGGGCAGCGGCGGCATCTGCGGTTGGAAGGGCGCGGCAGGCTGCGCGGGTTGGGCCGCGTCCACCGCGGGCCGCGCGCCTGTTACGGGCGAGGCGGCCTCGGCGGGTCTGGTAGCCTCGGCGGACTGCCTCGGCGCTGCGGGCTTGTTGGCTTCGGCGGGCTGCCGCGCGCCCGTGGGATTGGGGGAAAGTTCGCGCACCTCGGTCCGGCGCTCGACCGCGCGCTGGGGCGCGGCCAGCTTCTCGATCTCCAGCACCCGCTCGCCCTCGAAGGCGCGCGCGAGCAACCGCTCGCAGGCGGCGCGCATCATGTCCTCGTCCCTGAAGCGCACCTCCAGCTTGTTGGGGTGGACGTTCACGTCCACGGCCGTGGGCGGGATCGTCAGATTCAGCACGCACATGGGATACATGCCGATGGTCACGCGGCTCCGGCACACCTGCTCCAGCGCCTTCGACAGCAGCGCGCAGCGCACGCAGCGGCCGTTGATGAAGAACAGCTCGTGCGCGCGCGTCGCCTTGGCCAGCTCGCCCACGCCGATCAGGCCGTGGATGCGCACGCCGCCCTCGAAGGCGTCGAGCTCTGCCATGCCCTCGGCGGTCTCCCTCCCGTAGACGGCAAACACCGCGTGGCGCAGCTTGCCGTCGCCGAAGCTGTGGAACTGGGTCGCTCCGTTGCTGATGAAGCGCATCGACACGCCGGGGTTGCCCAGCAGAAGCCGCGCCACCGCATCGCTGACCAGCCCGCCCTCGTAGCCGGGCTTCTTCAGAAACGCCCGGCGCACGGGCACGTTGAAGAAGAGATCGCGCATGACGATGGTCGTGCCCTCGGGGCAGCCCGTCTCGCGCAGCTCGGCGCCCCTGCCGCCCTCGATGGTGAACTTCACGCCGGAAGGCTGTCCCTTGGCGCGGGTGGTCATCTCCACCCGGGACACCGCCGCGATGGACGGCAGCGCCTCGCCGCGGAAGCCCAGCGTGCGGATGTCATCGAGCTGCTCGGCGCGCTGCAGCTTGCTGGTGGCGTGGTTCTCAAAGGCGAGGCGCACCTGCCCCGGCTCGATGCCGCAGCCGTTGTCGGTGACGCGCAGGTAGTCGATGCCGCCGCCCTTCACCTCCACCGTGATGGAGGTCGCGCCGGCGTCCAGCGAATTCTCCACGAGCTCCTTGACCACGGAGCTGGGCCGCTCCACCACCTCGCCCGCGGCGATTCTTCCCACCACCGAGGCGTCCAGTATCCGTATCGGCATAGTGCTCCTCCGTTACACGCGCTTGGCCTTCTCGTTCAACTCAAACAGCTTGTTCAGCGCCTCGATGGGCGTCATGCTCACCACGTCCAGCTCGGTGATCTCCTGCACCAGCGCCATCGGCCCGATGTCCAGTATGCCCACCTGCCGCTCGTTCTTGACCTTGCGGTCGTCCAATATGCTCGCGCCGATGGAACCGTTCTGCTGGTCGTCCACCTCGAGCTTGGCCATGATCTGCCGCGCCCGGGCGATGAGCGACTTCGGCAGCCCCGCCAGCTTGGCCACCGCCACGCCGTAGCTGCGGTCCGCGCCGCCGGGCACGATCTTGCGCAGGAAGATCACGTCCTCGCCCATCTCCTTGGCGGTGATGCGGTAGTTCACCACGCCGGGGAGCTTGCCCTCGAGCTCGGAGAGCTCGTGGTAATGGGTAGCGAAGAGCGTGCGCGCGCCGCACTTGGGGCCCGCGATGTGCTCCACGGCCGCCCAGGCGATGGAAAGGCCGTCGAAGGTGGACGTGCCCCGGCCCACTTCGTCCAGGATCAGCAGGCTCCTGGGCGTGGCGAACTTCAATATGGTCGCCATCTCGCTCATCTCCACCATGAAGGTGGACTGGCCGCCGTAGAGGTCGTCCGAAGCGCCGATGCGGGTAAATATGCGGTCGGTGAGCGCCACGTCCGCCGCGTCCGCCGGCACAAAGCTGCCCATGTGCGCCATCAGCACGATCAGCGCCACTTGGCGCATGTAGGTGGACTTGCCGGCCATGTTCGGCCCGGTGATGATCATCACGCGGTGCTCGGCGTCAAGGTTTGTGTCGTTGGGCACGAAGCGCTCCCGGCCGATGGAGTCCTCCACCACCGGATGCCGCCCGCCGGAGATGGCGTAGCGCCCCTCGTCGTTGATCGCGGGGCGGCAGTAGTTGTACTCCCCCGCCACCTGCGCCAACGACAGCAACGCGTCCAGCGCCTTCATGGCGTGGGCCGTGGCCTGCAGTCGCGGAAGTTCCGCCTTCAACCGACCGCGAATCTCGCAGAACAGGTCGTACTCCAGCCGCGTGGCGCTCTCCTGCGCGCCGAGGATGCGGTTTTCCAGATCCTTCAGTTCCTCGGTGATGAAGCGCTCGGCGTTGGCCAGCGTCTGCTTGCGGGTGTAGCGGTAGGGCACCAGCTCGTAGAAGGACTTGGTGACCTCGATGTAGTAGCCAAACACGCGGTTGAAGCCGATCTTCAGGTTCTTGATGCCGGTCTCCTCGCGCTCCTTCTGCTCCAACGCCGCGACGTACTCCTTGCCGTTCTGGGCGACGTCGCGCAGCTCGTCGAGCTCGGCGCTGTAGCCCGCGCGGATCATGCCGCCGTCCTTCAAGGATATGGGCGCCTCCGGGTCGATGGCCTGGCGCAGCGTGTCGGTCAGTTCCTCCATCGGGTCGAGCGCGTTCAGGTTTTCCAAGATCAGCGGCGCGCCGAAATCCGAGATGTACTTTCTGAGCATCGGCACCGCGTCCAGCGAATTTTTGAGCGCCAGGCAGTCCCGGGCGTTGACCGCGTCGTAGGCGACGCGGCTGAGCAGGCGCTCCACGTCGTACACGCCGTTCAACACCTCGCGCATGCCCTCGGCGGCCATCGGATTTTGAAGAAGCTGCTCCACCGCGTCGAGCCGCCGCTCGATCTCCTCCCGGGAGTACAGCGGCCGCTCGATCCAGCTGCGCAGCAGGCGGCTGCCCATGGCGGTCTGCGTGCGGTCGAGAATCCACAGAAGCGACCCGCGCCGGGTCTTACCCCGGCTGGTCTCCGTGAGCTCCAGGTTGCGCAGCGCCACCTTGTCCAGCGCCATGTAGCGGGAGCTTGCGTAGGGCGTGGCCTCGATGATGTGCGCAAGCGCGTTCTTCTGCGTCTCGGTGAGGTAGCAGAGCAGCGCGCCCGCCGCGCCGACCGCCAGCCGGGAATCCTCGAAGCCCAGCTCCTTCACGCCCTTCCCGAAGTGCGCCGCCATCACCTTCGCGGCGCCGGCGTAGGCGAAGCGCTCCTCGGGCGCGGCCGCGGCCGCGCGGGCGCGCTCGGGGTCGATGCCCGCGAAGGCCTCCAAATCGTTCACCATCAGCTCGCTGGGGTTGATCCGCGCCAGCTCGTCGGAGAGCGAACTGCGCGCGTCGGCGATCTGGTAGAGGTTGAATTCGCCGGTGGACACGTCGCAGAAGGCACAGCCCGCCTGATTCCTGCGCAGGCAGACGGCGGCGATGTAGTTGGCGCGCTTCTCCTCGAGCATGTTGCTCTCGAAAACGGTGCCGGGGGTGATGATGCGCGTCACCTTCCGCTCCACCAGCCCCTTTGCCAGCGCGGGGTCCTCCATCTGCTCGCAGATGGCCACCTTGTAGCCCTTGGCGATGAGCTTCTGCACGTAGGCGTCCACGGCGTGATAGGGCACGCCGCACATCGGCGCGCGCTCGGACAGGCCGCAGTCCTTGCCGGTCAGCGTCAGCTCCAGCTCCCGGGAGGCGAGCTTCGCGTCGTCGAAGAACATCTCATAGAAGTCGCCCAGCCGGAAGAATAGAATCGCGTCGGGATTCTGCTCCTTCGTATCCAGATACTGCTGCATCATCGGCGTCAGCGCCATAGTCTCACTCGCTTTCGTTCGTTTGTGGACGGGGGAACTGCTTCCCCCGCCACATGGCGCTTTGCCTGAATTGTAAATTCAGGCAAAGCGGTCGGCCCAAAGGCCGGCTTGAAATCCCCAATGGGGATTTCAACCTTGCCACCCCTTTGACAAATTTTCCTGAAATTCTGCCAATTTCCGGGCGGAAAATCTGCAAGGAAGCGATTTTTCTTTCAGCAAGTAAACTTGCCTGCAGAAAAATCAGCACCCGTCCCCGGCGTACACACCGCCGGTGACGATTTTAATTGGTATGGTTTTTTCTATACCAACCTCGTTCCCGATCAGTGACAGCCCGCGCAGCTCGAGCAGTCGCCCGCGCAGCCCTGCTCCTCCATGCGCCCGGTCACGATGAACTGGAGCACCTGGTTGATCTGACCGATCAGGCCGTTGAACTCGCTGCGAGCGGCGGTCAGCTCGGCGATGTCGTCCACCAGCTGCAGCTTCTCCTGGATGTCGTCCATCTCGTCGGAGAGGCGCTTGAGCGCGCCGGGGTCGGGGTTCTCGTGCTCCATCATCTCCTGAATCTGGCCGCGCTTCTCCAGGTAGAGCGCCATCATTTCGGCCGCCTGGGCGTTGCCCATGGCCTTCTCCTCGGCGGCCTTCATGCGCTTGTACTCGTCGCTGAGCTTGAGCGCCTCGCCCAGCTCGCGGGTCTTTTCAAAGACTTCGTTCATGCCGATTCCCTCCTCAAACGATCCTTCCGCGAAGCGTATTCTTCCCCGCGGAGGTGATTTCCACGTCTACAAATTTGCCCACCAGCTCCTCGCCGCCGGGGAAGTTCACCATGTGGTTCCTCGGCGTGCGGCCGCCGACGCTGCCCGCGTCGCGGGCGGACGCGCCCTCGACGAGCACGCGCTCCACCCTGCCCACCTGCGCCGAGAGCGTCTCAAACGAAATCTCCTGCTGCAGCGCGATCAGGCGCTGGATCCACCGGCTCTTCTCTCCGGCGCTCACCGGGTCGGGCATCGACGCGGCGCGGGTGCCCCTGCGGGGCGAATAGACGAAGGTGTAGGCCGCGTCGAAGCGCACCTCGCGCGCCAGCGAAAGGGTGTCCTCGAACTGCGCCTCGGTCTCGCCCGGGAAGCCCACGATGATGTCGCTGGTCAGGCCGATCTCCGGCCGCACGGCGCGCAGCCTGCGCACCAGATCCAGATAGCGCTCGCGCGTGTAGCGGCGGTTCATTTGCCGGAGGATCTCGTCGTTGCCCGCCTGCACCGGCAGGTGGAGGTTGGGCATCAGGTGCTCCAACTCCCCGTAGCAGGCGATCAGCTCGTCCGAGAGATCCTTCGGATGCGAGGTCATGAAGCGAATGCGCGGCACGCCCAAGCGGTCCAACCGGCGCAAGAGGTTTGCGAACTCCGCGCCGCCGCCGCGGTAGGAGTTGACGTTCTGGCCCAGCAGCGTGATCTCCTGGGTCCCGGCGTCCATGAGCCGCTTTACCTCGGCGATCACGTCCTCCGGCTCCCGCGAGCGCTCCCGGCCGCGCACGTAGGGCACGATGCAGTAGGAGCAGAAGTTGTCGCAGCCGTACATGATGTTGACGAAGGCGCTGTGCACGCTCTCGCGGCGCTCGGGCAGGCCCTCGACCACTTCGCCGTCGATGTCCAGAACCTCCACCACCGGCGCGCGCTCCATCAAAAAGCGATAGACGTATTCCGGCAGGCGGTACAGGTTGTGGGTGCCGTAGATCAGGTCGATGAAGGGATACTTCGCCTTCATCGCCGCCGCCATGCCCGGCTCCTGCGTCATGCAGCCGCCCACGCAGATCATGAGCTCCGGCTTATCGCGCTTCAATTCCTTCAGCCAGATCACATTCCCCAGCGCCTTGTTCTCCGCGTTCTCGCGCACGCAGCAGGTGTTGTACAGGATCAAATCCGCCCGCTCGCGCACGGCTTCGCGGGTCAGGCCCATCTCCTCCAGCATGCCCGCGATGGTCTCCGAGTCGCGCGCGTTCATCTGGCAGCCCATGGACACGATGTGATAGCTGCGCGGCCGATCCTCCATCTCCCGCACCCGCGCCATGTACTCCCGCTGCCGCGCCATCGCCTCGGGGCTGACGGCCGTTTGCTGCCTCATATCTTCACTCCGTTCCATCGTCGATCAACAGTTCAAATTCCTGATCGCGCCCGCACGCGTCCACCCGCGCGGGGCCGCCGCCAGGCAGGCCGATCGCGCGGAGCTTCTCCGCCACGCGCACCCCGGTCACGATTCGGTAGGCGCTCGCGTCGCCCGTCCGCCTGCGCCGCCACAGCTCCCGGGCCGCGCGATGGGCGACGCTCTCGTAGCTCCACTCCCGGCCCGAGCCGCCGCAGGCGCCGCACTCCCGGGTGAGCCGGTGAAACAGCGACAGCCGCTCCCGCTTTCTGGTCAGCTCCACCAGCCCCAGCGCCGTCACGCCCAGCACGTTCACGCGGTTGGGGTCGCCCGTCACCGCCTGGCGAAAGCGCGCCAGCAGCGCTTCGCGGTCGTCCGCGGCCTCCATGTCGATAAAATCCACGACGACGATGCCGCCCACGTCCCGCAGCCGTAGCTGACGGGCGATCTCGTCCGCCGCCTCCAGGTTCAGGCGCAGTATCGTCTCGCGCGGATCTTGCTTCCCGGTGCACCTGGCGGAGTTCACGTCGATCACCGTCAGCGCCTCGGTCTCGTCGATCACGAGGTTGCCGCCGCTCCTGAGGCGCACGCGCCGCGAGAGCGCCTCCTCCAACTGATGGTCCACGCGCAAGAGGTCGAACAGCGGCGACTCGCACGCGACGAGCTCAATCCGGTCCGCGAACCGCGGCGCGAGCGCCGAGGCGTGGGCGCATAGCTGCGCGTACAGTTCCGCGTCGTCGGTGCGCACGCGCTCCACGTCCGCGTTCAGCATGTCCCGCACCGCGCGCAGCGCCAAGTCGCCGTCCGCGCGGATCAACCGGGGCGAGGCGGCGTGCCGCGCCGCCTCCTCGATGCGCGGCCAGTCCGCGCGCAAGCGCTCGAAATCCGCCTCAATCTCAGCCTCGGCAGCGCCCTCGGCCTCGGTGCGGACGATCATGCCGTCGCCGCGCTCGCTCAGCGCGGAGGCGATGGCAAACAGCCGGTCGCGCTCCGCCTCGTCCTCGATCTTCTTCGACACCCCGGCGTAGCGCAGTCCCGGCAGCAGCACCGTCAGCCGCCCGGCGATGGAGATCTGGCACTTCAGCCGCGGGCCCTTGTTCCCCGTGGCCTCGCGCTCCGCCTGCACGAGGATCATCTGCCCCGGCTTCAATTTACCGCGCAGCTCCGGCCCCGCGTCGTCGAGATTGAGGAAGCCGTTTTTCTTCATGCCGATGTCCACGAACGCGGCGTTCATGCCCGGCACAACGTTCTCCACGCGCCCGGCGTAGATGTTTCCGGTCACGCCGTCGGAACCGCCGCGCTCGGCGTAGAGCTCGAACAGCCGGCCGCCCTCCAGCACCGCCAGACGCGTCTCCCCGCAGGCGCGCTCCAGCGCCAGCACCTTGCCCATCACAGTTCCATCAGCGGGCGCAATTCGCCCGCTTCGTCCCTGCCCAGCAGCGCAACACGGTGCACGCGCGGCTCCGGGCACGCGACGCCCGCGCGCCCGGCGAGGATTCGCGCCAGCAGATCGGCCTTGAGCGAGGCCTTCTCCGTCAGCATCAGCCGCGCGTCGAAGCCGTCCTCCGCCGGGGTCAGCGCCAGCACGCAGGGGCGGATGTCCATCTCCCGCTCGCCCGACTTGGTCTTCTTCATTGCGAAGACCTGCTCCGCCGCCAGGAAGTCCGGTATGGCGGAGCGCACCGCCTCCGCGCCACCGCCCGAGAGCGACACGTGGTAGTCCGAAGCGCACACCAGCGCCATCGCGGCGGGAGCGCGGTCGTCCACCAGCTTCACTTCGATCACCGGCAAGTCCTCCGGCAACGCCGCGCGCATGGCGTCCTCGCATCTTTTGCGCCCCATCGGCGCAGCCAGGCGCACGTCCAGCACCTCGTAGTCGCTCGTCCAGCCCAGCGCCAGCGCCGATGCGAAACTCATCAGCGGATGCGGATTGAAGCCCTGCGAGAATTGAATGGGCAGCCCCGTCCGGTTGAGCGCCATCTGCATGAAGCGCTGCAGATCGAGATGGGAGATGAACCGCAGTCTCGGCCGCTTGCCGAAGCGCACCAGCATCCTCATACGCACGCCCCCTCGTAGCGCTTCATGCCGCAGCCCACGCAGCCCTTCCGGCAGTCCCGGGTGCGCTCGCCGCTCTGGGCCTTCTCCCACTCGCGCCGCAAAAAGTCCTTCGTCACGCCCGCGTCCAGGTGATCCCAGGGGAGCGCCTCGTCCAAAGCGAAATCGCGCAGCGCGTAGAAGTCCGGATCGACGCCGCACTCCTCGAACGCCCGCAGCCAAAGGTCGTATCGGAACTGATCCGACCAGCCGTCGAAGCGGCAGCCGAGCTTCCATGCGCGCTCCAACACGTCCGCCAGCCTCCTGCCGCCGCGGGCGAACACGGCCTCGATGTAGCTCACGTCCGGCGCGTGATACTTGAAGTCCACGCCCTTGATCGTGCGCAGTTCATCGCGCAAGAGCTTCTGTCGGCGGATCACCTCGCCGCTCTCCAACTGTCCGCACCACTGAAAGGGCGTAAAGGGCTTGGGCACAAACACCGACGCGCTCACCGTGATGCGCAGGCCCGGCGCGCGCTTCTCCTTGGGCACGGAGAAGTAGCAGCGGCGCACCAGGCGCGCGAGCTCCGCGATGCCCAGCACGTCCTCGTCCGTCTCGGTGGGCAGGCCGATCATGAAGTAGAGCTTCACCGCCGACCAGCCCTGCTCGAAGGCGTCGGTCACGCTGCGCGCCAGATCCTCCTCGGTCACGCCCTTGTTGATCACGTCGCGCAGGCGCTGGGTGCCCGCCTCGGGGGCCAGCGTCAGCGCGGTCTTGCGCACCTTCTGCGTCTCGCGGAGCGTATCGGTCAGCACAGCGTCGATGCGCTGGGATGGCAGCGAAATCTTGACCCGCTTGCGGGCGAACTTCTCCACCATCTCGTGCGCCAGTTCCGGCAGGCAGGAGTAGTCGCCGCTGGACAGGCTCATCAGCGAAATCTCATCGTAGCCGGTGCTCGCCACCAGCTTCTCGGCAAGCTCCATCAGCCGCTCCCTGCCGCGCTCGCGCACCGGGCGGTAGATCATGCCCGCCTGACAGAAGCGGCAGCCGCGCGTGCAGCCCCGAAAGATCTCCAGCATGATGCGGTTGTGCACGATCTCGCCGTAGGGCACGATGAGCGTCTCCGGGTAGTCCGCGGCGTTGAGATCGTTCACCAGCGCCTTGCGCACCACCTCCGGCGCGCCGCCGTCCGGCTTGGGCGCGAAGGAATTCAGCGTGCCATCCTCATTATAAGACGCGTCGTACAGCGACGGCACGTAGATTCCCGGAATCTTTGCGGCCATTCGGAGATATTCCTCCCGGGGCGCGCCGCTGGCGCGCCAGGCCTTGTACGCGTCGACGGTGGCCAGCGTCTCCTCCTCGCCGTCGCCGATGGCAAAAAGGTCCACGAACGGCGCGAGCGGCTCCGGGTTGAACGCGCAGGGACCGCCGCAGATCACGAAGGGATCGCCCTCCCCCCGGTCCTCCCGCCGCAGCGGAATTCCGGCGAGGTCGAGGGATTCCAGCACGTTGGTGTAGCTCATCTCGTACTGAAGCGTGATTCCCAGCAGATCGAACTTTCGCACCGGCGTGCGGCTCTCCAGCGAGAACAGCGGAATGCCGTTTTTGCGCATCTCCTCCGCCATATCCACCCAGGGGGTGAATACGCGCTCGCACCACACGTCCTCGCGGCGGTTCAGGATGTGGTAGAGGATGCGCATGCCCAGATGCGACATGCCCACCTCGTAGGTATCCGGGAACAGGAAGGCGTAGCGCACGTCCACGCTTTCCGGGTCCTTCATCGCGGCGCCATACTCGCCGCCCATGTATCGCACCGGCTTCTGCACCTTCATCAAAAGGGCCTCGATGCGTTCCGAAAGATTCAAGATTCGTCCTCCTCAGGCGATAAGTACCCAATTAACTTTAACACAAAATCGCTTTTTGTTCAACGCGTGAATGTTAAACAATTCGAATTCTGCGCAAATACAACGAAATCGCCCTTGACGGAAGCTCCGCGCCGGGATTAAAATATTTCCCATCTACAAAAAGAATTTGGTGATTGACGATGAACGCGCAAAAGAGCCCCTTCGTAACCAATGAAAAGCTTCGGGAGATCGTGGCCCAGTATCCCACTCCCTTCCATCTCTACGACGAGGCGGGAATTCGCAAGACCGCCCGCGCCGTCAACGAGGCCTTCGCCTGGAACGACGGCTTCTGCGAGTATTACGCGGTGAAGGCCTGTCCGAATCCGTTCATCCTCCAGATTCTCAAGGAGGAGGGCTGCGGCGTGGACTGCGCGTCCATCCCGGAGCTGATGCTGGCTGAGGCCGCGGGCTTCTCCGGCGAAAAGATCATGTTCTCCTCGAACGAGACCCGGCCGGAGGAGTTCCAGTACGCCCGCAAGCTGGGCGCGATCATCAATCTGGACGATATCACGCACATCGACTTTCTGGAGAAGTACGCGGGCCTGCCGGAGAAGCTGTGCCTGCGCTTCAACCCCGGCGGTGACCTGACCATCGGCGGCACCTGCATGGGCTACCC
>CANQEW010000030.1 GCA_947596085.1 uncultured Clostridia bacterium | reverse complement strand
TTTTTGACCGACACCCGCGGCGAGGGCGTGATGAGCGCCGTGTTCGACAGCTACCAGCCCTACCGCGGCGACATCCCGACGCGCAATACCGGCGCGCTGGTGGCCTGGGAGGACGGCGTGACCACCAACTATGCGCTGTTCTACATTCAGGACCGCGGCGAGCTGTTTGTGGATTCGGGCGTAAAGGTCTACAACGGCATGATCGTCGGCCGCAACTCCCGCCAGGGCGACATCGACGTCAACGTCTGCAAGAAGAAGCATCTCACGTCCATGCGCAACGCGGCGGGCGCGGAGGAGGCGCTCAAGATCACCAACGTGCGCATTCCCACGCTGGAGGAGGCCATGGAGTTCATCGACGACGACGAGCTGGTGGAGATCACTCCGAAGTCGATCCGCATGCGCAAGAAGGTGCTGGGCACCGAGGCGAGAAAGAAGATCGAGGCCCGCAAGAAAAACCAGAACTGAACGCAGGGCACGGGGATTCCCCGTGCCCTTTTGGACGAAGGAGCGATTTCATGCGCGTTGTGAGCGCAAAACTGAATCACTTCCGCAACTACGAATCCTGCGACTTCGCGCCCTGCGCCGGGGTCAACGTGCTCATGGGCGACAACGGCCAGGGCAAGACCAACCTGCTCGAGGCGCTGTTTCTCTGCTGCACCGGGCGGTCCCACCGCACGCGGCAGGATCGGGAGCTGATCGGCTGGGAGGCGGACTTCGCCTCCGTGCGGGTGCGCGCCGAGCGAAGCGACGGCTCTCACGAGGTGGAGGTCATCCTGCCCGCCGGTGGCAAGCGCAAAATCAAGATCGCGGGGCGCGAAGCGGCGCGGTCGGGCGAGCTGATGGGCCAC
This sequence comes from uncultured Clostridia bacterium, assembly GCA_947596085.1. Classification (GTDB taxonomy): domain Bacteria; phylum Bacillota; class Clostridia; order Christensenellales; family Aristaeellaceae; genus SFTH01. The sequence continues at coordinate 32,060 of CANQEW010000030.1, read as the reverse complement.
GTGACGGGCGTGCTGTTTTCCCCGGAGGATCTGCGCGCCGTGAAGGATGGCCCCGCCGAGCGCCGCCGCATGGTGGATATGACGCTCTCCCAGATCCGGCCCGCCTACTACTACGCCCTGCAGCGCTACAACCGCGCGCTGAAACAGCGCAACGAGGCGCTGCGCGCGGCGGCGGTCAACGCGAGCCTGTTTTCCACGCTGGATACCTGGGACGAGCAGCTCGCCGCCGCCGGCGCGGAGCTCATGCGCCACCGCCGCGCCTACATCGAGCGGCTCTCCGCCGCGGCCGAGGAGACTTACCGGGAGATCGCCGGCGGGCGCGAGCGGCTGAGCGTGCGCTACCGGCCCAGCGTGAGCGCCGGAGACGACGCGCAAAGCAATATGGAGGCGCTGTTCGGTGCGCGGGAGCAGGACGTGCGCCGGCTCACGACCTCCGTCGGCGCGCACCGGGACGAGGTGCTTCTGGCGGTGGAGGGGCGCGAGGTGCGCGCCTACGGCAGCCAGGGCCAGCAGCGCACGGCGGCGCTGTCGCTGCGATTGTCGGAGCTCGCGGTCATGCGCGCCGAGATGGGGGAGTGGCCGGTGCTGATGCTCGACGACGTGATGAGCGAGCTCGATCCCTCCCGCCGCCGCCATCTGATCGACCGCCTTGACGGGATTCAGACGCTGGTCACATGCACGGATATGAGCGACCTGGCGGGCATTCGCCCCGGCGCGGCCTGGCGGGTGAGTGGGGCAAATTTGACGGCCTTTTGACGAAAATCGAGAGAGAAATTGAAACCCGCGCCAGAACCTTGACAGGAAAATTCCGGGAATGTATACTGAATTAGACAAAAACCCCGGAGGAAATGATATGAGGAACTTGCACAAAGGCTTAAAGTGGTTTGCGATTCTGATGGTGCTCGTCATGGCGCTCGCGCCGATGACCGCGATGGCGGAGGAGACTGTCTCCACCCAGAATTTGACCAAGGTGGATATATGGGGCATCCTTCAGGAGGGCGCCACGGTGTATCGGGACATGAACCGCGAAGCGAGCTACGGAGAGGCGCCGAAGGCGATGATGGTGAACGTGGTCGCGCACGGCGGCGGCATCGCGGTGATCAAGAACGGCTCCCGCACCGGCTATGTGTCGATGGATGATCTCAAGACGCTGACCGCGGGCACGACGCTGACCGCCAGCCGGCGCACGCGCGTCTACGAAAAGGCGGATCTGAAGAGCCGCCGCGTGTATGTGGCGAAGGGAACGACCGTCGAGTTCCTCGAAATCTCCGGCACCTGCGCGAAAGTGCGCAAGGGCGAGTACGTGGGCTACATGTACATCGCGCACCTCCAGCCGGCGGAGGTCTCCTGGGCGGCGTAACGAAAAAAAGAAAAATAGAAAGCGCGGACGGATGCGAATATCCGCCCGCGCTTTTTGTATGGCGAAGCGCACATCATATTGAATTTCCACACAGATTCCACTGAAGGCACACGCAATTCAAAGACGCGGGCGGTATGATGATCTCGTTTCAAGGAAGCGCGGAGGAGAAGCGTATTCCCGCGCTTCCATTCAGAAGGAATTATTTGAAAGGAGATTCATCATTATGAAGCGTTTTGTGAGTATGCTCGTCGCCATCGTCCTGTTTGCCAGCGTCGCCTTTGCGGAGGGAACCGAAGCTTACGGCTTCCAGAAGGGCCAGCAGGAGAACGATGCCCGCCACGGCGTGTACGCGCAGCTGGAGAATCATGGCACCGCGTTCGACAAGGGAGGCTATGCCGACGTGCACGCAAATGGCGGCGCGATGGAGGCCGCGCTGGATGTGGCCGCGCTGGTCGAGGCCGGCGTGATCGACCAGGAGACTGCCGACAAGATCGCCGCCTATGCCGCGGAGAAGCACGCGGACATCAGCGCCATCTACGAGGGCATCGCTGAAATGACGCCCCAGGAGCGTGTCGAGGCGTTCGAGAGCCGCAAGTCCTCCGACGGAGCCGTCGGCGACGAGGTGAGCGAGCTGGTCGAGGCCGGAATCCTCACCCAGGAGCAGGCCGACGCGATTGCCGCCTACCTGAATTCGTGATATAATGAATATGAACGGGCGCGGTCTTGCACCGCGTCCGCATTTTGAATTGGGAGGTGAAGCGCCGTGCCGCGCCTGTTGATCGTGGACGATGAGAAGGACATCCGCACCATCATTCGCCGCTACGCTGAGCTGGAAAATTACGACATCACCGAGGCCTCCGACGGCATGGAGGCCATTTCGCTGTGCCGGGAGCGCGACTTCGACGTGATGGTGATGGACGTCATGATGCCCGGCATGGATGGCTTCACCGCCTGCCGCGAGATCCGCAAGACCAAGGACATTCCGGCGCTGATGCTCTCCGCACGGGGCAGCGAGGCGGACAAGCTCTACGGCTTCGAGCTGGGCATCGACGACTACGTGGTCAAGCCCTTCTCGCCCCGCGAGCTGATGGCGCGGCTGAAGGTCATCCTGACGCGCCACGCCTCCGCGCCGAAGCTCGCCACCGGTGTGCTGGCGCTCGGCAGGCTGAAGATCGACCGCGCGGGGCACGTGGTCGAAGTGGACGGCGCGCCCGTTCCCATGACCGCGAAGGAGTACGCGCTGCTTCTGTATCTCGCCGAGAACCGGGGCATCGCGCTTACGCGGGAGCAGCTTCTGCGCGCGGTGTGGGGCTACGACTACGTGGGAGAGGACCGCACGGCGGACTGGCAGATCAAGATGCTGCGCGGCAAGCTGGGCGCGTGCCGGGAGTACATCCAGACGATCCGAGGGGTGGGATATAAGTTTGAAGTCTCGTAAGCCCGTTTCCTTTGGCAGAAGACTGTGGCGCTACTTCGCCGCCTTCGCCGCCGTGCTGCTGGCGGCGCTGTGGCTGATGCAGACGGTGCTTTTGCAGAGCGCCTACGAGGGCATGGTCATTCGCACGGTGAAGCGCGCAGCTTCCGCAATCGCCGAAAAGGAACAGGACGATGGCTTCCAGGATTGGCTGGACGATCTGGCGCAGGACAATTCGCTGCTGATCTTCATCACCGATCGGCAGGGCGAGTTGCTCTACAGCGCGGACGAGCACCACGAGCTCTACGACGTCCCCGAGCACGACTGGCAGGGGAGCGAGAGCTCGGAGAATCCCTACGCGGTGGCGCACGGACAGCAGAGCTGGCAGGAGGGGCAGCAGCATTACCTGAATCTGCCGGACGATTATCCCGCGTTCCTGGAGGTGATCCTGGCGGACGAAACGCTCAGCATATCCCAGCGCAGCGAGAATGGCTCCACCTACGTCCATGGCTTTGCAATGGGGGAGCAAATCGTCTACATCAGCACGCCGCTGCGGGCGGTGGGTTCCACGGTGGCGATCCTCCGAACGCAGCTGTTGTGGGTCACGGCGAGCGCGCTGCTGCTCTCCTTCGCGCTGGCTTGGATTCTGGCCAGGCGTCTGACCGCGCCGGTGGAGGCACTGTCGCGCCAGGCTGGGAATCTGGCGCGGGGCGAGTTCGACGGTACCCAGAGCCGGGGCTATTCGGCGGAGCTGGACGGCCTGGCGGACGATCTGGAGCAGGCCGCGCAGGACATCACGCAGGCGAGAAACGCGCAGCGGGAGTTTCTGGCGAACGTCTCCCACGACCTGCGCACGCCGCTGACCCTGATCCGGGGCTGCGCCGAGGTGGTGCGCGACATCAGCTGGAGCGACGCGGAGAAGCGCGAGGAGGACCTCGCCGTCATCATCCGCGAATCGGAGCGGCTGACGGCGATCGTAAACGACATGCTGGACATCGCGAGCTTTGAGCACGGGCGCACCGCGATGAACTTCCAGCCCGTGAACCTGAGCCAGCTGGCAGAGTACGTCGCCGGACAGTTCGCGCCGATGTGCGCGCAGGAAGAATACGTCATCCGGAAGGCGATTGAGCCGGAACTCTGGGTAAGCGGCGATGAAAAGCAGCTGGAACGCATATTGTACAACCTGCTCGACAACGCGCTGACCCACGCCGGGGAGGATCGGACGGTCGAATTGACCGCGCGTCTTCAGGGTGAGGACGTCCGCGTGGAGGTCCGCGACCACGGCGAGGGCATTCCTGCGCGGGATCTACCCTATGTCTGGGAGCGCTACTTCCGCGCCGGGCAGAGGAAGCGCAACAAGAAGGGCTCCGGCCTCGGCCTCGCCATATGCAAGGAGATCCTGGAGATGCATGGCGCGCAATACGGCGTGGAGAGCGCTCCGGGGGAAGGCAGCCGCTTCTGGTTTGCGCTGCCGAGTGCGCCTCGGCCGAGTTTTTGATTCGGCCGAAGCCTTGGCCTTTGGATCGGGAGTTTTCTCAACAAATTTGAAGAGCCAATAATACAGTGCTCTGTTTTCGAAAATGGGCATGCGTAGTTTGGAAATGATGCAAATATGCGAAATGGGGCAACCGAACCAGCTATTTGAGCACCAGATAAGATGGAAGAACAGCCAACGATATTGACAAAGACGAGGGCCCTTTTAAGGGTGGCAAGTAAGAAGGAAACCCGTTCAAGCGGAAGGTGAGTAACGAGCCCTGCGCAGACGCCAGACAGTCAATGCGCCTGCGAGGGCATAGTTGGTATTCCAGGATTTTGCCCACACGTGAAAACGGGGGATGATTATTTCCTCCCGAACAGGCCCGCGGTCATTTCCCGCGCGCCGCGACCCAGCTTCTTCCACATATCGCCGAGCCTGCCCGTGGCGGCCAGCGCGTAGATCGCCGCGCCGATCAGCGCCAGCACGATGGCCCAGGTGATGCCCTTCGCCGCCGCGCCGTCGCGCTCGCCGGTGGAGGCCTTTGCGCTGGGGCCGTAGAGCACGTCGTCGATCACCTCGGCCATATAGTCGGTGGCCGAAATGGCTTTCTCCTTTTCGATCTCATAGGTGCCGAACTCCAGCAGGATGGCCTGCGGATACAGCTCCTGGTTGTAGTTGCCCCGGCCGATGAAGATGTCCTTCACCAATCCCGGATACGCCTTGTCCGCCGCCGCCTTCAGCCGCTGGGCGAAGGCCTTGTTCTCAGCGGCGTTCTGGTTCGAGCGCCCCACGAACAGCCGCACCATGCTGGTGTCCTCGCCGTCCACCTCGGTCTCGTATTCGTCCGCGTCCACGCCGTCGCGGTGGATGTCGATGATGGCGTCGGGCGCCTGCTTCACGTATTCCTCAACGGTGGAGCGGGAGCGGTTGTAGGCGTCCGCGTCGTGGGGCAGAAAGGTCCTATCCGAGTATTCCACGGTGATGCCGCGCTTCTCCAGGTTCTCCTTGAGCGCGCCGCCCACGTCGTAGATGCCCGCGTTCTTCCACAGCGAGGACGCGCCGTCGCTGGGCACGTAGGATTCATCGGAGTGGGTGGAGTACATGCAGATCAGCTTTTTGTCGTCCTTCTCCTCGGCGCGCGCGACGAAGGAGGCGAAGGCCTCCTCGTCCAGCGTCGCGGGGCCGAGATATTCCGCGGTGGCGGTGCAGGCCGCGTCGTCCACGAAGGCGACGCGGTAGAGCTTGTCGTCGCCGGAGATGTACTCGTCGCCCTCGTACATGCGCCCGGCGCGCCGCGTGAGCCGGTTGCCGTCGGCGTCGAGCAGCGTATAGACGCAGTCCCCGTCGTTCTCGGCGAGCGCGCCGGAGGAAAGGATCAGCATGAGCGCGGCGCAGAGGCCGGCGATCCAGCGCTTCATCAGAACTTTTCCTCCTTTGCAAATTCTCCGTCGCGGAACGTGCGCACGGGCGGCCGCGTGCCGCGCTTCATGCGCTCGATCACCTCTCCCAGCAATTCCGCCAGCAGCACGGCAAGCAGTCCCGAGATCACGATGGCATCCGCCGCGCCGGCGCCGCCCAGCACGAACTCCTGCGGGATGCCCCGGCTCCAGATATAGGCCGCGTTGGCAACGTCAGAGAGCATCATGCCCATCACGCCCGCAATGAACGCACAGCGGCGGGAGCGGCCGAAGATATAGGCGATCAGGCCGGCGGCCAGGCCGTAGAGCAGGATGGGATCGAAGCGCATGGCTTCGGGTTCGTCCGGAGCGAAGCGTCCGATGGCAAAGATCGCCGCGCCCGTCACCAGCGAGGCCAGAATGGAGCGCCACTTCTCCCAGGCGGTATCCGCCTGGAAGAAGAGGTAGACGCACAGCGCCAGCGGAATCAGCGCGCCACCCAGGTTGAAGGCGAACAGATCGGTGACGCGCACGTCGGGCACGAAGCCCAGGCCGATGATCAGCGCGATGAACAAGAGCGCCGCCTTGTCGCTCAGGTGCAGCCGGTCCAGCACGCGCTGGCCCGCGCCCAGCAGAATCAGGATGGCCGTAATGATCAGAAGTATCATGCCGATGGTCATGGTTTTCCCTCCAATTCGCGTTTGCGCTTATTATGACCGATTTGAGCCGTTTGAAACGTCGATTTATCTGTGAAATTGACGCAATCGCATGCGGCACGCAACAGTGATTTTACATATTGGGCATATAATGAAGAAAGCATATGGCCAGTACGACCACTCGCGCGTGCGGGGAAGGGAGAGTTGGATGAAGACGGCGCTGATCATTCCCGCGTACCGGCCCGGAATGGAGCTACTGGAGCTGCTCGCGCGCTTCCGGGACGACGCGGATTTTCAGCCGGTGGTGGTGGACGACGGAAGCGGTCCGGCGTTTGACGAAATCTTCGAGGCGGCGTCGAACGACGCGGCGCTGCTGCGCCACGAGGTGAATCTTGGCAAGGGCGTCGCGATCAAGGACGCCATCCGCTATGCGCTGAACGAGCTGCCGGAGTGCGATCTCGCGATCACTGCGGATGCCGACGGCCAGCATCGCTACGAGGACATATTGCGCGTGCGCGATGCGGCGCTTTCGCGGCCGAACGCGCTTGTGCTGGGCGGCCGCCGCTTCGACGGCAACGTGCCGCTGCGCAGCCGCTGGGGGAACGCGATCACTCGCCGGGTGTTCGCAGTGGCCAGCGGGCGCAAGATATACGATACGCAGACCGGCCTGCGCGCCTTCGGGCGCGCCGCGATGGAGCGCTTTGTGAACGTGCCGGGCGAGCGGTACGAATACGAGACGAACGTGCTTCTGGAAGCGGCGCAGTCCGGCATGGAATTTGTGGAACTGCCCATCCAGACGGTATATCTGAACGAGAACAGTTCCTCTCACTTCCATCCCTTTCGGGATTCGCTGAAGATCTATCTGTGCATCCTCAAGTTTGGAATGTCCTCGCTGCTGGCGGCGGCGATCGACTACATACTGGTGCTTTCGATCAGCGCGCTGACGCGCGGACTCGCGCCCGCCGCTTCATTGGCGGTGAGCGTGGTGGGCGCGCGGCTGGTGAGCGCCACGGTGAACTTCTGCGTCAATCGCAGCGTGGTGTTTAAGGGGGACGAGACGCTCGGCCGGGCGCTGGCGAAGTACGCCGCGCTGGCCGCCTGCATCCTGACGGTGAACTATGCGCTGATGCATCTGCTGACCATCGCGCTCGGTTGGCCGCTGCCCCTGGCGAAGCTGTTGGTGGAGCTGCTGCTGTTCACCGTGAGCTTCACCGTGCAGGGCAAATTCGTGTATCGAGGAAAGGGGAGGAACGCATGAGCGCACAAAAGAAGTCCGCGCCCCGGCGCGGAGGGGGCTGGCTGCGCGCGCAGCTGAGGCGCAGGCCGCTGCCTGTATGGGTGTTGGTCACCGCCGATGTGCTGGTGTTCGCGGTGGCGCTGAACGTGTTCGCCCTGTTTCACCACGTGTTGCCGCGCCACGAACAGGCCGTGGGTGTTCGCTCCCAGCGAGGCGGAACGCAGACCGCGGCGACCGCGACGGAGGTCCCGATCCTGCCGGAGCAGGCGGCGGATGCGCTGGCGGCCGGTGAGGAGGCGCAGGCAACCGAATCGGAAGCGCAGGTTGAACCGGCCGCGACGGAGCCGGAGGGCTATTTTGGCGCGAAATTCGCGGACAAGTTCACCGGTGGTGAGGTGGAACAGACGTCCGAGCTCTACCGCAGCGCGAATATCAATCTGACGGTTACGCCCTACAATCACGAGAACGTTCGCTTTTATGTGATGGAGTTCTACCTCCGGGATATTTCCAGCTTCCAGACGGGCTTTGCCAACGATGAATTCGGGCGCGGCAGGTACGAGCTGGTTTCGAATACGCTGGCCCGAATGGGTGCTATCGCGGGTGTGAACGGAGACTACTATGGCGGCCGCAGCGACGGCATCGTGCTGCGCAACGGGACGCTCTACCGCAGCGGGGAAAAGCTCAAGCGCGACATTTGCGTGCTCTACTGGGACGGCACGATGGAGACCTGCTCGCCCGAGGCGTTCGACGTGGACGCGGCCGTGGCGCGGGGAGCGTATCAGATCTGGAATTTTGGGCCGATGCTGCTCGACGCGAACGGCCAGAGCATGGAGGAGTTCAATTCGGACGTGAACCCGCGCAATCCGCGCACGGCCATCGGCTACTTCGAGCCGGGGCACTACTGCTTCGTAGTGGTGGACGGGCGTTCGGACGATTCGAAGGGGCTGACGCTCCAAAATCTGTCGAAGCTGATGCAGAATTTGGGCTGCGTGCGCGCCTACAATCTGGACGGAGGAAAGACCTCGGAGATGATATACAGCGGCGCGATCGTGAACGAGCCCGCGGACGGCGGCCGCATGAGCACGGACGTGATCGGCATCGTGGAGCCGTGAGGGGAGGAGGACGAAAATGCTGAGAAAATTGCTGCCTCATGCGGCGATCATACTGTCGATGATGTACTTCGTGTTCTTCTTCATCGACCGCGTAAATTCGGCGATGTCCTTCATCGACAACGACATCACGAAAGGATTGCTGTTTTTGCTGTGCGTATTGACGATCGTCAACGCGGTGCTGTTGATCCGGGACGACCGTGCCCGCGAGCGCAGGCGCCAGCAGATGCTCCGGCGGCGCAGCGCACAGCGGAAGGAGAAATAAGAAGCGCAGGGCAGAGAGAATCGGCAGCGCGGCCAGGATTTCACGCGAGGCAGTACGGAAGCGCCTTGCGCTTGGAAATCGATAGGAAAGCGCTTCGTGCACTGCGACAAAAAGGCCCCGTCTCGGGCGGTTTCACGGAAACGCCTATGAGACGGAGCCTTTTTCGACGGGCGCCGCGCCCGTTGCCTTTGAAATGGGTTACACCTCGGGCATGGAGCTGTCATTTTCGGTCGCGACATTCTCCACCGAGCGGATGGCCCAGCGGGCGATGACGACCGTGTTCTCCAGCGAGCCCATGCTCAGCGTGACGGTGTCCTCCTTCATGGCGATGATCGTGCCGTAGAAGCCGCCGATGGTGCAGATGCGGTCGCCGGTCTTGAGGGCGGCGAGCATGTCCTTGACGGCCTTGTCCTTCTTGCGCTGCGGACGGATCAGCAGGAAATAGAACACGGCGACCATCACAACGATCATGATGATGGAGGAGAGCATTCCGCCCGCCGCGGCGTTGGTGGGAATCGCGTTTTCCGTGGCGGCGGTCTCGGCGATCGCGCTCATATTGAACAGATTCATGTGATTACGCTCCTTTTTCTCTGTGTACTTTCTCCATTATACCCAAAATTTGCGCACATTACAATGCAAAGCTGCGCATATTCTGGATAAAATCCCTAAATTTAACATCACCAGTTGCCGCGGCCGTGGCGCGCGTAGAATTCGTTGGCCCAATCCAGCAGCGAATCAGCTTCGATGGCATCGCGCATCTCCGCCATCATGTGCGTCAGAAAGTAGATGTTGTGGATGCTGTTGAGCCGCAGCGCCAGGATCTCGCCCGCCTTGAACAGGTGGCGGATGTAGCCTCGGGTGAAGTTCTTGCAGGCGTAGCAGTCGCAGTCTGCGTCCAGCGGGGTGAAGTCCTCGGCGTACTTCGCGTTGCGCACCACCAGCCGGCCGTCGTGGGTGAACACCGTGCCGTTTCGGGCCACGCGGGTGGCCAGCACGCAGTCGAACATGTCGATGCCCCGCAGCACGCCCTCGATCAGGCAGTCCGGCGAGCCCACGCCCATCAGGTAGCGCGGCTTGCCCTCCGGCATGAAGGGCATCATCTTCTCCAGCATCTCGTACATGACCTCCTTGGGCTCGCCCACGGAGAGCCCGCCGATGCCGAAGCCCGGCAGATCGAGCTTGGCCGTCTCCTTCGCGCTCTCGATGCGCAGATCGCTGTAGAACGCGCCCTGCACGATGCCAAACAGCGCCTGATCCTCCCGCGTCTTGGCCTTCATGCAGCGCTCCAGCCAGCGCAGCGTGCGGTGCATCGCGTCCCTGGCGCGCGTGTAGTCGCAGGGGTAGGGGGAGCACTCGTCGAACTGCATCGCGATGTCCGAGCCCAGCGCCTCCTGAATGCCGATGGAGATCTCCGGGGAGATGAACTGCCGGCTTCCATCCAGGTGCGAGCGGAACTCCACACCCGCGTCCGTGAGCTTGCGCAGATCCGCCAGCGAGAACACCTGGAATCCGCCGCTGTCGGTGAGAATCGGGCGATCCCAGCTCATGAAGGAGTGCAGTCCGCCGGCCTTCTGTACCAACTCCTCGCCGGGACGGAGGTGCAGGTGGTAGGTGTTGGAGAGGATGATCTGCGCGCCGCAGTCCTTCAATTCATCCGGGGACATGGTCTTTACGCTGGCCTGCGTGCCCACCGGCATGAAGATGGGCGTCTCGATCACGCCGTGGGGCGTGTGCAGGCGTCCCCGGCGCGCGCCGGTCTGCTTGCACACGTGCAGCAGTTCAAATTCAAAGGGTTTCGCCATGAAACTCGCAGCCTCCGAACCGTATAAAATGATTGGATCCAAATCGATTGTTTCGAAAAAAGCGGCGGCCTGCACATGCGGGCCGCCGCAAATCAAGCGTTTCAGAAATCAGGCCTGTATCCTCCGGCGCAGTGCCAGCGCCATTGCGCCCGCCGCCATCGCGAACGCCGCCGCGGCCGCGCCCAGCGGCAGGGAATCGTCACCGGCCTTGGGGAGAACGTCGTCGATCACGCGCGCGCTGATGTCCATGCTGACCAGCATCTGCCCGTCGTCTCCGTAGGCCTCCAGGCGGTAGACGCCGCTGTCGTCCGTCTGCGCATTGACGATGTTGTACACCCGCTCATTCGCGCCGGGAATGGCCGTTCCCTCAAAGAACCACTGATATCCGGCGGGCACGGGTCCCTCGATGGCAACCTCGAGCGAGAGATCCTCGCCCACATTTACAATGGCGCTGCGAGTGGACCGGGAGACGCGCATCGTCACGGTGGTGGAAATTTCCTCGGCCCAGGCGGTCATGCAGAGCGCCATCGCCAGCATCGCTGCGAGGAGTGCGATCCATTTTTTGTATCCGTTCACGGAGCATCCTCCTAGTTCAGTACTTCACTATTCTCTATTGTATACCAAGCGGCGACAAAGTTCAACAATATTCACTGCATAGCCTGAAAATCGTCGCATTCCTGTAATATTTCAGCGAAGGTATGAAATATTTGTGAGGCCCCGGACGGGCGCTTTACAAATGTACGTCCGCAATGCTATAATGAAATGAAGGTTCATGTACATGGAGGAGCTATGGGCGGAATACTGCTGCTGTGCGGCTTTTTGTTCTGTGGCGCAGTCATTGCCGATGTTGCATTTGCAAAGAAGCCGGGATTGATTCGGTTGTGGCTCGGATTGTGCCTCGGACTGCTGCTGATGATGTGGCTGCCCGCGCTCTTCGCGTTTTGGTTGAAATTCACGCGTGCGGCGCAGCTTCTGGGTCTGGGATGCGCCGCCGCGGGCGCCATTGCGCTATATTGGTGCGGCCGGAAACGCCCGCGCAATGCTGGGCGCTTTTGCGGAGAAATCCCACCCTGGTTTCTGCTCGCGCTCGTCCTGCCGCTGACGCTGTTTTCCGCATACCTTCAGTACACCCATACATTGCGGGATGTGGGCGGCGCGCTGCACGTGGGGCAATCCACCTACGGCGATCTCTGCCTGCATTTGGGCATCGCGACCAGTCTGCGCAACGCCTCTTTCCCGCCGGACTATTCCATCCTGCCCGGGACGCTGCTGGGCTATCCCTTCCTCGGCGACGCCATGGTCACCTCGATGCTGCTGCTCGGCAGCGGCCTCGCGCTCTCCTTCGCGCTGACGGGAACGCTGATGATGGCGCTCGTCTACGTGGGGTTCATCCTCTTCGTGTGGGAGCTCACGCACAAGAAATCCGTGGTGGCGTTGGCCTACGTGCTGATGTTCATCAACGGCGGCCTGGGCTTTCTCTACACCTTCGACGGCGTGTTCCGCAGCGATCTTGCGCTCAGGGACGTGTTCACCGGTTTCTACAGGACACCCACCAACATGCCGGATCTCAATCTGCGCTGGGTGAACGTGATCTGTGACATGATGATCCCCCAGCGCACGCTGTTGACCGGATGGACGATGCTGCTGCCGGCGCTGTACATGCTCGTGGACGCCGCGCGGGGGCGCTCCGTCGCACGCTTCGCGTTGCTGGGCGTCTGGGCGGGCTTCATGCCAATGGTGCACACCCACTCGTTCTTTGCGCTGGGTCTGCTGAGCGCCGGCGTCGCGGCGCATCAGATCGCGGTCGCGCCGCGCGAGCGACGTTCGCGCACGTTCCGGTGCTATCTCGCCTACGGACTGCTGGCGCTGGCGATCGCGCTGCCGCAGCTGCTGATCTGGACCTTTCCGCAGACCGTCGGCGGCGGCAGCCTGGGCTTCCGCTTCAACTGGGTCAACAATCAGGGCAACGGACGGCTGATTGACGAATACTTTTGGTTCTGGATCAAGAACGTCGGGCCGGTCTATATCGTGATGGTTCCCGCTGCGCTCTCGATGCGGAAGGGTTCGCTGCGACGCTCGCTGGCGCTGGGCGCGCTGGTGATCTATGGCGCGGCGGAGCTGATTCAGTTTCAGCCCAATGAGTACGACAACAACAAGCTGTTCTACGTGGCTTATATGGTGATGCTCCCCATCGCGGCGCTGTATTTGAACCGACTGTGGAAGAGGCTGAGGGGAGTGCGGGGGCGCGCGCTGTTCGCAGCGCTGTTTATCGCGGCGTCCACGCTCTCCGGCTCGCTCTCGCTGGCACGGGAGGCAGTGTCCGACTACCAGCTTTTCAGCGCACCGGAAGTGGAAGCAGCCGAATTCATTGACGCAAACCTGCCCATGGACGCGGTGTTTCTCACCGGAAGTCAGCATAACAACGCCCCCGCCGTGCTTGCAGGCCGGCACATCGTCTGCGGCACGGACAGTTACCTCTACTTCCACGGCGTCGATTACTCCGCCCAGCGTGCGGCGGAGGAGCAGATGCTCGCCAATCCCGCGTCCAGCGCGGCGCTGTTTGCCGAATACGGCGTGGATTACGTCTACATCTCCGATGAAGAGCGCTATGCCCACTTCGCGGATGAGGACTGGTTTCAGAATAACTGCGATCTCGTCTACGACCGGGACGGTGTGAGCGTCTATGCCATGAAACTGGAAGAAAATGTAATAAGTCCATGAACGCGGGAAAGCCGCTTGTGTTTCCGAAGAAGTTGCGATAAAATATAAAGTGAGAACTTGGGGAAAGCGGCGCCGCGCGAGCGCCCTTTCAATTTGCTTCGGAGGTATACCAATGCCAAGGAAAATTGCGTGGGTTGCGACGCTCTGCCTGTTGTGCGCCCTTTTGGGCGGCTGCGGCGTGCGCGTCGACGAGGACGCGGTCAACGCCGAGGCAGATTTCAGCATCGACATCGCGCTGCCCTACGCCACCGTCGAGCCGGCGCCCATGGAGCAGGAGCAGGCCCAGGCGCTGGTCATCGATTCCGAGGGCGGCGTCACGGTGAACGATTCCGCGTCCATTCTACAGGGCGACGCGCAGTCCGATTCCGGCCAGAATTCCAACTATAATTCCCTCCGCCTGGGCAATACGGGCCTCGCGGTGCAGGCGCTGCAGACGCGCCTGCAGGAATTGGGCTACTACAGCGACGGCGTTTCGGGCGTGTTTGACGCCAATACGGAATCCGCCGTGCGCCGCTTCGAGCAGACCTATGGCACGATGCAGACCGGCGTGGCCACGGCGGATCTGCAGGCCCGGCTGTTCAGCCAGGACGCGCTGGTCTATGGCAGCGAGGAGTACAACAACGCCGTCATCGCCCAGTACCGCGAGCTGCAGCGCGGCGATGTGGGCAGCGCGGTGTACGCGCTGCAGCAGCGCCTGCGCAACCTGAACTATCCCATTACCAGTCTGACCGGCATATTTGACAACGAGACCGCCAACGCCATCATGCTGTTCTACGAGGCTTATGGCCTGAGCGCCAGCGACGTCGCCAGCGTCGCGCTGCAGCGCGAGCTCTACTCCGATACCGCGCGCCCCTACGGAAACGCGCCGGAGGAAAACGTCAACGCCAGCGATTCGCTGACCATCATGAACGAGGAGTCCGTGGCGGAGATCCAGCGGCGGCTGATCCGGCTGGGCTATCTCTCCGGAGAGCCTACCGGCAAGCAGGACGCGCCCACGCAGGTGGCCATCCGCCTCTTCTCGGAGGCCTGCGGCCAGCTCCCCTCCAGTTCGCTGAGCAACGACGTGCTGGTGCGGCTGCTCTCCAGCGACGCGCCGCCTTTCGAGACGCTGGCCGGCGGCTATTCCAACCTGATCGAGGGATCCAGCGGCGAGGAGGTGCAGCGGCTGCAGGAGCGGCTGGTGGAGCTCGGCTTCGCCGTGGGCACGCCCAACGGCATGTACGGCGCGGCGACCTCGGCGTCGATCCGCCTGTTCCAGCACGCCAACGGTCTGGAGGAGACCGGGGTGGCCAGCGCGTATCTGCAGGCGGTGCTCTACTCTTCCTTCGCACTGAACATCGACGGCGAGACCGTCGCCTCCGCGACGCTCGCGCCTTCCTACGAACCCGAGGCGTCTCCCTCGCCGGAGAGCTCCGCGGGAGTGGAGGGGGCGCGGCAGCTCGAGACGCTGTCCACCGGCAGCAGCGGGGACGCGGTGCTTCGCCTCCAAACCCGCCTGAGCGAGCTGGGCTATGCGCCCTCCGCGACCGGCTCCTTCGACAGCCTGACCCAGCGCGCCGTGTCCGCCTTCCAGACAGCCATCGGACGCGAACCGGATGGCGCGGCCTCGCCGGACTTGCAGCTGCTCATCTACTCCAGTGCCGCCCCGCGCAACGGGGAGCGCTTCTACGAGCAGGTGCAGCCCTTCCGCAAGCTGGCCCTGGGCGATGCGGGCGACGACGTGACCTACCTCCAGCGCCGCCTGTGGGAGCTGGGCTATCTGAAGCGCTCCGGCGTGGAGGACAGCATCGGCACCTTCAACGAGGCCACGCAGCAGGCCGTGGCCGCGGCGCAGACGGACGTCGGATACGAAATCGTGGACGGCGTGGCGAGCGCCGAGTTCCAATGCTACCTCCACAGCGGCGCCGGCGAACGCTGAATCCATGCGACATAAACATCCCCGCGCTTTTGCGCGGGGATGTTTATGATTGCGCTGACTTTCGCCTCCGTCAGAGCTTCAGGCCCTGCCCGGCGCCTCCGTTCATGGACAGTCCGTCCTGCGCCATCATCATTTCCAGCACGTCGATGTCCGTGGCGATGTCCAGCGCGTCGTTGCGGAACAGCCGGTCGAGCAGCTTCTCGTAGGCCGCGATCAGCGTGTCCAGAATCTCCTCGATCTTTCTGCGGCTCTGCACGATGTTTTCGCTCTGGTAACTCTGCTCCTCCAGCATATCGTAGCTGCGCAGCAGTTTGAGCGTCGTGGGCAGATAATAGTTCATGAACTTGCGCACGTCCTGCTCCCGCTCGGGCTTTTCGATCACCGCGCGGAAGATGCCCGCCGTCAGCGTGCCGATGCGGTCGATGCGATGGGATACGGCCTCGTCCTCGATCTGCACGTTGAGCTGATACAGTTCGTTCAGCGTGCGCTCCAGCTCCTCCGCGTACGTGCGCTTCGTGGGCTTGGGCGCGGGTTTGGGCTTTGCCGGTTCGGTCTTTGACTGAGTTTCAGTTTGCGGCTGGGCCTTGGCCTGCGGCTTGGAGGGCTTCGCTTCGTAGGAGACCTCCTTGTAGTCGTAGTCTCCCGGGCGCGCGTGGTAGGCGAAGTCGTCCTCGTGCACTTCGCCCTGGAACACGTTCTCCAGACGCAGCGCGTTCAGCGCGTCGAACAGCATGTCCATCCAGCCGCGGCCGCCCTCCTCGCGGGGCACCTCCGCGCTCTGCGCGCCGCCGGATCGCCGCGCGTCCGAGAGCACCAGCTCGTTGCGGGCCAGATCAATGTACGCCTCGTCGCCGAAGTAGCCGCGGGAGATCATCTGCTGCAGGTTCCTGCGCACGTCTCCCATGCCGGTGCCCGAGGGGGATGCGTTCTTGAGCTCCTTCACCGACACGCGTCCCCGCATGCCGATCACCGCGCAGTAGTCGTGAAAGCGCTCATACAGGCGGTGTTCGCGCACCTGTTTGCCGTACTTGATGAAGCAGCCAATGCTCGCGACCAGCGTGAAGAACGACGGCCAGGTGGGGATCATCACCAACCCCGCGATCAGCCAGCCCGTTCCGACCTTCGGCTCCTCCGGCACGTGAAACCTTCCATTGTATGTCCTAGCCATGGCGATTTTTCACACTCCCGAGCGCCATTATATCAAATTTTTTTCCGCTTTTCAATCCATTTTGCCGCTCCAGAAGGAATGCAACTGACGGTTGAGTCCGCTCATGCTGGTGATTTTGCGCACCCGCCAGTGCGGCGGCATCAGTTCCAGGTACTTTTCCGCGCCGTA
Source organism: uncultured Clostridia bacterium (assembly GCA_947596085.1). GTDB lineage: Bacteria > Bacillota > Clostridia > Christensenellales > Aristaeellaceae > SFTH01. The sequence goes on along the minus strand of CANQEW010000030.1, from coordinate 15,368 downwards.
GCGGTCGTCGATCAGCAGCACGACGCCGCGGTCGGTCTCCGTGCGAATCACGCGGCCCGCCGCCTGCAGCACGCGGCGGAAGCCCGGATAGGTGTAGGCCGCGTCGGTGCCGCCCTCGAAGCCGTCGTCGTAGATCTCGCGCAGCAGCTCGGCCTCCGCGCTCACATGCGGGATGCCCGTGGTGACGATTGCCGCGCCCGAGAGCCGGTCGTCCGGCAGGTCAACGCCCTCGGAAAACACGCCGCCCAGAACGATGAACGCCGTCATCGACGCGGCCGGCCCCGCCTCAAATCGCGCCAGAAACTGCCGCCGCCGCTCCTCGCTCATGCGCGCGTCCTGCCGCACGGCGCGCGCGTCGGGAAAGCGCGTTCGATAGTATTTGTACGCCTGTTCCAGATATGCGTGCGAGGGGAAGCAGGCCAGATAGTTGCCCGGGTGAGCCTCCGCCATGGCGTGAATCGCCCGCACGACGCGCTCCATGCTCTCGCTGCGATCCCGAAAGCGCACCGGCACCGGCAGCCGCGCCACGAACAGATTGTCCTGCGGGAAGGGCGATTCCAACCGCAGCCACCGACTTCGGTCGGGAACGGCCAGCAGGCGGGCGTAGAAGTCCATGGGCGCGAGCGTCGCCGAGAACAGCGCCGCGCCGCCCACCCGGGAGAACGTCCGGTCGATGTACTTCTCCGGTGCGAAGCACCACAGCTTCACCGAGATCGTTTCCTCCGCACCCTCGGGGCGGATCAGCGCCCGGTAGGCGTCCTCTTCGAAGCGCTTCGCCACGCGGGCGAACCAGCCGCAGTCGAGCATCAGATCCACCAGCTCCTCCTCGCTTACGCGCAGGCGCTCCGCCTCCTCCGCGAAATCGGCCGCCGCGCGCGCGAGCGCCTCCGGCGGCTCGCGCCGGGCGTCGTACTCCGCGTCCGGCGCCGTCAGCGCCGCGCGAAGCGCGGCCAGCGAGCGCGCCAGCGGATCGCGCTCGCCGAAGCGCTCCGCGACGCGGGCGTGCAATTCGCGCACCCGCGCGCCGGACAGCTCGGCGGAGTACATCTCCCGGGCGCGGTCGGGCAGGTTGTGGGCCTCGTCGATCAGCAGCCCCGCGCGGCTCTTCTTTTCAAAGTGGCGCTTGAGCCGCACGCGGGGATCAAACACGTAGTTGTAGTCGCAGATCACCACGTCCGCGATCTGCGTCAGATCCAGCGAGAGCTCGAAGGGACAAATCTCATGCTCCCGCGCCAGCGCCTCGATCTCCTCCGGGCCGAAGACCTCCCGGCCCATGGCCGCGCGCAGCGCGTCCCGGCGGCGGTCGAAGTAGCCGTCGCCATAGGGACACAGACTGCAGTCTGTTTTTTGCAGGAAGCACACCTTCTCCTTGGCGGTGATCGTCACCGAGCGCAGCCGTAGCCCGCCGGCGCGCATGCGCGCCAGCGCGTCCTCGGCGGTGCGGCGGCCCGTGGTGCGCGCGGTCAGGTAGAACACAGAGCTTACCTTGCCCGCGCCCAGCGCCCGCAGCGCGCCGTAGAGGGAGGCCGCGGTCTTGCCGATGCCTGTGGGCGCTTCAATCAGCGCCCGCGCGCCCTGGGAGAAGGCGCGAAAGACGCACTTCGCCATCTCCCGCTGGCCGTCGCGGTAGGTCTCGTAGGGGAAGCGCAGGCTCGCCAGCGTGGGCTCCGAACCGTCCCTCCAGCGATCCGCCTCCTTCAGCCACAGCGCGTAGGGCCGTGCGTAGCCCAGAAAGTGCTCCGCCAGCTCGTCCGCGTCGAAGCGCCGCCGGAAGCGCTGCTCGCCGCCGCGCGTGCCCCGGTAGAGCAGCGTGAGCTCAGACCGACCACAGTCTGTTTGTACACAGAACATGTGGGCGTAGATTTCCGCCTGCGCCCAATGGGCGGGGTAGTCGTCCTGGCAGACCTCCAGCGGAGAAATCCGCGTGGTCTTGATCTCGCAGACCTCCACGCAGCCGTCCTTGACGCGCAGCGCATCCGCCCGGCCCTGCACCCGCAGCGCCACGCCCTCGATCTCCACGTCCAGCGACGCGCTCACCTCCGCGCACCAGCCGTCGGGAAGCTCCCGCTGCACGGCGAGATGTCCCTCCCGCCCCTCGCGCATGCGCCGGGCCATGGCCGCTCCCGAGACGATGCTGCCGGAGGCGCAGGCGTATTCGGCCAGCTCCCGGACGCTCACCACATGCACTTCGCCCACGGCCATTCACCTCCGCGTCTTGACAGTTTGGGCAACTGAAAGTACAATATGTAGTATAAATCAGGCACCCAACTTTTTCAAGCAGGAGGTTCGAAATATGAAGCTGTATCCGCTGCTGATGGCGCCCTATTTCCGCTCCGGGAGCGAGACGCCCTGGGGAGGATCGATGCTGCGGGACGCCTTTTTGAAGGACGCGCCCGAGCAGACCGGCGAATCGCTGGAGATCTCGGCGCTGCCGGGCCGGGAGAGCAGCGTGCGCAACGGCGCGCACGCGGGCGTCGCGCTGAACCGGATGATCGAGCGGTGGGGCGAGGCCCTCACCGGCGCGCCGGGCGAATTCCCGTTGCTGTTGAAGCTCATCGACGCGCGGGATACGCTTTCGGTGCAGGTGCACCCCGGCGACGACTACGCCCGCGCCAACGAGGGCGGCAAGCTCGGCAAAACCGAGGCGTGGGTGATTCTGAACTGCGAGCCGGGCGCGAAGATCGCCTACGGCCTGAACGCGGGCGGACGGAGCGCCGCGGAAGTCTTCGCCGACGGCGGCGGGGAGGAGGCGCTCCGCTGGATCGAGGTGCGGCCCGGCGACGTGTATTACATCCCCAGCGGACTGGTGCACGCCCTCGGCGCGGGCATTCAGGTGTACGAGATTCAGCAGTCCAGCGACCTGACCTATCGCACCTGGGACTGGAACCGACTGAACGCGGACGGACAGCCCCGGCCGCTGCACCTCAAGCAGGCCGCGGAAGTGGCCGATCCCGCGCTGCGCCCCGACAAGCTGCGGGGCGTGACCAGCCTGTGCCGGGGCGGCAGCCGCACCTATTACATCTCCAACCGCTATTTTGAGCTCTGCCGCCTGAACATATCCGGTTCGATGCCGGTGAGCGACGGCAGGATGCTGTTCCTCACGCCGCTGGGGCCCTGCCGCCTGCGCTGGGGCGAGGACGAGCTGGAGCTCATGCCCTTCGACAGCGTGCTCGTGCCGGCCGCGTTGGAGGACGTGCGCATCGAGAGCGAGGACTGCAAGGTGCTGATGTCCTCTCTGCCGCGGCAGGAGGCGCTGCGCTCCGAGCTCGGCTACCGTGCCGAGGGCGTGGCGGGGCTGACGGAAACCTAAGCGAACGCCATTGACAGCAAAATAATTGGATCACTCCCCGAAGGCTCTCTTCGGGGAGTGATTCAATATTGTGGATTGGCTTCATTTTCGCGGGAACGGACCGTGCGCGTCACCGTGTCGGAGGCGCATCAGGCGGAAACCGACCGAACTCCGCGTCCAGGCGCAGGACGTCCGCGCCGAGCGCCCGCGCGTCGTCCGCGCCGTGGGTGGCGCAGAGGATCGTGCGCCCCGCGGCGCGGGCGCGGATGACTTCGATGGCCCGGGCGCGGGCCGCGTCATCCAGCCCGGCGAAGGGCTCGTCTAGCAGCAGGAGTTCAAAGTCCGACGCCAGCGCCCGGGCGAGGGCCACGCGGCGGCGCATGCCCCCGCTGTACGCGCGCACCGGGCCGCTCCGGGCGTCGAGTCCGAGCTCGCCCAGCAGCGCGCGCGCGTCGCCGCGCGAAAAGCCGGGGCGCGCGGTCAGCAGTACGTTGCGCTCCGCGGACAATTCCAAAAACAGCCGGTCCTCCTGGAAGACCATGCCGGTTTTCCTTCCCGCCGCGCCGGAGATCGCGCCAGAATCGAGCGCTTCCAGCCCGGCGATCAGCCGCAGCAGCGTGGTCTTTCCGCAGCCGGAGGGGCCGAGGACGCAGCACGCGCGGCCGCCGGGGAACGCGCAATTGAGGTTTGCGAATACCGTCCGCCCGCCGTAGGATTTGCGGAGGTTTTCGATGCGAATCTCCACGCTCACACCTCCTCGAGCCGCGCGGCGAGGAAGCGCAGCAACGCGGCGAACAGGCGCGCGCAGGCGGCGCTCAGCGCGATGATGAGGATCGTCCAGGCGAAGAGGTCGCCGGTCATCAGATAGACCTTGGCCTGGTACAGCCGCTCGCCGATGGAACCCGTCGGGATGGAGATCAGCTCCGCCGCGATGCCCGACTTCCATGCCAGCCCCATGGCGGAGGCGCAGGCCGGGCCCATCTCCCGCAGCGCTGGAAGCGCGTAGAGGTAGACGAGCTTCTTTCCCCCGGACATGCCGAACAGCCGTGCCATCTCCCGAAGCTGGGGATCGGCGCGCCCGATCTGCGCGAGCGCCTCGGCGTAGATCACCGGGAACACAATCAACAGGGAAATCAATACGGACAGGTTGCGGGAGGGGAGCCAGATCAGCGCCACCACCACGTAGGAGGCGACGGGTACGGCGCGCAGCACCGCCCAAAGCGGCGCGATCAGATCCCGAAAGCGCGCGAAGCGCGCGGACAGCCCCGCGCAGAGCACGCCCGCCGCCGCGCCCAGCAGGAAGCCCAGCAGAATGCGGCTCAGCGAGTAGAGCGCGGCGCGCCAGAACTGCGCCGTGGCGGCGAGCGCGCACAGGCGCGCAAGGACCGTGAGCGGCGGCGCGAGCAGGAAGTCGCGGCCCACGGCCATCGCGGCGGCCTGCCAGGCGATCAGCCAGAACAGAACCGGCCAGAGTTTGATTTTTGAATCAGTCGTCCGCACCGCTGTAAAACGCCGCGTCGGGCAGCGCGCCGCCCACGGACTCGGGTGCGGCATCGAACAGCACCTGCAGGTAGCCGGAGAGCTTTTCGCGCATCGCGGCGCCGTCGATGAAGCAGATGTTGCAGCCGGGCAGCGCCTTTTCCGCCACCGCCGCGGGCACGATGTCATACGCGCCGATCAATTCGGCGGCTTCGGAAATGTTGGCGTTGGTAAATTCCACGGACGCGGCGTAGTCCGCGAGGAACCGCGCCACCGCTTCGGGATTTTCGTCGATGAACGCGGCGCGCGCAGCGACCACGCCGGTGATCATGGCGCTGCCGCCTTCGCCCTGCAGCGCGTCCCACTCCTTCGTCAGATCCAGCGCCATGCGCACGTCCTCCGCCTTCTGCATGGCGGTGGTCAGGAAGGGCTGGGGCAGCATGGCGGCGGCGCTCTCGTCGGCCATCAGCGCCGCGAGGCACTCGCTGTGCTCGGACTTGAACTCGACGGTCACGTCCTCGCCGGGAATCAGGCCGTTGGCACGGAGGATGTAATCGAGCGCGAACTCGGGCGTGGAGCCCTTGCCCGCCGTGTAGATCGTCCGGCCCGCGAGGTCGGCGACGCTGTGAATGGCGTCGCCCCGCTCGGCGACGTAGAGCACGCCCAGCGTGTTGATCGCCAGCGCGCGAATTTCGCCGCCCGTGCGGTTGTAGAGCACGGAGGCGAGGTTCGCGGGCAGCGCGGCGATGTCCAGTTCGCCCCGGGTCAGCCGCGGCGTGATCTCGTCGGCGGAGGCGAGGATTTCGAACGCGTAGCTTTCACCCGCGTCGTCGCGCATCATCTTGACCATGCCCATGGCCGTCGGGCCCTTGAGCGCGGCCACGCGCACGGCGTCGGCCAGCGCGCAGCCGCCCAGCAGAACCAGGATCATCAGCGCACAGAACAATTTCTTCACAGTCGTCTTTTCCTTTCGTTTTTCGCGTGATTATATGACCGCGTAGTCCGGCGGCAGGGTGAAGGCCGGCGCGCCCCGGGCGGGGGCGCTGTTTTCCGGCGGCGCCGGCACGGCGGGCGCGGCGCTGCTCTCCGGTAACGTCGGTACAACGGGAGCGGGGCTGTTTTCCGGCTGCGCGGGCGCGGCGTCCGGCGCCTGCGAGGGGGCGGGGACGAAATTCCCGGCGGACAGCGGCAATGTGAAGCGGAAGCGCGCCTCCTCGACGCGCAGCATATCCGACGCGGGTTGATCCCCGACGTAGCGGCAGAGCTGCGCCGTGAGGCGGCCGTTCATGGCGATGGCCGCACCGGTGTTCTCCACGGATTCGACGACCAGCTCGTAGCTCGTGCCGTCGCCGCCAATCTCGTCGGCGTAGTAGAGCGTTTCGCCGTTCAGCGCCGTCTCGTAGAGGCTGATCGAGCAGATCGTGCCGTCGCCGCTTTGAAGCACGTCCCCGCCGGCGACGTCCTGCGGCAGCAGCAGGTAGAGCTCCAGATAGTGCTCCTCCGTCGCGTCATAGGCGAAGAAGCAGGCCTGAATCGTGCCGTCCTGCACGTTGGAATAGTCGGCCGAGGGGTCGAAGCTCAGCGCGATGCGCTCGCCATCGAAGGCGGCGCACAGGCCGTTGTCCGGGTCGGACGCGCCGTCCCAGGCGGGGTAGCCCGTGCCTTCGAAGGCCAGCGCGGGCGCGCCCAGCAGGAGGGCAAGAACGGTCAGCAGGGCCGCAAGTTTTTTCATGAACAGACATCCCTTCCGATAAGCTGCTTCTATTTTAGGCGTTCGCGCCGGGCTTGTCAAGGCCGGCGGCGGTTGACAAACGGCGCGGATGGTAGTATATTCATATCAATGAATAATGAAGAGACGGGAGGGCGCAGCCATGAAAATCGCCATTGGAAACGACCATGCCGCCGTGGAACTGAAGCTGCACATCAAGGAGTATCTGGAAGCGCAGGGGCACGAGGTGATCGACCTGGGCAGCGCCATGGGCGAGCGCATGGACTACCCGCGCCCGGCGGAGGCCGTGGCAAAGCGCGTGGTTTCGGGCGGGGCCGAGCGCGGCATTCTGATCTGCGGCACGGGGGTCGGCATCTCGATCTCCGCCAACAAGGTGCGCGGCGCGCGCTGCGCCTGCGTGTCGGAGCCCGTCAGCGCCCAGATGTGCCGCGCCCACAACGACTGCAACCTGATCGCCTTCGGCGCGCGCATCGTGGGGCCGCAGCTCGCAGAGGCCATCGTGGATCAGTTCCTGACAACGCCCTTTGAGGGCGGCCGCCACGCCCGCCGCGTGGAGATGATCATGAATCTGGACGAGCGGCAGAGCTGCGACTGAGGATGGTGCACATGAAGCGCGTAATTACCTACGGAACGTTTGACCTCCTGCACTACGGGCACATCAACCTGCTGCGCAGGGCGAAGGCGCTGGGGGACTACCTGGTGGTGGCGCTCTCCACCGACGAGTTCAACTGGAATGAAAAGCGCAAGAAGTGCTACTTCAGCTACGAGCAGCGCAAGGCGCTGCTGGAGGCCATCCGCTACGTGGATCTGGTGATTCCCGAGGAAAACTGGGAGCAGAAGCGGACGGATGTGAAGGAGTATCACATCGACACCTTCGTGATGGGCGACGACTGGGAGGGGAAGTTCGACTTCCTGAAGGAGCAAGGGGTAGAGGTGGTCTACCTGCCGCGCACGCCTGAAATCAGCACCACCCAGATCAAGAGCGATCTGCACAAGTGAATGCGAAAGCGATCCGGCGCACTTGCGCCGGATCGCTTATGCGTCTCCGGGCGAATCTTCCTCCAGCCAGCCGTACAGCAGGCGGTGCTCCGGGCGCTGGGCGAGCCACTGGTCGGCGGGAATGAAGCCGTTGAGCCGCAGGCTCACCGCCTGCCGTCCGGCCACGATGACGTGGTCCAGCAGCGGCACGCCCACGGCGGTCAGCGCGCGGATGGCTTCGAGGGTGCAGGCGAGGTCATCCCGCGAGGGACGCAGTGTGAGCCCCGGATGGTTGTGGCTGATGATCACCGCGTCCGCGCCGGCGCGCAGCGTCTCGGCGAGCATGCGGCGCAGGCTGAACAGCGCGCCGTCGGAGGTGCCCTCCTGCAGCAGAATCCGCTCGCGCAGCCGGCCCCGCGCGTCCAGACAGAGCAGGTAGAAGCGCTCCACCTGCAATCCGTGATACAGCGCGACCAGATAATCGGAGGCCTCCCGGAGCCGCGCCAGCCGGGGATGCCTTTCGAAGCGCATGCCCTGCACGCGGCGGGAGAGCTCCGTCAGCCGGCTGAGCAGCAGCGCGTCGTCCGCGCGCAGGCCCAGGGATTCCAGTGCGTGCGCGTCCGCGCGAAACGCCGCGTCCGCTGAGCCGAAGTGTTCGCGCAGCGTCTGAACGGCCGCGCCGGCGTCCTCCCTTGGATGCAGATGGGCCAGCAGCGCCTCCGCCGCGCCGAAGGCGCGCTCGCTGCGCACTTCCGAGGAACTGTTCACGGCTCGGACAGCGCCCCGGCGGCCTCCAGCAGGCCGCGGATGCGCGCGGGGTCCTCGATGCGCTCGCCCAGGTACCAGCCGTCGTCGGCCTCGGAATATTCGAGCGCGAATGCGCCGTCGATGCCGATGCCGCCCTTGACGAAGACGAAGTTCATCGAGACGGGCGGGTCGGCGTCGTAGAGGTCCAGCACGGCCTCGCGCTTGGACAGGCGCTCGCAGTCCGGGCTGCGATCCAGGTAGGCGTTGAGCCGCTCCAATTCCGCGTCGCTGAGACGAAGCTTCATGGCGCTCCCTCCTTCGTTTGCGTTCTGCGTCCAGTTTAGCGCATGCGCCGGAGTTTGACAAGGCCCGGCGGAAAAAAACGTTGACCGGGAATGGGAAAATATATATAATAGAATATGAATTAAACTGGGCGGATGGGGCCTTGGGTCCGAATCCGTGCGGGAGGACGGGCCGTGAAGACTTCGCAAGGGAAACTCGCCGCGCTGGCGTTTGCGCTGCTGATGGCGGTGGTGCTGTTCGCGCCGATGCGCTCGGGGCAGAGGGACGAGCTGCTGCTGGAGCCGGAGGTGCTGCGCATGTCCGTGGGCGACAGCTACGCGCTGCGCTGCGCGCTGAGCGCGGAAAACCCGAATCAGCGGCTGAGCTTCACGAGCTCCGACCCCGGCGTCGCGCGCATCGACCGGGACGGCACCGTGCACGGAATCAGCTCCGGCGAGGCGGTCATCCGCGCCAGGGCGAGCGGCGGGGCGAGCGCCCAGACGCGCGTGACGGTGGCGGGTGTGGCCATGACGGAGCTCAGCCTCAACGTGAGCGAGGTGCGCATCGACAAGGGCGAGTTCACGGGCCTGCGCGCCAGCTACAACGCCGACGCCACGAATCCGCGCCTGCAGTGGGTGTCTTCCAACGAGGATGTGGTGCGCGTGGACAATTCCGGCCGGCTGGAGGGCGTGGGCGGCGGCGAGGCGTACGTCTCGGCCGTTTCATCCAACGGTTTGAGCGCCACGGCGCGGGTCTACGTGCGCGTGGAGGGCACCGCCGCGCACATCTCGCCCGACCGGATCACGCTGGGCGTGGGCGCGCGCGTGCCGCTGAAGCTGACCCTCCTGCCGCTGGACTGCACCGACAGTGTGCGCCGCTGGATCAGCTCCGACCCGAGCGTGTTGAGCGTGAGCGGCGACGGTGTGCTGGATGCGCGCGCAGTGGGCAGCGCCTACGTGACCGCCGTCACCGACGGCGGCCTGACCGCGGGCATGGAGGTGGCTGTGGAGGCCGCGCCCGAGGACATCCAGCTCGATCCCTCCCGGGCGACGCTGGAGCGGGGCGAGACGATGCAGATGCAGCTGATGTTCCTGGAGGAGGATGGCAGCGCGGAGGAGAACCCGTCGCACCTGGTGAGCTGGTCGTCCAGCGATCCGAGCGTCGCCAGCGTGGATGCGAACGGCCTCGTGACGGCCCGCAAGGGCGGGAAGTGCCGCATTCGCGCCTCCGCCGACGGCATGTCGGCCAGTTGCAGTCTGAGCGTGCAGGTGAGCATTCAGGAGATCCGACTCGATCGGAGCGAGGTCTACCTGCTGCCCGAGGATGCCGGCGAACCCATCCAGCTCCACTGCGTGTACGCGCCGGTGGACCCGGACGATCCCACCATCATCTTCGCCAGCGATAACGAGCAGGTTGCCACCGTGACGAAGGACGGCCTGGTGGAGATGACGGGCGGCTACGGCACGGCGGTGATCACGGCTACGGCCGCGAGCGGCGTGCGCGCGGAGTTCGTGGTGAACGTGGTGACGCAGCTTCCCGAGGAGGAAGCGGCGCCGGCGACAGAGCCGCCGGAGAACGCCGCGCCCTACGAAGAGATCTACCGGCAGATGCACCCGGAGACGGTGGTCGAAGTCACGCCCACGCCCCTGCCCGTGCCCGCGGCGACGCGCGCGCCCGTCGTGACGCAGGAGCCCGCGGCCGCGCCGCCAGACGCCGGGGCGACGATCGACCCCGAGACGGAAGCAATCTGGAACTAACGGGCATTTGAAGGGCCCGGGAGGCAGCGATGATCACATCCACATCCCTGAATCCGAGCATTGACCGCACGGTCGCGCTGGAGCGGCTCGAAATAGGCGGCCTGAACCGAATCGCGGCCCAGACGGACGTGGCCGCGGGTAAGGGCGTGAACGTGGCGCTGGCCGCCGCCGCGCTGGGGGAGCGCGCCGCCTGCATCGGCCTGATGTACCGCGAGGGCGCGCAGCTGTTCGAGCGGCGGCTCGCGGGCGCGGGCGTCGAGGGCGACTTCGTGCGCTGCGAGGGCGCGGTGCGGGTCAACATGAAGCTGTTCGACCGCTCGCGCGGGGAGATCACCGAGCTCAACGCGCCGGGCGTGCCCGCGCAGGAGGCGCAGCTCGACGCCGTGCGGGAACTCGCGCTGCGCCGCGCGCGCGGCTCGGACTTTCTGGTGCTCACCGGCTCGCTGCCGCCGCTCTGTCCGGCGGACTTCTACAAGCGCCTCGCGCTGGACGCGGCGGTGGAAGGCTGCCGGGTCATTTTGGACGCGGACGGAGAGCGGCTGCGGCTCGGCATCGAGGCAAAGCCCTTCCTCATCAAGCCCAACCGCAGCGAATTGGAGATGCTCGCGGGGCGCGAGCTGCGCACCGCCGTAGAGGTCCTGGAGGCCGCCCTGGGCTGCGTGCGCGCGGGTGTGGGCGTGGTTGCGGTGTCCATGGGAGCGCAGGGCGCGCTGATTACCGACGGAGAGACCGCGCTGCGCACGCCGGGACTGCGGGTGGAGGTTCGCTCCACTGTGGCGGCGGGAGATTCCATGATCGCGGGGCTGGCGGCGGGCTTTCGCCGCGGGTTTTCGCTGGAAGAGGCGTTCCGCCTGGGCGTGGCGGCGGCTACGGCGCGCTGCGCGACGCCGCCGGAGCAAGGCATTCCCCCGGAGCTCGTGGAGCGCTGCGCCGGCGAACTGAAGATGGAGAAGATGGGCTGATGGTTGCGAGGGCGATGCGCCGCGCCCGCCGCTTTCGCGGAACGGGCGCGCTGTTTGTGATCGCGGCGGGCTTCGCGGGAATCATCCTGCTGGGGAGCCTGCTGCTCTGCCTGCCCTGCGCGGCGCGGAGCGGGCGCAGCGTGGGCTGGTTCGATGCGCTGTTCACCTCCACCTCCGCCGTGTGCGTCACGGGTCTGGTGGTGCGGGATACGGGCACGACGTTCAATCTGTTCGGGCAGATCGTGCTGATGTGCCTGATCGAAGTGGGCGGCCTGGGCTTCATGACCTTCGCCACGCTGGTGTTCCGCCTGCTGGGGCGCGAGATCTCGCTGCGGGAGCGCTTGCTGATTCGCGAATCCATGAACGAATCCGGCGTGGGCGGCATGGAAGGGCTGATCCGCTGGGTGGCCCGCAGCGCGCTGATCGTGCAGGCGGCGGGCGCGGTTCTGCTGGCGCTGCGCTTCGTGCCGCGGTTCGGCTGGGGAAGGGGGCTGTATTTTTCCGCTTTCCACGCGGTATCGGCCTTCTGCAACGCGGGCTTCGATCTGTTCGGCGGCTACTCGAGCCTCACGGGCTTCCGTGCGGACGTGCTGGTGAACGTCGCGGCGATGCTGCTGATTGTGATCGGCGGCCTGGGCTTCGGCGTGCTGCGCAACCTGGCGCAGCGATTCCGGGGCGGCTACCTCTATCTGCAGACGCGGCTGGTGCTGTGCGCCTACGGCGCGCTGACGCTCTTCGGCTTCGCGTTCGTGCTCGTCGCGGAGTGGGGGAACCCCGGCACGCTGGGGCCGCTGAACTTCGGCGAGAAGCTCCTGGCGGCGCTGTTCCAGTCCGTCACGCTGCGCACGGCCGGCTTCAACACCATCTCGCAGCAGGCGCTGCGCCCGGCCACGAAGTTCATATCCGCCCTCCTGATGCTGGTCGGCGCGTCGCCGGCCTCCACGGGCGGCGGCGTGAAGGTCACGACGCTGGCGGTGATCTTCCTCTGCGTGCGCGCCACGGTGCGCGGCGACCGCAATATCTCGGCCTTCCGCCGGCAGATTCCCATGGAGCTGGTGCGGCGGGCGGTGTCCGTGGCGCTGATCGCCGCCGCGATCGCCGCCGTGGACGTGACGGTCATATCGCTTCTGCAGCCGGAGCTGGACTTCATGGACGTGGTGATGGAGTGCGCTTCCGCCATGGGCACCGTGGGGCTCTCCGCCTTCGGCTCGGCGAGCCTGGGGGCGGTTTCCCGCGTTCTCATCATATGCACCATGTATCTGGGGCGCATCGGCCCGCTGACGATGGCGCTGCTTCTGACGCGGCGGCAGGCGGGCCCTGAGCCCCGAATCGACTATCCCAACGGCAACATCATGATCGGCTAGGAGGGCGCGCATGAAGAAGAGCAGGCAGTATCTGGTGGTGGGGCTGGGCCGCTTCGGTTCGGCGCTCGCGCTGGCGTTGGCGGAGCAGGGCATGCAGGTGCTCGCCATCGACCGCAATCTGGAGATCGTGGAGGCGCATCGCAGCAAGCTGACGGACGTGGTGCGCGGCGACGCCATGGACGCGTCGGTGCTCAAGCAGCTGGGCGTGGCGGACTTCGACGCGGCCGTCGTTACCATGGGCGACGACGTGAAGGCGTCCAGCGTCATCGTCATGCACCTGAAGGAGCTGGGCGTGCCCTACGTGATCGCCAAGGCCTCCGATGACTTCCACGGCCGCATGCTCACCCGGCTGGGCGCGGACAAGGTGATCTTTCCCGAGCGGGATATGGGGCAGCGCATCGCGCATAATCTGGTATCGGAAAAGATCATGGACTTCATCGAGCTGTCGCCCGACTATTCGCTGATGGAGATGCGCCCCCGGCCCGAGTGGCAGGGCAAGCCGCTCAGCGAGCTGAACCTGCGCGGAAAGCACCGGATCAACGTGGTGGCGGTGCGCTCCGGCGGGGTCGTCAACGCCATGCCTGGCGCGGATACGCGCCTCGGGCCGGACGACGTGATGCTGGTGGTGAGCCAGGCGGAGGATCGCTGAAGTCCGAAGGGAGGTTCGGATGGAGGAAATTCGCGGTGTGCTCTGGCTCGACGGCGGCCCCGGCGCGGCGGCGCGCGGGGAGGGGCGCTGGCGGTGCGTGGTGCTGAATCCCGGGGAGGATGGCGCTTGGCTGGACCGGGCGCAATCGGCGCTGTGGGAAATGCGGAAGAGCTGCGATTGGATCTGCGTGGCCGCGGAAAGGATTGGCGCGGGCGTCGCCGCTGCGCTGGCGGCGCAGCTTCCGGTGGAGCGGCTCGCGCTGACGGGAAGCCGGCTGTACGACCGAAGCGGCTCCCGGCTGCGGGGACAGGCCGCGCGGCTGGAGCGCTTCGCCCGGCGCAACCTGGCGCTGACGGTGTCGGAGATTCTGTTGATCGGCGCCAGCGACCGGGAGATTCGCGGTTTCACCAGCCTGCCCGGGCGCGGCAGGCTGTGCGCGGTGGACGCCTGCGGGACGGATTTTTTGACCGCGCCGTGGAGCCGTGTTTGCGAAAATAACTTGCTTATTCCCGCGAAATGTGTATAATATACTATTGACAGAAGTCAAAGTACCTGATGATCGAAAGGAAGAAACGCATGAAAGCTACTTTTGCCAAGGTGTTCGCGCTGGCGCTCGTACTGGCGCTGGCGCTTTCCGGTTGCAATCTGGTCGGCATTGACGCAAAGATGCAGGCCGACGAGGACATCGCGAAAATTGATAAGGAATACGCGGCGGCCGTGGCCACCTATGACGGCGGCGAGGTCACCGTGGGCGAGGCCATCAACGCCTTCAATGAAACCTATACCGAGACGGCCTATATGTACTCCTACTTTGGAATCGCGATGGATCACGAGCAGATTCACGAGATGATCGAGAGCACGCTGGAGCAGAAGGTTCGCTCGGAGATCGCCGCCGCGCATTACGACGCGGAACACAGCCTGAGCGACGAGGAGCTCGCCGAGGTGGAGAGCACCGCGCAGAGCAATTACGAGGCGAATCTCGAGTCCGCGAAGGAGTCCGCCGAGGGCAACGACGACGCGGAGCGCGCCGAGTACGCCCGCGTGCTTCTGCGGAGCAACGGCATGGATTATGACGCCCAGTACGCCGACGGTCTGCTCAACGCCAAGAACGATGCCATGGAGCAGCTGCTGCGCGACGAGATCGCGGAGCTCACCGACGAGGAACTGCAGGCCGCTTACGACGACAAGGTGGCCGAGCAGAAGGAGAGCTTCACCGACGGCAGCTCCTTTGAAAGCGCGATGAGCGGCGACAGCGAGATCGTGTGCTGGATGCCGGACGGCTACCGCACGGTCAAGCACATCCTGCTGATGCCCTCAGACGAGACGAAGTCGGCCTACACAACGGCCGTCAGCGCCCAGACCAGCGCCCAGACCAGCCTGGACGATCTCAAGGACGAGCTGGACGCCGCCAACGACGACACCGCCGAGGAGGGCGAGCGCACCGCCGAGCAGATTCAGGCCGACATCGACGCGGCCGAGGCGACGCTGGAGAGCTGCAATGCCGACGTGGAGAGCGCCGCGCAGGCCTGCCTGGACGAGGTGAAGGACACCGCCGATGAGATCTACGGCCGCCTGGAGGCGGGCGAGAGCTTCGAGGATCTGATCGCCGAATACGGCCAGGATCCGGGCATGACGAGCGAGCCCACGAAGACGCGCGGCTACTACGTCAGCAGCGAGTCCACCAGCTGGGAGACCAACTTCCGCGACGCGGCGATGGCGCTCGCGCAGGTGGGCGACTATACGGCGGAGCCGGTGGTCAGCGGCAGCGGCGTGCACATCATCCAGTACACCGGCGACGTGCTGGGCGGCGAAGTGCCGCTGGACGACGTGCGGGACGCCCTGTACGACGAGGCGCTGGAGGCGCGCAAGACCGAGCACGTGACCGAAACCATCGACAGCTGGGTGGAGGAAGCCAACCCCAGCTACGACGCGGAGGCCTTCGAGGCCGCGGTCATGGCAGAGGAATAAAAACAGGACCGATTGAATTCGCGGCGAAGGGGGGCCGGGCGCTTGCCCGGCTCCCCTTTCACATGGCGGAAGCTTCGCAATTCCATGCTTCTGTTGGCGTCAATCATAGGTAACAGCGAGGGAGGGGGCTGTCAAGGGAAAGGGTGGAGATTTTCCGGCAGGGG
>CANQEW010000029.1 GCA_947596085.1 uncultured Clostridia bacterium | reverse complement strand
TTTGCAGCTACATTCTATCACTTGGCTCTCTGTTTTTCTTCCTCCTTCTGTTACCTATCTATTGTATCAAAACACATGTGAAAACGCCGGTCAGGCTTGCGCCCGGCCGGCGGGTTTGAGGGTCAGCCCAGATGCTTCTTCAGCGTTGCGCGCACCGCGCCGGGTCCGGCGATCAATTCGCGGAACATGCCCTCGATCTTCTCGCCCAGGCCGACGGCGTTCAAATTCACGCCGAACAGCTCCGCGTTGGAGAGGATGGGGAAGAGCTTGCCTTCGGCGCTCTCCGGCTCGCCGAGCTTCACGCCCGCGAGCTGGCCCTGCAGGGTTTCCAGCATCGGGTCGCCGGAGCAGGCCATGGGCTCGCCCGCGTCGTTCACGGCCAACAGGTAGCGCAGCCAGCCAGCGATGGCCAGCGGAATGTACTCCAGCTTGGCGGGATCGAGGTCGGGCCGGGCGGCGTAGCTCTTGATCGTCTCGCCGAAGCGAATGGCGACCTTCTGGCTGGTGTCGGTGGCGATGCGCTGGGGCGCGTCGGGGATGAAGGGGTTCGGCAGGCGCTGATCCACCACCTCGTGGATGAAGTCCATGGGGCTGAGAATCTTCGGATCGACCACCACCGGGATGCCCTCGTCATAGCCGATTCGCTCCACCAGCGCTTTGAGCTCGGGATCGCGCATCTCGGCGGCGATGGAATCGTAACCCAGCAGGCAGCCGTACACCGCCAGCGCCGTGTGCAGCGGGTTCAGGCAGGTGGTGACCTTCATCTTTTCGGTATTGTTTACGGTGTCGCGGTCGGTCATGTAGACCCCCGCCTGTTCCAGCGGCGGGCGGCCGTTGGGGAAGCGGTCCTCGATCACCAAGTACTGCGGCTGCTCCGCGTTCACGAAGGGCGCGATGAAGGTGTTGCGGCTGGTGACGATGGCGGCCATGTTCTCCACGCCGTGCCTGGCCAGCGCCTCCTCCACCACCTTGGCGGGGCGCGGGGTGATCTTGTCGATCATCGACCAGGGGAAGGATACCTTCGCCTCGTCGCGCACCCAGGCGGTGAATTCGTCGCTCACGAAGCCGTTCTCCAGCCACTTGTCCACTACGGTCATGACGCTGGCGCGCAGCTTCTCGCCGTTGTGGGAGCAGTTGTCCATGCTGACGATGGCGATGGGCGTAGCGCAGGTCTCGAAGCGGGCCAGTAGCAGCGAGGCGACGATGCTCATCGCGTGGCTGCAGTTCGCCGGGCCGTTCTGAAAGTCCGCCTCCACGAAGGGGAAGAACTGGCCTTGGATGTTCTTCAGGGCGTAGCCCTTTTCGGTGATGGTGAAGCTGGCCATCTGCAGCGAGGGATTGCGGAAGATGCCGCGCAGCGCCTCGATGTCCTCGGGATGTGCGCTTCCCGCGCGCAGACCCTTGGCGATGGAGGCCACCACTTCCTTCTTCATGGAGCCGTCGGGCAGCAGGCTCACCATCAGCGTCATGCTGTCGAAGGGATCGTAGATCTTGTCGATGATGTCGAAGTCGAAGGTGTCCGCGGCGACAATGCCGCCCCGCACCAGGCCGCGATTGAGCAGTGACTGTTGAAGCCTCGCGATGAAGCCGCGGAAGATGTTGCCCGCGCCGAAGTGCACCCAGGTGGGGTTCGCCTCGGTCGCGGCGCACATCTCCTTCCAGTCGAATTCGGGCAGCGCGATGCCGGCGGCCTCCCAGGCCGCGCGGTCCTGAATGCCCGCGTAGCAGAGTTTCATGAGCGTTGCCTCCTCACTTGGAAAGCTTGTCGATGGCCTCCCAGAGGCCGTTTAAGTAGGTCGCGCCCAGCGCGCGGTCGTAGAGGCCGTAACCCGGACGGCCCACCTCATCCCAGATCATGCGGCCGTGGTCGGGCCGGACGTAAGTGTCGGGGCAGGTGTCGTGGATGGCCTTCATGATCTCGAACAGGTCGAGATCGCCCGTGCAGGAAAGGTGCGCCGCCTCGCGGAACTTGTGGTGGCCCAGATACTTGACGTTGCGCACGTGCATCGCGCCGATGCGGTGCATCGCGCCGAAGTGGCGGATGATCGCCGGAATGTCGTTCTCGGGATTCGAGCCCAGCGAGCCGGTGCAGAGGCAGACGGTGTTGCAGGGCGAATCGTGCAGCGCGATGATCTTGTCGTAGTCCTCCTGGCTGTGGGCGATGCGCGGCAGGCCGAAGATGGGCCAGGCGGGATCGTCCGGGTGGCAGGCCATCACCACGCCGCACTCCTCGCAGGTGGGGATGATGCCGTCCAGGAAGTACTTGTAGTTTGTGCGCAGATCGTCCTCCGTGATGGATTCGTATCTCTTGAGCGTGGTTTCGAGCTCGGCCAGGCGCTCCGGCTCCCAGCCGGGCAGCGAGAAGCCGTTGCAGTTTTCAATGGTGTTGCGCACGATCTCCAGCGGGCCCATGTCGCCCAGCTCGGCCTCGTCGAAGTAGAGGCTGTTGGAACCGTCCTCGGGAATGACGCGGGCCAGATCGGTGCGCAGCCAGTCAAACACGGGCATGAAGTTATAGATGATGACCTTCACGCCGTACTTGGCCAGATTGCGGATGGTGATCCGGTAGTTTTCGATGTACTGATCCCGGGTGGGCAGCCCCATCTTGATGTCCTCGTGCACGTTGACCGACTCGATGACCTCGCACTCGAGGCCCGCCGCGTGCACCTCGTCGATGTAGGACTTGATCTCCTCCTCGGTCCAGACGTCCCCCGCGGGTTTGTAATCCAGAAATCCCATGATGCCGGTCATGCCCGGGATCTGCTTGATCTGCTTGAGCGACACCTGGTCGCTGCCCGAGCCGTACCAGCGGAAAGTCATCTTCATAGAGCGTTTTCTCCTATCGTAGTTCTTAGCCGATGGGGGAGATGTATCCGCCGATGAGCTTCGGAATGATCAGGCTGATCTGCGGCACGAAGGTGATCAGCAGCAGCGCCACGATCATGCAGAGGTAGAACGGCAGCGTCGCCTTGACGACCTTCTCCATCGGCGTCTTGCCCACGGCGGAGCCGATGAACAGCACCGCGCCGACCGGCGGGGTCAGAAGCCCGATGCCGCAGTTCAGAATCACCATCACGCCGAACTGGATCGGGTCGATGCCAACCGAGGTGGCGATGGGCAGCAGGATTGGCGTGGCGATCAGGATGATCGGCGCCATGTCCATGATGCAGCCCAGCACCAGCAGGATCACGTTCAGCATCAGCGCGATGACGATCGGGTTGCTGGAGATGCCGGTGATCAGGTGCGCGGCGGTGTCCGGCACGTGCAGAAGCGTCAGGCAGTAGCCGAAGGCCGAGGACGTGGCGATCAGGATCAGCACGATGGCCAGCGTGTCGATGCACTGCTCCAGGCTCTTCCACACGCCCTTCCAGTTCAGGCCCTTGTAGATGAACACGCTGACGATCAGCGAGTAGATGACCGCGATGGCCGCGCTTTCGGTCGCCGTAAATACGCCGCCGACCACGCCGACCACCACGATGATGATCGCCGCCAGCGCCCAGAACGACGTGAGCAGCTGCTTGAAGAAGCCCTTCAGGCTGAACTTATCGCCCTTGGGATAGTTGCGCTTCACGGAGATGATGTAGGAGCCGATCATCAGCGACACGGCCAGCAGCGCGCCCGGCAGGTAGCCCGCCAGGAACAGGCTGCCCACGGAGATGCCGCCCGCCGTCGTGGCGTAGATGACCATGTTGTGGCTGGGCGGAACGAGCAGGCCCTCGCAGGAGGACGTGATGGTGACCGCCGTGGAGAAGTCGGCGTCGTAGCCCTCGTTGACCATCATCGGGATCAGCAGGGAGCCCAGCGACGCGGTGTCGGCGGAGGCGGAACCGGAGATGCCACCGAAAAAGTAGGAGGCCACGATGTTGACCATCGCCAGGCCGCCGCGCATCCAGCCGACCAGCGAGTTCGCCAGTGCGATCAATTTCTCCGATATGCCGCCCGAGCCCATCAGCACACCCATCGTGATGAAGAAGGGTACGGCCATCAGGCTGTAGGACCAGACGCCGCGCACCATCTGCTGGGGGAGCGTGACCAGCGGCTGTCCCTGGCTGATCAGGCAGAGCACCGTGGACAGGCCGACGGCGTAGGCGATGGGGAAGCGCAGCATAATCATGATGAAGAAGCTGCCGAGCAGGATCAAAGTTCCAAGTGCTTCAGGACTCATGCCGCTTTACCCTCCTCTCCGGGAATGAAGAATGCCTTGATATGCGTGTAGAGCGTTTCGAGTTCAAAGATAATCATGCTGCCGCCGGCAAGCGGGATGGGGAAGTACATCCAGAAGCGGCTCAGCCAGGGCATGGATTCGTACTTGCCGAACTTCGCCAGCGGGGACTGGCACACCGCCCAGCCGTAGTAGAGCATGATGACGCCCAGCGCCATCACGGCCACGTCCGCCAGCACGTCCAGCACCATGATGAGCTTCTTGGGCAGGTAGCGGTCCAGTGCCGTCATGCGGATATGGGCGTTCTTGCGGATGGCCAGCGTGGCGGAGAGCACGGCCATGTAGACCATGCAGGTCAGCACCACCTGCTCCGTCCATGCGGGGTCGGGGATGAAGGGAATGTAGCGCCCGGCCACGGCGAAGGACGTGACGAGTATGTCGATGATCAGCAGTATTTTGCAGATGACCATCACGACTTTGTAGGTCACGTCGTACACGGGCCGAATCTTATCCAGCGTTTGGAAGATCTTCGGCATTTGAACCACTCACTTTCATTCAGGATTCAAAAAACGGACGGGAGCACAGGGAGAACCCTGCGCTCCCGTTGCGGGATCAAGTCAAACCAGGGCGCAACTTAGGCCATGTCGAGAATCTGCTGATAGAGATCGTCGTTGCCATTCATGTTGGCGGTGACGATATCCTTGCAAGCCTCGGCCCAGGCGGTCTTGTCCGGCACGTCAACGACGTTGATGCCGGCGTCCTTGAGCTCCTGGAGCACTTCGTCCTCGGCGGCCTGGGAGTTGGCGGCGTTCTGGGCGGAAGCGTAGTCGGCGGCCTCCATGATCCAGGCCTGCTGCTGCTCGGAGAGCTTGTTCCAGGCGTTGTCGGTGATGACCAGCTGGATGGCGCCCAGGGTGTGGCCGTCGAGCAGCAGGTTGGGAGCGACCTCCTGGAAGGCGTTGGACTTGTAGTTGGCGATCGGCTGCTCGGCGCCGTCGCAGACACCAGTCTGCAGCGCGGAGTAGAGCTCATTGAAGTTGACGACGGTCGGGCTGGCGCCGAGGCCATTCACGAGGCCGGTCATGACCGGGTCCTCAGACACGCGAATCTTCTTGCCCGCAAGGTCTTCCATGGAGGTCACCGGATCCTTGAAGAAGAAGTGACGGAAACCCTCCTCGCCGTAGCAGATGCCGCGCAGCGGCAGGCCGATGGTCTGGGGCTCGGCCAGGAACTCGTCCGCCAGATCGCTGTTGGCGAAGGCCCAGAAGTGGTCGCGGGAGACGAAGGTGTAGGGCAGGCTCAAAAGCGTCGCCTTGGTGCAGCCGTAGGCGTTGAGCGCGAAGGCCGAGATGCGGGCGATGTCCACCGTGGTGCCGCCGCCCAGGATGCCGTCCAGAATCTGGGCCTCGTTGCCCAGAACACCGCCGGCCTGCAGGTCGATGGTGATGGAGCCGCCGGAGATTTCTTCAACCTTGGTCTTGAAATCCTGGGCCATCGTGCCGACGATGGTGTCCAGGGGATTGAGTTCCGCGTAAACCAGGGTCACGGGTTCTTCGGCCAGCGCCGCGCCGGCCAGGCTCAGCACAACGGTCAGAGCCAAGAGAACAGAGAGCAACTTTTTCATTGGGCAATCCTCCTATTTTGTTTATTCATGAATGCGCTCGCGCGCATTTAGAACCAAAAACATGAGTTGGATTGTATACACTATACCACATTCTTTAAGCTGCGTCCAGCGCGAAATAGAAATATTTTTCTTCTAAAATGACTTTAGCATATTTCCAACAATTTGTCCACTAGCATACTAGTAGAAATTTTCAATCAAAAATTAGACATAATATGAAAAGTTTCAATTTGTACTTGTCAAGAGCGGCCCGTGAATGTATATTATATGTTAGTTAGATAGGCTTGCGAGGGGAGGTTGGATGCGCGTGGAGGAGAGGAACATGCGCGTGGAGGCGCGGATCACGCCGAAGGTATTTCGGGAATTCGCGCTGTTCGACACCTTCCGCCGTCAAAAGCGATACCGCGCGCCGCTGCTGTTTATGCTGATCCTGCTGGCCTTCGCAGCGGTGTGCTTCACCCAGATCAGCCGCCTGGAGAGCGCCGGGCTGCTGGGCGGAGTGCTGGCGGGAATCGCGGTCGCGCTGCCGGCGGTGTACGTTTTCAGCTATCTGGCCTCGGTGCGCCGCACCTGCAAGGGCCTCGAGCGGGCGGGCTCCCCGGTGGCCTACGAGTTGCTGCTGACGGGCGAGGGCGTGCGCGTAAAGGCGGGCGGCAAGGAAAAGGAGTACCCCTGGAAGAAGCTCCACAGCGCGTACCGGCTCCAGCGGAGCATCGCCCTGTACGTCGCCGAGCGCCAGGCCTACCTGATGCCCAACACGGGCGACGAGGGCCATGAAACCAAGCTCTGGAAACGGATTACCGAACATTTCCCCGCGGAGAAGTGCCGGGATCTGCGCAAATAGATTGTGAATGTGAGTATAAGCACGCAGGACGACCATTCGGAAGGGAGGGGCGCGCAGGCGCGCGCCGCAGCGCAATGAAGGCATTCATGGACAAGGATTTTCTCCTGGAGACCGAAACCGCAAAGCACCTGTTTCACGACTACGCCGAACAAATGCCCCTGGTGGACTACCACTGCCACATCCCGCCCCGGGAGATCTACGAGAACCGCCGCTTTGAGAATCTGACGCAGGTATGGCTGGGCGGCGAGAATCCCGACGGCAGCTACTTCGGCGACCACTACAAGTGGCGCGTGATGCGCTCCAACGGCGTGTCCGAGGACTACGTCACCGGCCATGCCCCCGCCAAGGAACGGCTGCGCAAGTTCGCCGAATCGCTGGAGCTGGCCATCGGCAACCCGATGTACCATTGGTGCAATCTGGAACTGCGCAAGTTTTTCGGCTATGAGGGCTATTTGAGCGCGGCCACCGTGGATGAGGTCTGGGAGCGCACCGAGGAGATGCTGCAAAACGATCCCAGGCTCACCGTGCGCGGGATGATCGAGCAGTCCAACGTGGCCTTCATCGGCACGACGGACGATCCCATCGACAGCCTGGAGTGGCACGAGAAGATCGCCGCCGACCCGGCGATTCAGTTCAAGGTCTGTCCCTCCTTCCGCCCGGACAAGGCCATCAACATCCACAAGGAGGGCTTCGCGGAGTACATCGCCAGGCTGGCGAAGAGCGTGGGGAAGGAGAGCCTCGATACGGTCGAGGACGTCTGCGCGGCGCTGACCGAGCGGCTGGAGTTCTTCAAGTCGCTGGGCTGCCGCGCCAGCGACCACGGCCTGGACTACATCCCCTTCCGCCCGGCGGACCGCGCCGCGGTGGAGGCCGCCTATCAAAAGGCGATGAACGGCGAAGCCGTGACCGTCGAGGAGGCCGAGGCCTACCAGACCGCGATTCTTCTCCACCTGGGCCGGGAGTACCATCGCCTGGGGATCGCCATGCAGCTGCACTACTCCTGCCTGCGCAACGCCAACGAGCGCATGTACAAAAAGCTCGGTCCGGACACCGGCTTCGACATGATCTCCCAGAACACCTGCGGCGCGAGCATCGCATCGCTGCTGTCCGCGCTGGATCTGGACGGCCGCTGCCCGAAGACCATCCTCTACTCGCTGAACCCGGCGGACAACGAGCAGCTGGGCACGATGCTGGGCTGCTTCCAGTCCACCGAGGTGCCAGGCAAGATTCAGCACGGCTCCGCCTGGTGGTTCAACGACACCAAGAGCGGCATGGAGGATCAGATGCGGTCGCTGGCGAACCTGGGCCTGCTGGGCAACTTCGTGGGCATGCTCACGGATTCGCGCTCCTTCCTGTCCTACGCCCGCCACGACTACTTCCGCCGCATTCTCTGCAACCTGATCGGCAAGTGGGTGGAGAACGGCGAGTATCCCAACGACGAGGCCGCGCTCAAGCGCATCGTCGAGGGCGTCTGCTACAACAACGCCGCGCGCTACTTCGAACTGTAAGGTGGAAGCGCTTTCCGCATGGGAGCTGCGAACGACCCGATGGAAATTTCTCTGCAAACCGAGCGGGAACAGAGCCGGCTGCTGCGCTGCGTGCTGTTTGCCTTCTTCGTGAGCGGCATGACGGCGCAGCCGCTGGGATCCTTCGTTCCCTTTCTCCGCCAGAGCTACGGCCTGAACTACGATTTCTCCGGCCTGCTGCTGTCCTGCCAGTCGGTGGGCAACCTGATCGCCGTGGCCGTCGCGGGCATACTGCCGGTCTATCTGGGCCGGAGGCGCGCGGTCCTCGCCACCGCGGTGTGGATGGCCGTGGGCTACCTGATCTTCGCCGCCGGCGTCGGCACGCACGCGCTGCTCGCGGCGGCCTGCGTGATGATCGGCGTGGCGCGCGGTGGCAATTCGAACTTTTCGAACACGATGATCTCCACCCTGCCCGGCGAGCGCGCCGCGCGGGGCTACAACCTGCTGCACGGCTGCTTCGCGGTAGGAGCGCTGCTGTCGCCGCTCGCACTGGTGCTGTGCGCGAACCGCTGGCCGGAGAGCGGCTGGCGGGTGATGGCCGGACTGCTGCTTCTGCTGTGCGCGGCGCAGCTGATCGATTATCTCCGCATGCCGGTGCCGGAGATCGAAGCGAAGTCCGGAGCGCGCGCCCTCGACCATGGCTTTCTGCGCCAGCCGCGCTTCTGGATGGGCAGCGCCATGCTGTTCTTCTACATCTCCACCGAGTACGCGGTGATGGGGTGGATGGTGACCTACTTCCAGGATATCGGCGCGCTGAGCGCCGACCTCTCCCAGGTGATGAACAGCCTGCTGTGGCTGGTGATCTTCATCGGCAGGATGATCGGCGCGGCCATCACCGGGCGGGTGTCCCGGGGCAGGCTGCTGCTGGCGGACGGCGCGGGGCTGTTTGTCTGCTTCCTGTTTCTGTTCCTGAGCCGCACGCCCGCCGCAATCGTGCTGGGATTGACGGGCACGGGGCTGTTCATGGCGACCATCTATCCCACCGCCTTCGCCTTCGGCAGCGACGCGATCCGGGGCAACGATTTCGGGTGCAGCGTGATGATTCTCACCGGCAGCGCGGGCGGCGTGATCACGCCCATGCTGGTGGGGTTCATCGCCGAGCGCGCGGGCATACGCGCGGGCATGGGGCTGGTGGTGCTGTGCACCGGCCTGCTGCTCGCGTCCATACTGTTGAGCGTATTGAATACCAATCGCGACCATAAGAAGGAGTGTTGACGATGGAAAAGCTTTGCTACAAGACGCTGGCCGATCAGGGTTACGACGGCTATCTGCTCAAGGACGCTCCGGAGCGGGTGCTCCAGTTCGGCGAAGGCAATTTCCTGCGCGCCTTCGTGGATTACTTCATCGACATGATGAATGAGAAGGCCGGCTTCAACGGCAAGGTGGTGCTGACGCAGCCCATCGCCCCCGGCCTGGCGAACATGATCAACGAGCAGGAGGGCCTCTACACGCTGTTCCTGCGCGGCCGCGAGAACGGCGAGCAGGTCAACCGCAAGCGCGTGATCTCCTGCGTCTCCCGCTGCCTGAACCCCTACGAGGACTATCAGGCGCTGCTGGACTGCGCGAAGAACCCCGACCTGCGCTTCATCGCCTCCAACACCACCGAGGCCGGCATCGCCTTCGACCCCGCCTGCAAGGCGGACGACGCGCCGCCGTCCAGCTTCCCCGGCAAGCTCACCGCCTTCCTCCACGAGCGCTGGAAGCTGGGGCTGCGGGGCTTCATCATCCTCTCCTGCGAGCTGATCGACCACAACGGCGACGAGCTGAAGAAGTGCGTCAACCAGTATATCGACCTGTGGGGGCTGGGCGAGGACTTCCGCGCCTGGGTCAACGGCGAAAATCTGTTTTGCTCGACGCTGGTGGACCGCATCGTGACCGGCTACCCCCGCGCCGAGGCCGCGTCCATCTGCGCAGAGCTGGGCTATCAGGACAACATACTCGACACCGGCGAGGTCTTCGGCTTCTGGGTCATCGAGGGCCCCCAGTCCATCAAGGACGAACTGCCCTTTGAAAGGGCCGGCCTGCCCATCATCGTGGTGGACGACCATACGCCCTACAAGCAGCGCAAGGTGCGCATTCTCAACGGCGCGCACACCTCGATGGTGCTGGGCGCGTATCTGGCGGGCCAGAATATTGTGCGCGGCTGCATGGAGGACGATGTGATCCGCGGCTTTATGAACAAGGCCATCTATGACGAGATCATTCCCACCCTCGATCTGCCCAGGGAGGAGCTGACCGACTTCGCCGCCGCCGTTACGCAGCGCTTCAACAATCCCTACATCGACCACGCGCTGCTGGCCATCTCGCTAAATTCCACCTCCAAGTGGAAGGCCCGCGTGATGCCGAGCGTCACCGAATACGTGAAGCGCCGGGGCGCGCTGCCCAAGTGCCTGACGTTCTCCTTCGCGGCGTACATCGCCTTCTATCACACGGCGAGGGAGCGCGGCGAAAACTGCCTGATCGGCGTGCGCGGCGGCGACACCTACGAGATCAAGGACGACGCCTGGGTGCTGGACTTCTACTATGAGCACCGCGACGACGATGCGGCTTCGCTCGCGCGGGCCGTGATCGGCAACGAGCGCATGTGGGGCGCGGAGCTCCGGGCGCTGCCCGGCTTCGAGGAGGCCGTGACCGCCGCGCTCGAGCGCATCGAGGAGATCGGCATGTACGAGGCCATGCGGGAGGTTCAGGCATGAAGCTGATCCGCATCCATCCCGCCGACAACGTGGCCGTGGCGCTGGAGGATATCGCCGCCGGCGAGAAGCTCGCGCTGCCTGACGGCGCGGCCGTCACCGCCGCGGAACCCGTGGCGCGCGGCCACAAGCTGGCGCTCGCGCCCATCGCGGAGGGCGAGGCGGTCGTGAAGTACGGCTGCGCCATCGGCTTTGCGCGCATGGGCATCGCCCCCGGCGCGTGGGTGCACGTGCACAATGTGCGCACGGGGCTCTCCGAGGACGCCGCCTACCGCTACAATCATAAGGTCGTTCCGCTGCCCGCCTGCGCGCCGCGCTTCTTTCAGGGCTATCGCCGCCCCGACGGCCGCGCCGCCATCCGCAACGAACTGTGGGTTCTGCCCACCGTGGGCTGCGTCAATTCCATCGCCCAGCAGCTCGTGCGCGAAAACCAGCATCTGGTGCGCGGCGGCATCGACGGCCTGTACACCTTTCCCCATCCCTTTGGCTGCAGCCAGATGGGCGACGATCACGCGCAGACCCGCCGCCTGCTGGCGGCGCTGGCCCGCCACCCCAACGCCGGCGGCGTGCTGGTGCTGGGACTGGGCTGTGAGAACCTGACCATGGAACAGTTCAAGGCCGAGCTGGGGGACTGGGACGACCGCCGCGTGAAGTTCCTGGTCTGCCAGGAGGCGGAGGATGAGCTGGCGGCCGGCGGCGCGCTCCTGAGCGAGCTGGCGGACTACGCGGCCGCCTTCGCGCGCGAGGCCATTCCCGCGAGCGAGCTGGTGGTGGGCATGAAGTGCGGCGGCTCCGACGGGCTCTCCGGCATCACCGCCAACCCCGCCGTGGGGCGCTTCTCCGACCTGTTGATCGCGCTGGGCGGCTCCACGGTCCTGACCGAGGTGCCGGAGATGTTCGGCGCGGAGTCCATCCTCTTCGACCGCTGCGCCGACGAGGAGGTCTTTCACAAGGCGGTCGATATGGTGGAGAACTTTAAGCGCTACTTCGTTTCCCACGGTCAGGTGGTCTACGAGAATCCCAGCCCCGGCAACAAGGCCGGCGGCATCACCACGCTGGAGGACAAGTCCTGCGGCTGCGTTCAGAAGGGCGGTAGCGCGCAGATCGTGGATGTGCTGAACTACGGGGAAGCGGTCACGAAAAAGGGACTGAATCTGCTCAGCGGCCCCGGAAACGATCTGGTCAGCGCCACGGCGCTCACCGCCGCGGGCGCGCACCTGATTCTGTTCACCACGGGGCGGGGCACGCCGTTCGGCGCGCCCGCTCCCACGATCAAGATTTCCACCAACACCGCCTTGTTCGACAGAAAGGGAGGGTGGATCGACTTCAACGCCGGAACGGTGGCCCAGGGCGAATCGCTGGACGCCGCGGGCAAGCGCCTGCTGGATTTCGTGATCGAGACCGCCAGCGGCCGGTCTACCCTCTCCGAGCGCCGCGGCGCGCGGGAAATTTCCATATTTAAGGACGGCGTCGTGCTCTGACCGGCAGATATTTCCAACGAATTGCGCCCCCGAAGCGTTCGCTTCGGGGGCGCCTGTCTGTCCACTGCGCAGCCTTGCGGATGTGAATCGCTGTTGCACAACGCGCCGTTCCCCGAAATTGCGCTTTCCGAGGGGCGGCGTGAGAGAGTCAAATTTCCGGGGCTATTTTCGAACCAGGCGAATCAGCTTCGACTGAAAATCTCCGTCGGGAAGCTCGATGGGGAGCCCGATGTGCAGCAGCACTTCGCCGGGATACTCCCGAAGCGTCTCCGAATCGACGTAGATCGCGTCTGGGATCAATCCCCGCAGGCGGACGCGCTGCGGGCGCTGGTTGGGGCGGTTCAAAACTCGCGTCAGGCCGACGATCGCCTGGGCCCCGCGCGCGTCCACCACCATCTTCGCGTCCAGCTGGCCGTCGCGCAGGGAGGCGAGGCGGTAGTAATCGCCCGTCTGGATCAGGGCGCGGCATTCGCGATACCGCTGCACCTGGGCGGGGATCTGCTCCTGCTCCTCCGGAGAAAGCTTGGTCACGTCCAGCTCATAGCCAAAGGTGCCCCACATCGCGGTGAGCGCGCGCGTCTCAAACGGCGTGCTGCGCCCGACGACGTGGTTGGGGCAGGCCGATACGTGCGCGCCGATGCAGGAGAGGGGATAGAGCATCGAGATTCCCTCCTGAATGCGCAGGCGCTCGACGGCGTCCGTATCGTCGGAGCACCAGATCTGCGGGCTGTAGAACAGCATGCCGGGGTCGAAGCGCCCGCCCCCGCCGCAGCAGTTTTCCAGAAGAACGCCGGGAAATTCGTCCATCAGCCGCTGCTGCAGTCGATAGAGCGCCAGCACGTAGCGGTGGCCGAGCTCGCCCTGCCGGTCGGCGGGCAGCGCGGCGCTGCCCAGGTTCGTCAGCGACCGGTTCATGTCCCACTTCAGGTAGCGGATGTCGGCGCTGCGCAGCGTCTCTGAGACGCGTTGCCAGACGTGCTCTTCCACCTCGGGACGGCTCAAATCGAGCACATACTGATCCCGGCACCGCAGGGGCGTGCGCGTAGCCGTGCGAATGACCCAATCGGGGTGCGCGCGATACAGATCGGAGTTTTCAGATACCATCTCCGGCTCCATCCACAGACCGAACCGCATGCCGAGGGCGTTGATTTGCTCCGCGAGGCCGCGCAGTCCGTGCGGCAGCTTGCGCGCGCATACCTTCCAGTCGCCCAGATAGCCGCTGTCGGTGTCGCGCTCGCCAAACCAGCCGTCGTCGAGCACGAACAATTCGATCTTCAATTCCGCGGCGCGCCTGGCGATGCGCAGCAGCTTTTCCTCGTCGAAGTCGAAGTAGGTGGCCTCCCAATTGTTGATGAGAACCGGTCGGGGACCGCTGCGGTAGGCGCCGCGAATCAGGTGCTCCCGGTAGAGGTTGTGGAGGGTGCGGGTCATTGCGCCCAGGCCCGCGTCGGAGTAGACGAGGATCGCCTCTGGGGTCTGGAAGCTCGCACCGCCCTCCAGCTTCCAGCGGAAGCCGTCGGGGTGGATGCCCATCACGGCGCGGAGCTGATCGAACTGATCCCGCTGCACCTGGGCGAGGAAGCTACCCGAATAGACGAAGTGCAGCGCCCGAACCTCGCCGCGATCCTGCGTCGTTCCGGGGCTGACGATGGCCAGAAAGGGGTGATCCTGATGGCTGGAAACGCCCCTGCGGGACGCGAGGCCGTGGATGCCCGTGCCGATGTTCTGGATATCGATCATGCCTTCCCGCGCCCAGGAGCCGTGCAGCGTGAGCAGTTCCTGCCCCTCGTAGGGGAGGTTCAGGCAGGCGGATAGCGCGCGCTCCAGCCAGACCGCCTCCGCGCTGTCGTTGCAGATTCGCGCGCTCTGCGCGATCACGTCGAGTTGGATGAAGGCGGTGTAGTACAGCTCCACGCGCACGCCCGCGGCCGCGTCCCGCAGGATGACGCGCAGGGTGTTGCAATCGTCCGCGCCGCCGAAGGTCGCGGGCAGGCCCGCGAGTTCGGGCTTGCCGGGCAGAATTTCCCAGCTTTCGAAGATGGGCAGGCAGTCGATCTGGCCCGCTTGCGTGCGCACCGAGAGGCAGGACTCCCGAAAGTCCCCCGCGTTGTCCACTGGATAGGCGGAGGGGAAGCAGTCGAAGAAGGACACGGCCTCGCGGGGATGGCGGTCGGGGGTGTAGGGCGGCCGGTCCGTCGCCAGAAGCCAGGCGAAATCGGTGGAGTTCAGCCGCGGCCCGAAGTAGATTTGTCCAAGCCACTTTCCGTCCGCGAGCGCCAGCGCCATGCTGGCGCCGGGCGTGTCCAGTTTGAAGATTTGCCGCTTCTCGTCATAGCAGATGTTCATTTGTCGTCCTTCTCCTCCGTCGTCGCTTCGCTTTGTATGGTTTTCCAGAGGCGCCAACCCTCCGACCAGCGCGCTTGCTGATCCTCCTGCCAACAGCCCCGGCACGCCAGATAGAGCTCGCCCTCCACGGGAGACGCGCCGAGCCGCGGGCAATCGCTCCAGGCGAGCGCCATGTTTTCCCAATCGTTCGCGCCCGCTTCAGGCATCCCGCCGTCTCGATAGACGAGCGCGCCCGTGCAGGCCTGAAGGGAGGCGGGATCGTCCGTCAGAAACACCACGCTCTGGCAGATGCTCAAATCGGCCTCCAGCGCCATCAGGTTGCCCTGCTCCTTTTGCCCCTCCGTGCCGCCGCCCCTCTCGATCACCGCACCCAAGTCGATGATCATCTGGTGCAGGTCGACATGGACGATACCGTCGCCGTTTTCATCGCTGCCAAACCGCGCCAGGCGTTCGGCGATATCCTCGACCGTCCGCGCGTCCAGCTCGCGGCCGCTGACCCAGCCGACCGTATAATCCGCGGGCAGATTGCCCCGGTTCTGCGCCGCGAAGTAGAGCGCGATCAGCAGCGCGGCGAGGGCGATGAAGACGTGCTTCCTGTGATAATCCCACCAGTTGGCCAGCTTCTGCCGGGGCGTGAGCGTCTCGTGCAATTGCCGGCGAACGCGCTCGGTCTCCGTCTCATAGTCCCGGGGCATTGCACTCATCCCCTCCCATATCGACGGCGCCGGCGAACGCGTCCGCGATTCCACTCCGAACGCGCGTCATTGTGCTTCATTTTTCTTTGCAGCGGCCTCCAGCTTCCTGAACGCCGGCAGCAGCAGCGCGGATACGATCAGCGCGGACAGCGCGCCGCCCAGCAGCAGCCAGAGGGGCAGCAGATAGACGGCCACGTCCGGGCTGCGCAGCGTCAGCAGCGGCATCCACAGGAACAGGGCGACGCTGGAAACTGTCGCTGCGGGATTGCGCAGGCCGAGAAACAGCGCGCTCGGAAAGAGCTGCGCCAGTCCATAATCGAATCTCGCCAGCAGCGGAAAGGCGCAGCCTTCCACGATGAGCCAGAGCAGGCAGCACACCACGCCGATCCCGCGAAACACGTTTCCGGACGCGCCCGCCGTGCGGAAGCCGATGATGAGGTCGCTCAACGCCAGCGCGCCCAGCGGCAGGAGAATCAGCCACGCGAGCGTGGCCTCCTTCCAGTTCTCCCGGAACGAGCGGAAAAAATCGCCGGATACGCGGTAGTCCTCCCCGGCCGCCATTTTGCGCGCCACGCAGAACAGCGCGGTGTTGGCCGCGCCGAAGGTGACGATGGGCAGGCTGCACGCGAGCCAGAGCAGGTTGAGCAGGATTAAATCGCCCAGCCTCCCCATGAAGCGAAAGAAGGGGCTGTCAATCTTGAGCTTTGCCATGGGGTCCCCTCCTCAGAAGAAGCGCAGGACGATGATCGCGCCGCCCAGAACGCCCACGGCCTTGATGAGCGTGCGCATCATCCAATAGAAGCGGGGCGCATGTTCGCGCCGGCCGGTGATATCGTCCAGCTCCTTGCGGAATTTTTCCTCCGGAAGGCGCAGAATCGTCACCGCGAAGTAAATGCAGATCGCACCGAAGATCAAGCTGGTCACGCGCGTTCCTCCCCGTCGGATCAATCGATCGCCTGTTCGTCCGTACGAAAGGGGACGGCCGGAAGTCCGGCGGCGCTGTACAGGTTCGCCGGGCCGTAGTTCGTCCAGGCGTAGCGCACCGTCTCGGGCGCGGGCACGTCGTCCGACCAGAGGGAGACGCCATTCGGCAGCAGATCCGCTTTCGCGGAATAGTATACACCATCCGCCCCCGCGAGTTCAAACCCTTTTGGAATATTTTCCCCCGCTTTGAGCGCTCCGGCGGTATCGGAGAATTCCACCTCCAGGCGATTGCCTTGACGCTGGACACGAACGGGCGAAGGGCCGTCGGCGATCACGTCCTCGCCGTAGACCTTGCGCCGCGCCTGCAGCGCCAGCCGCACGCCCACCGTGCGCTTGTCGGTGGGGTGGATGTTGTCGAACTCCCCGCCGTCGATCATCACCGCCATGCCGGTGTGGGCCACCGTGCGGCTGACCTCGCGCTGGGCGTCGCGCAGCAGCGCCCAGTGCTTGTCGTCCGCGCCCCGGGCGTACTCGTCGGCGGAGCAGTACATCGGAAGCTGAACGAAGAGGAAGGGCAGCTCGCCGTCGTCCCAATCGCCGCGCCACTGGTCGATGAGCCCGGCCAGCAGCCCGGCGTAGAGGGCGGGGCGGCTGGTGTCCTCCTCGCCCTGATAGTAGATGAACCCGCGCAGCGCGAAGGGGCACGCGCGTGCGAGCATCGTCTCATACAGGCCCGCCGGGCGGAACGGCGACTGCCAGCCCGCGGGCTGCGGCCAGGGGCATTCCCCGCAGGCCCGGTGGATGGTCTCCCACGACGCGAGGGGTTCGCGCGCCCGCAGCGCCTCCACGCGGTCGTTCCATGCGCTCCACTCGGCGTTGTAGGCCTCCATCTCCCGGCGATACTGCGCCTCGGACTTGTCGCCCGCCAGCTCGGCATAGGCGTCCAGATAGGTGCGCCCGGCGGAGGTTTCCGCGAGCCGCTCCCGGCTCATCCAGCAGGTCACCGAGGTGCCGCCCCAGCAGCAATCGACGATGCCCACCGTCACGCCCTGGCTCCGGGCGACCTGCTCCGCGAAGAACCATGCCACGGCACTGAGCTCGCCGCTGGTCTCCGGCGCGCAGACCTTCCAGCAGCTCTCCGCTTCCGCCCGCGCCAGCTCCTCGCCGGTCACAGCGCAGCGGGGAACCGCATAGAAGCGCACGCTCTTGCCCGCGCTCGCCGCGATTTCCCGCGTTCCATCCGCGCATTCCGCCAGCTTCATCTCCATGTTGCTCTGTCCGCCCGCGAGCCAGACTTCGCCGAGGCAGACGTCCGCGCAGAGGATTTGCTCCCCTTCGCAGTCGGCGGCGAGCGTCAGCGAAGCCCCGGCCTCCATGGGATCGAAGGTCACCCTCCACTGCCCGTCCGATTGCACCGTGGCGGCGCGCATTTCGCCGTCCAGCGAGACGCGCACCTCCCGCCCCGGCTCGCCGCTTCCCCAGACGGGGATGGGCTTGCGGCGCTGGAGCACCATGTGATCCGTGAAGATCGCGGCCAGCTTGAACATATCATCACTCCTCTTCGCGCGCGAGATAGTCCAGATTCCGCCGGATCAGATCGCTGCGCTGCCGCACGCAGTCCGCGCTGCGCAGGGGATCGGCGGGGGTGTTGAATACATAATCGACGAGCCTGTCCACCGTGGAGGTCGCCACGTGGAGGCGGGTGTCGTCGGAGGCGTAGTAGATGAACACGTCCCCGTTGTCCCGCACGATGGCGCCGTTGGTGAACACCACGTTGGATACATCGCCCACGCGCTCCGCGCCCAGCGGGGCGATCAAATAGCCGCTCGGCTCGGCGATGACCTTCCACGGCTCCTTTAAGTCGGTGGCGTAGGCGTAGATCACGTAGCGCAGCCCGGCGGCGGTGTTGCGCACGCCGTGAGCGATGTGAATCCAGCCGCGCTCCGTGCGGAAGGGAACCGCCCCGGAGCCGTTCTTGCTCTCGGTGATGGTGTGGTAGCGGCGGGGGCTGGTGATGCGCTCCTCGTCGATGACGGCGCGAGTGATGTCCTCACAGAGGCCGAAGCCGATGCCGCCGCCGGAGCCGGTCTCGATGAAGTCGTCCATCGGACGGGTGAAGAAGGCGTACTTACCGTCCACGAATTCCGGAAGCAGGCAGACGTTCCTCTGCTGGGGCGAGCGCAGCGTCACGAGGTCGGGGAGGCGCTCCCAGCGCTTCAAATCCCTGGTGCGGACGATCCCAGCCGCGGCGATGGCGGCGGAGAGGTCGGGGGAGGACGCGTCCTTGCGCTCGGAGCAGAACACCCCGTAGATCCAGCCGTCCTCATGTTTGGTCAATCGCATGTCATAGACGTTTACTTCCTCGGGGCAGGTGTCCGGCAGCACGACGGGGTAGTCCCAGAAGCGAAAGCCGTCCACGCCGCTCTCGCTTTCAGCCACGGCGAAGAAGGACTTGCGGTCGTTTCCCTCCACACGAGCTACCAGATAGAACTTTCCATCCAATTCGATGGCGCCGGAATTGAAGACCGCGTTGACGCCCAGCCGCTCCATGAAGTAGGGGTTGGTCGCGGGATTCAGGTCGTAGCGCCAGGTCAGGGGAATCATCTCGCGCGTGAGCACGGGATTCTCCCAGCGGTCGTAGACGCCGTTGTAAAACGCCAATTTGCGGTTTTTGCGGTTCAACAGGGCCTCCTGAATGGCCCTTTGGCGAGCGTATTCCGGATGCAGTTCAGCCATGGGGATTCCTCCTTATCAATTCGAGGCACATGCGACCGTTGTGGTAGGGGCACTTCCACATCCCGGCCAGGGGTTGGCTGGAGTCGGGCTCTCCGTCGGGGCCGACCGCCCAAAACCATTCGCTTCCGCTTCGGTGATCCGTCTGGAACTGTTGGATGAAGTCCAGCACATCCCCGGCGGCGTGAAGGAACTTTTCATCCTGCGGGTGCTTCTCCCACTCGTTCACGAAGCCGAGCACCGCCTCGGCCTGCACCCACCAGATGCGGGTTTCATCCACTTTGCCGCGCTCACACTCGTTGCGCACGGAGTGATCGCGGAAGGCCCGGTCGTATACGCTTTCGGCCAGCGCGCTGCCGAGAGCGGAGATCCTCGCGGACAGCTCCGCGTCGCCCAACAGGCCGCAGCCCCAGTCCAGCAGCCAGCTCGTCTCGATGTCGTGCCCGTAGCTGTGCAGGTCGATGAGGCTGTGATAGTCCCGGTCGAAGAACACCTCCTGGCGGCGGAGGCTCGGATTGTACACCTTTTCCTGGAAGATGGCGAGGATTTCACGCATGGCAGCTTCGACCTTTGGGTCGGGCTTTGCCTGATACAGCCCCGCGCAGCCCTCGAATACGTGCAGGAGCGTGTTCATCGTGCGCTCCGCCATCACGCCGTTTTCGGACAGCTTCTCGTCTTCCACCGGCGCAAACCGCCGGTCGAAGGCCTCCAGATAGCCGCCCGCGTCCCGGAACTTGCCTTCAATCAAATGAAAGAGCTCCGTCGCGAGCCGCAGCGCCTCCGCGTCTCCGCTGGCCTCGTAGTAGGCGGACAGGCCGTACACGGCGAAGGCCTGACAGTAGGTGTGTTTGCTGTCATCCTGAGGATTGCCATGAAAGTCCACGCTCCAGTACGCGCCGCCGAACTCCCGGTCCAGAAGGCGGTCGCGCAGAAAGCGGTAGGCATGCTCCGCCTCCTCCAGGCAGTCGCGGCGATCCAGCGCCTTCGCGCAGCGGGAGAAGAACCACAGGATGCGGCTGTGCAGGATACAGCCCTTTTCCGCGCGGCGGTCGACGCTCCTGTCAAAGTTCACTTGACCGTAGTACCCCCCGAACTCGTCGTCGCGCAGCGACTTCCAGAAGGGGAGGATCTGCTCCTCCAGCATGGTTCGCGCTCGCTCTCTCAACATACGGCAATCCTCCTTGTGTTTATCGGCGGCCCTCCTCGCGATCTCCGGCTTCGGCCGCGTCGTGCTCCTTGATGAACTGAACGATGGTGTTCACGTCGGTGAACGCCAGGCCGACGTAGGTGTCGGCGGCGCCATAGTAGACGGCGATGCGCCCGGTGTCCGCGTCCTGCAGCGTGGCGCAGGGGAAGCACACGTTGGGGACGAAGCCGCGCTCCTCGTACCACTCCTCCGGCGTCAGCAGGAAGTCCCCGCTGCGATAGAGCACGCGGCTGGGGTTGTCGATGTCGAGAATCGCGCCGCCGATGCTGTATACGAAGCCGTTGCAGGTGCCGGTCACGCCGTGGTAGATCAGCAGCCAGCCCTCGCTGGTCTCGATGGGCGCGGCGCCTCCGCCGATTTTGATGTTCTGCCACCACTGGCTACCCTTGCCCATCACGTGGCGGTGATGCCCCCAATACTCCAAATCGCGGCTCTCGGACAGGAAAATGTCGCCGAAGGGCGTGTGGCCGCTGTCGCTGGGGCGGGAGAGCAGCATGTACTTTCCGTTTATCTTCCGGGGAAAGAGCACGCCGTTGCGGTTAAAGGGCACGAAGGGATTCTCGATGCGGGTGAAGGTTTGAAAGTCCCGGGTCCTGGCCATGCCCAGCGTCGCGCCGTAGGCGTCCTGGCACCAGATGATATAATAGGTTCCCTCGATCTCTACCAGCCGGGGATCATAGGCGTATGGCGGCATGAAGGGCGCGCCGCTCTCATCCACGAAGGGGATCTTTTCGCCTTCGAAGTTCCAATGGACGCCGTCCGCACTGCGGCCCAGATAGATGTAGGGCACGCCGTTGGTTTGCTCGCCGCGGAACACGCCGACGAAGCCGTCCCTGTAGGGCAGCACCGCGCTGTTAAAGATGCGCGCCACGCCGGGCAGGGGATTGCGATGGATGATGGGATTTTCCGTATATCTCCACAGGGGAGCAAGGCAGTTCTTTGGACGCTCCTGCCAGGGCAGATTTGCCAGAGCTTTGCCGATAATTCGCACGCGATTCATGGGGAATTCCTCCAATGTTTGAGTAATCTCCCCTCCGCCCGAGGACTTGAGGACCCTTTGGAATGCCAATCGGGCGGAAGGGAGTGAGGGGGGATGAATTTTGTCAGCCCTTGACGGCGCCGGCCGCCATGCCGCCGTAGACCTGCTTCTGGCAGATCAGGAACAGCACCAGGATCGGCAGGATGGTGATCAGTACGCCCGCGCAGATGTAGTTGTACTGACTGCCATAGGGGCCGGTGAAGGTGTACAGGGCGGTGGAGATGGTCTTGAGCTCCGAGCTCTGCAGGTAGAGGTTGGACATGTAGTATTCGTTGTACACGCTCACGCCCTTGAGCACGCAGCTCGTGACGATGGCGGGCTTGAGCAGCGGGAACAGAATCTTGAAGAACACGCCGAAGTAGCTGCATCCGTCCAGTATGGCGCTCTCATCCAGGCTCTTCGGCAGGTTCTCAAAGAACTGCAGGAAGATGTAGATGGAGATGATGTCCGTGCCGCACAGCACGATGATGTAGCCGTACAGGTGGTTGATCAGCCGCAGGTTGTACATGATCTGGTAGACCGTCACCTGGGTGGCGATGCCCGGGATCAGCGAGGCGAACATGAACAGATTGCGGATCAGGCCGCTGCCGATGAAGCGGAAGCGATCCAGCACGTAGGCCAGCATCGAGGCGAACAGGATCGACAGCACCAGCACCACGATCAGCACGATGCCCGTGTTCAGAAAGCCCCGCAGCATGTTGGCCTTGGTGAACGCCTGCACGAAGTTGTCGAAGTTCCCGAAGGATTCCGGCAGCACCAGCGGCGTGGTGGCCTGGTATTCCGCGTCGGTCTTGAAGGCGGTGAAGATGCACACCACCACGGGGATGAGCGCGATGATGGACGCGCTGATGAGCATCACATACTGGACGATGTTGAAGATCCAATCGCCCAGCTTCATGTGTTTGAGCTTACCCATGAACGCGCGCACCTCCTCTGCGGGCCAGTTTTGCGGCCTTCTGCGCCGCCTTGCGCTCGGCGCGGGTCACGTCGTCCTCCGAGCCGTCCTTGAATACATACTTAAAGAACAGGTTCTGACCGATGGTGCACAGCACGATGATGCCCAGCAGCACGATCGCCATCGCGCAGGCGAGACCCACCTTCTGGTTCTCGTGGGCGATGCGGTTCATGATGACGAAGTAGGTGCCGGTGCCCATGGTGCCGTTGGTGATGACGTACGGCGGCTCGAACGCGCTGAGGGAGCCGCTGATGGACAGAATCAGGTTCAGCACGATGATGGTCTTGATGGAGGGCAGGATGATGTACTTGAACTGCTGCCAGCGGCCCGCGCCGTCGAGGCTCGCCGCCTCGTAGAGCTCATTGTCCACGGACATCATCGCGCCCAGGAACAGCACCATGTTCTGGCCGGTGTAGCGCCATACGGACGTGGCCACCAGCGCGATGTTATTTATATTTTGATTCTGCAACCATAGCGGACAATCCTCCAATGGAATGCCAAATAATCCTAAAATTGAGTCCAAAACGTAGCCGTGGGCGTAGAAAAACTTGAAAATGAAGCCCACCGCGATGCCGCAGATCAGATAGGGGAAGAACATGCACGCCTTGTAGATGGAAGAGCCCTTCGCCTTGAATACCATCAGCGAGGCGAAGAACAGCGCCAGGGCCAGCTGGACCACCGCGCCGCCCATGTAGTAGACGCTGACGATCAGGCTGCCGAAGATGTCCTTGCGGGAAAAGACGTCGATGTAGTTCTTCCAGCCCACGAACGTGCCTTCGTCCAGGTAGGTCCGGTTGAAGAAGCTGAATCGCACCATCTCCAGGAAGGGGATGTAGGTAAACACAGCCAACAGCAGCAGGGGAATGAACATGAATGTAACGATGACCAATATGCGGTTGGTCTTGCCTCCGCCCAGCAAGCTCGACATTGCCGATTTTCGCTGGGCGGCCTGAGACGTCGCCGACTTGCTCACGGTTGTCACCTCCGTATGGTTTGGGTCATCCTGGAAAGACAGGCGGTCGCAGTGCGGCGGCCGCCTGTGTCCCGCCGGCGCGGAAGGGCCGCGCCGGCCTGGGATCGCTTACTGATTGACCTCTACGCCCAGGGAATCCTGCGCGCGGGACCACTTCTCGTTCCACTCGCCCATCAGGTCCTCCAGCGTCTGGGAACCGGTCAGCGCCGCTTCGAGGATCATGCAGTCCGGATAGTCGTCGTTGTTCAGGCCGACCTCGCTCTCGTTGTTGACCTGATCGAACAGATCCTCCTCACCGGCGGGGGCGGCGTTGTTGGCCAGCAGGGTCACGCCCTGGAAGTCGGCCAGCACGTCGGGCATCGGGGCATCCTTGAGGGCGGGAATGCTCTGCTCGTCGGCGAACATCGGGGATTCCTCGACCAGCCACTTCACGTAGAGCAAGGAAGCGATCTGGTTGTCAGTGGAGGCGTTCTTGTTGATGCCATAGGCGTAGTTTCCGCCCGCGCCCGCGAAGCGCTCGCCGTTGACGGTGATCGGGAAGGGCATGTACCCCACGTCCTCGGGGGTGTCGCCGGCGTCCTGCATCTGCGCGACCGCCCAGCTGCCCAGCACCATGGTGGCGATTTCGCCCCGGTTCAGGCGACCCTTGCTGGACTCCCAGTCGGTGGACATCGGGTCGTCCTCGATCAGGCCGCGCTTGACGGCTTCATACAGCGTGTAGTACACCGCGTAGGGGCCGGTCTGGTCGCCGCGGTCGGAGAAGGGGTTGGCCATGTGCACGATGTTGCTGTGGAAGTCGGGATCGCCGGTCGCGGAGACCCAGATGTAGGCGTCCCAGGCGCCCATCGTCCAGCCGGCCGCGAAGTTGGTGTAGAGCGGGATGGCGTCGGTCTTGTCCTTGATGATCTGCAGATCCTCGAGGAACTCCTCCGGGGTGGACGGAACCTCGGTGATGCCGGCCTCGGCCCAGATGCGCTTGTTGTAGAGCACGCCGTCGGCGGTGCCGCCGTTGGCGATGCCGTACACGGTGCCGTCATAGGACTTGTCGCTGACGAAGTTGTAGATGGGATCGAGATCGTCAAAGCTGCCCACCGGGATGAAGTAGTTGCCCAGCTGAGCCTTCTGCACGGAGGTGGGGATGAAGCAGATGTCGCCCCAATCGCCGGTGGTCAGGCGCAGGCGGAGGGATTCCTCATAGTCGGTGATGCCCTCGTAGGTCACCTTGATGTTGGGATAGAGCTCCATGAACTGCTCCGCGTATCCCTTGTACACGGTGTCCACGATGTCGGTGCGGTTGGTGAGAATCTTGATCTCGGCGGACACGTCCTGGAAGTCCGTGCCCAGCGTGATTTCATTGATGGCGGGAACAGCCGGTTCGCCCTCGCCCAGTGCGACCAGGGAGAGGAGCATGGTGAGAACCAAGAGCGCGCTGATTAACTTTTTCATACGAGTTCCTCCTTTTAAGTAAATTACCGAAAATCAGCTTGATTAAACTATACTACGTAACTTAAATTCTGTCAATAATAAGTTTAATAAAATATGGCACCGAAACGCAACTTCTCCAAAATGACCAAAAAATACCGAGCGCATTTTACGTTCCGCGCAGGGCGTGTGCCGGATTACGCAAAACTACGGATGCGCAGGGCAAATAAAGGCACTCCTTCGAGGAAAGGCGTCTGGTTCGACTATCCGAAGGAACGCAAATTCTGCTTAATCGTGAATGTCGGTTACGCTTTCTTTTTCTCGAAGAAAGCCTGTAATTACGCGGAGATCCTGTTCTCGCTCGGGGTGGTCGCGCCGCGCCTGCAGTTGCCGGACGGAGGCTCTGGCCATGCCGTCCATGTCCACGGCGTAGGTCGTGATTCTGGGGTTGGAGAGCTCGGAAAACAGAAAGTCGTCAAATGCGACCACGGAGATGTCCTCCGGAACCCGGTATCCCTTCTCCGTCAGCAGCCGGGTCAGGTGATAGGCGGCGGCGTCGCAGTTGCAGACGAAGGCGGTCGGCATCTCCCGGGGCAGTTCAATGGTGAAGTAGCCGTGCGCGTCCCGGTCGGGCAGCACCCATTCCGACCGCAGCGGCGCGCCGTTTTCCTGCATCGCCCGGCAGTAGCCGTAGTAGCGGTCGGTGATGCTGCTGGTGGCTCCAATCGTGCCCAGATAGGCGATTTTGCGGTGCCCGCGCTGCAGAAGGTAGCTGGTCATGCGGTACATTCCATAGTATCCGTCCGAAATGACGGTGTCCAGGCTGGAAGAGGCGTCATAGGCGTCCAGGCGAACCACCGGGAGGCCTAGCCCTTGAATGAAGTTTACATATTGTACATCCATGGAACCGATGATGATGAGCGACTGCACCCGGTTGGATTGAATGAAGCGGGGCTTTACGAGGTCGCGTTCCTCCTCCCAAAGCACGGATTCCAGCAGGCCGAACATGTTGTACTTTGCCAGATTCGCGACCACGCGCTCATACAGCGACAGGTAGAACGATTGATCCTTGGATAGAAAGCGCTCGTGAATCAGCACGCCTACGGTCTCTCCCGCCAGATTCCCCGGCGCGGCGATCTTTCCCTGATAGCCCAGTTCCGCCGCCGCCTGACAGATTTTGGCGCGGACCGCCTCGCTCACGCCGTCCTTGCCGGACAGCGCCCTGGAGACCGTCACGGTGCTGATGCCCAGCCGCTCCGCGATGTCCGCCATTCTCACTTTCTTTTCCATATAGAACTCCCGCGTTTCAATTTCACTTTTTCACCTGTAAAGATAATATAGGATAATGACTGAATTTGTCAAGCCAGGAGGTCATTTTCCAGCCAACGGCTTAAAATTTTGCTTAATTCTTTTCTTGAATTTAAGCCAAGCATGTCGTATAATTGTCCCATCAGTTCATTTGGGAGGAATTCCACATGGATATTGCAGCAATCTACCGCCGCTGGCTGAATCGCGCCATCGACGATGCGGATTTGATCGACGAGTTAAAAGCCCTGGATTCCGAACGGGATTTCGCGGCGCTGAAGGATCGCTTCTACCGCGATCTGGAATTCGGCACCGGCGGCCTGCGGGGCAAGCTCGGCGCGGGCTCCAACCGCATGAATATCTATGTCGTGCGCCGAGCGACCCAGGGGCTGTGCAACTATCTGTCGGGGAGCGGGCTTCCCCGTTCCGTTGCCATCAGCTACGACAGCCGCGTCAAGAGCGAATTGTTCGCGCGGGAGACCGCGCGCGTGATGGCGGCGAACGGTGTCACCGCCTATCTCTATCCTCGGCTGGAACCCACGCCCGCGCTGAGCTGGGCGGTGCGCTACTATCATTGCGGCGCGGGCGTATGCATCACGGCGAGCCACAATCCCGCGGTCTATAACGGCTACAAGGTCTACGGCGGCGACGGCTGCCAGATCACGCCGGACGCCGCCGCCGCCGTGCAGCGGGAGATCCTTGATCTGGACGCGTTCGACGATCCGAAGCTCATCTCCCTGGAGGAGGGCCTCTTCTC
The DNA here is from genome assembly GCA_947596085.1 of uncultured Clostridia bacterium. Classification (GTDB taxonomy): domain Bacteria; phylum Bacillota; class Clostridia; order Christensenellales; family Aristaeellaceae; genus SFTH01. Next base: position 6,873 of record CANQEW010000029.1, on the reverse strand, counting down.
CGGCCGGATTCGCTGGATCGGCGAGGACTGTCTGGAAGCTTACCTGGACGCGGTACGGGCGCAGAGCCTGTCCGACGGCCGGCCGCTCGATCTGAAGGTGGTGTACACGCCGCTGAACGGCTCCGGCCTGGAGTGCGTGACGAAGATTCTGCGCCGCATCGGGATTCGAGACGTTGCCGTCGTTCCGGAGCAGGAGAAGCCCGACGGCAATTTCCCCACCTGTCCCTATCCCAACCCTGAGATTCGCGAGGCGATGGAGTGCGGGCTTCAACTGTGCGAGAAGCTGCGCCCTGATCTTCTGTTGGGCACCGATCCCGACTGCGACCGCATGGGCGCGGCGGTTCCGGACGGGGACGGCTACGCGCTGATCTCTGGCAACGAGATGGGCGTGCTCCTGCTGGACTACATCTGCCGCAGGCGGCTGGAGAGCGGGACCATGCCGCCGCACCCCGTGGCCGTGACCACCATCGTTTCCACCGATATGGCGGACGCGGTGGCGGCCAGGTACGGCGTGGAGCTTCGCCGCGTGCTGACCGGCTTCAAATACATCGGTGAGCAGATCGGACTGCTGGAGGCGGCGGGCGAGGCCGAGCGCTTCATCCTGGGCTTCGAGGAGAGCTACGGTTACCTCTCCGGCAGCCACGTGCGTGACAAGGATGCGGTGAACGCCAGCATGCTGGCCTGCGAGATGACCGCCTGGTACCGCGCGCAGGGACTGACACTGGCCGACCGTCTGCGCGAGCTCTACGCGGAATTTGGCTGCTGGCGGAACGATCTGCGCAGTTTCGCCTTCGAGGGCGCGGACGGCATGGCGAAGATGGCGTCCATCATGGAATCGCTGCGTGCGCATCCCCCCGTGAAGCTGGCCGGCAGCGCCGTCACGGGAATGGCGGATTACCTCACCGGCGTGGGCGCGGCGCCGAATTTGCCCCGCAGCGATGTGTTGGAGTTCCGCACGGAGGCCAGCAAGGTTCTGATCCGTCCCTCGGGCACGGAGCCGAAGCTCAAAATCTACCTTTCCTCGCGGTCCGAAAGCATGGAGCAAGCGACGGAGAACAACCGCAGAATTTTGGACGATTTGTCCGCCACCTATTTTCCGAATCACTGATCAAACCGACAAAGAACTCCGGCCCAGATGCAAGCTTTCGCGCGCCTGGGCCGGAGTTCTTTCAACGATGGCCGCGTTAGAATCGCGAAACCCGCGTCACTCCGCGTCTCCGTCCACACGCCCTTCGCCAGATTGAACACCGCCCACGCCTTCGGCCAAGTGACGTAGAAGGCACGTGAGTCACGATCTCGGCGATTTCGGCGCGGGTCACGCCGTGGATTTCGGCGCTTTACAGGTGGTAGACTGGCGAGAAATCCGTAATTTCGGAAGACATCATTCCATGAAATTCGTCCGCAAATTCATTCTGAATTTTGGAAAGAACCCGCGCTTTTTTCCTCTTGATGGAATATATGAGATGTGATATACTGAACGCAAATCTATTGAAACAGGCGCACGGCCATGGGCCCCGCCCGTCGGGAGGAATCGAAATGAGCGAAAAACTGAAGCGCATCGGCGTATTGACCAGCGGCGGCGACGCGCCGGGCATGAACGCGGCGGTGCGCGCGGTGGTGAGAACGGCCATCGACAACGGCGTGGAGTGCGTCGGCATCCGCAGGGGATGGAGTGGACTGATCAACAGCGACTTCGTGCGCCTGGACAGCTCCAGCGTCAGCCATATCATCAACAAGGGGGGCACCATCCTCTACACTGCCCGCAGTAAGGAGTTCCTCGACCGGGAGGGCCGGGCCCGGGCCATCGCCACCTGCAAGCTGCTGGGGCTGGATGGTATCGTGGCCATCGGCGGCGACGGCACCTTCCAGGGCGCACTGGCGCTCTCGCGGCAGGTGGCGGAGTCGGGCCAGAAACTCAGCGTGGTGGGCATTCCCGCCACCATCGACAACGACATCGGCTGCTCGAACTACACCATCGGCTTTGACACCGCCAGCAACACGGCCATCGAGTGCATCGACAAGCTGCGCGACACCATGCAGTCCCACGAGCGCTGCTCCGTGGTGGAGGTCATGGGCCGCCGCGCCGGCTTCCTGGCGCTGTACGTGGGCATCTCGGTGGGCGCGAACGCGGTGCTGATTCCCGAGCGCGAGGTGAACTTCCAGCGCGATATCGTGGAGAAGATTCAAAACCTCCGCCTCGGAGGAACCACGCACTTCATGATCGTGGTGGCCGAGGGCGCAGGCAGCGCGGTGGAGATCGGCAACCGCATCCACGAGGAGCTGGGCATTGAGCCGCGCGTGACGGTGCTGGGCCACATTCAGCGCGGCGGCGCGCCCACCGCCCGCGACCGCGAAACCGCCAGCCGCATGGGTTACGAGGCAGTGCAGTGCCTGCTGGCGAACAAGGGCAACCGCATCATCGGCACTCGCGAGGGCCGCATCCTCGATATGGACATGGAGGAGGCGCTGGCCATGACCAAGAGCCTCGAAATGTACCGCTACGAGGTGCTGGAAGCCCTCACCGCAAAGGGAAAATAAAAATCCGCCGCCCGCGAGCGCGAACGGGCGGCAGGGGTGAGACGCGCTTCGCCGCGAGCGGTGAAAGCAAATTGAAAACGCAGCCTCCCTCATTCGTTTGGGAATGGGGGAGGCTGCGCTGTAACTGTGCTCCGTGCGGCGGACGGCGGATGCGTCTGGCCGCTGGGTTTTCGCAATTCGAATGTCCATTCACATTCCATCGGCCGCTTCTCACAGCACCTTCGCCAGGAATTCCTTCAGCCTCGGCGTCTGGGGATGGAGCAGCACCTGCTCCGGCGCGCCGCGCTCGGTGATTACGCCGTCGTCCATGAACACCACATCGTGGGCCACCTCGCGGGCAAAGCCCATCTCGTGGGTGACCACCAGCATCGTGAGTCCGGTCCTCGCCAGATCCTGCATGACGGAGAGCACTTCGCCCACCATCTCCGGATCGAGCGCCGAGGTTGGCTCATCGAACAGCAGTACCTCGGGGTCCATGGCCAGCGCGCGGGCGATCGCCACGCGCTGCTTCTGTCCGCCGGAGAGCTGCTTCGGCTTGGCGTGGATGTACTGCGCCATGCCCACCTTCTCCAGGAAGCGCATGGCATTCTGCTCGCTCTCCTGGGCGCTGCGGCCCAGCACCTTCATCTGGCCCAGCATGCAGTTCTTGAGCACGGTCAGATTGTTGAACAGGTTGAACTGCTGGAATACCATGCCCACGCGCGCGTGATACTGGGGCAGGGAGAATTTGCCCGACTGGATGTTTTCGCCGTGGAAGAGCACTTCGCCTCCGTCAGGAATCTCCAGCAGGTTGATGCAGCGCAGCAGCGTGGACTTGCCCGAGCCCGAAGCGCCGATGATGCAGGTCACCTCGCCCTTGTCGGCGGTGAAGTGCACGTCCTTGAGCACCTCATGGCTGCCGAAGGACTTGCGCAGGTGGTTCACTTCAATCACATGTTCCATGCTCAGCCCTCCTTGCGCACGGTGAAATTCGCGTGGCTGTCGTTGGTGGAGCCCAGCACCGTGTAGCTGTCCGGGCCGTCCATCTTGCGCTCGATGAAGCGCAGGATGCGCGTGACCGTGAAGGTCAGGCAGAGGTAGATCACTGCGACGATGAAGTAGGCCTCAAAGTAGCGGTAGTAGGTGCCCGCCGCGGACTTGCCCTGGAAGAACAGCTCCGTGACCGAGATCACGTTGAGCACCGAGGAGTCCTTGATGTTGATGACGAACTCGTTGCCGATCGACGGCATGATGTTGCGGATGGCCTGGGGCAGCACCACGCTCACCATCGTCTGCCAGTGGGTGAGGCCGATGGAGTGGGCGGCCTCCGTCTGGCCCTTGTCGATGGAGATGATGCCGCCGCGGATGATCTCCGCCATGTATGCGCCGGTGTTGATCGAGATGACGAAGATCGCGGCGAACATCTGCGGCATGCGGATGTTGAATACCTGCTGCGCGCCGTAGAAGATGACCGTCGCCTGCACGATCATCGGCGTGCCGCGGAATACCTCGATGTACACGCCGAGGATGGCCTGCGCCACCTTGAGCAGCGCGCGCTTGAATCCGGATGCCCGGGGATCGAGCTCGATGCTGCGCACAATCGCCACCAGCAGGCCCAGCAGAAAGCCCAGAATCGTGCCGACAATTGCAATGAGCAAGGTCGTACCCGTGCCGCGCAGGAAGAGGCTCCCGTACTGGTCGAGCAGATACCCTACCCAGCCGAAAAATGTAGTTGGCATGAAGATTCTCCTCTGTATCGAAGGGGTTCAATTAGACGCGCAAACCTGTGGGCCGGTACGGGCCCACAGGTTGCGGAACGTTTGCGCTTATTCCTCGGCGGAGGGCTGCGCGGCGACGGCGGCATCCATGATGGCGATGCGCTCGTCGGCGGGGATGGTCGCAAGGATCTCGTTGATCTTGGCGGTCAGCTCGCTGCCCTTGGCGACGCCTACGGCGATGGTGGTGTCGGACGGGTCGCACTGGAAGCCCTTGCCCTCATCGAAGGAAACGAAGGTCAGGTCGGGGTTGGCCGCGACCGCGCTCACCGCGCCGGGACGCTCGGACACATAGCCGTCCACCGCGCCGGAGTTCACGGCGACGATCATGGTCGGGAAGGTGTCCATCGGCGGCTGATGCTGCACGTCCGGGATCTGGTCGATCACGGTGTCGTGGAAGGTGTTGAGCTGGCCGACGATCTTCGCGCCGGTGAAGTCCTCCAGGGAGGCGGCGTTCGCGAAGGCGCTGTCCTTGCGAACCACGATCACCAGATCGCTCTCATAGTAGGCGTCGGAGAAGTCGATGGTCGCCATGCGCTCCGCGGTGGGGCTCATGCCGGCGATGATGCAGTCGATCACGCCGCTGGTCAGCGACGGAACCAGGCCGTCCCACTCGGTCTTGACGATCTCCAGATCCATGCCCAGCGCCTCGGCGATCCGCTGCGCGATGCGCACGTCGTAGCCGTCCGCGTAGCCGCCGCCGGCCAGCGCCACGCCGTTTTCGCCCTGCTCGGCCTGGGTCCAGTTGAAGGGCGCGTAGTTGCACTCCATGCCCACCTTCAGCGTCTCAGCGAAGGCGCAGCTCATGGTCAGCATCGCGAGTACCAGCAGGACAGTCAGCATTCTCTTCATGGTTTCTTCCTCCTAAAAATTGATGTCCCGGGGTGTGGAATTGCCGGAAACAAAGCGGCCATGGCCGCGCGCCATGACCGCTTGAATATCAACAAAGCTGCTGTATCCGGCAATAGCGCTCCACGGCCACAATTGGCCGTGACAGTCGCGCGGATGTTCTCCGCGCGCCCAACGTTCGCGCGTTCAAGCGCGCTCGCGTTTCGGCGGCATTCCCTTTTGCGCGGATTCGCGGCCGCTTGAACGGCTCCTCCGCGCGACTGATGAAGGCCGCGCCTCTAATGCGGGGTTCTTCCGAACCTCGCTGTTATCATAGCACGATGACCGAAATTGTCAAGCGTTTTTCTGTGAATTTACATGAAATGCACACGAAGTATACACGTGATCGCGGATAGAGGCGGTTAGGGCCGCTTCGCCTTCCGGCCGCGGCGGCGCACGATCAAATAGTAGATCAGCGTCGCGATGCCGCAGAGGATCACGCAGGAATAGAACGACAGCGCACGGCTCAGCAACTCGAAGTTGATCACGCTCTGCCCGGACAGGAAGTTGGCGAAGCCGTCCAGCATGATGTAGTCGGACACGCCCATCGCGCCGGGGATGGGCACGGTGTTCGATCCGATCACCGCGCAGCACTGCACCGCCCAGATGCGCGCCGCCCCCGCCGCCGCGCCGCCGTCCGCCAAAAACACGAACATCGGCACGCTGATCATGGCCGCTCGCTGGATCAGGTTGTACAAGAGCGCCTTCGCCATCGCGCCCTTGCGATCCGCGATCATCCGCACGCAGCGCCCGTACTCCTCCATGTGCCCCTCGAGCCGACGCAGCAGCTCCTCCTCGCGGCGCACGAGCCGGATTTTGCTCAAAAAGCGCAGCGCGCCGCGGCAGATCGCGTGCAACAGCGAGCTGTGCTTCAGCAGGAGCACGAAGAACATCGCCAGCGCCAGCTGGAGGAGGTAGCCGATCGCGATCAATGCGCGGGAGAGCGTGCCGAAGCACAGAAAGATCTCCGGCCGCAGAATCAGCGTGCACCCGCCCAGAATCAGGATGGAGGCCACATACATCGCCAGATTCGCCACCAGCGCTGCGGTGGTGACGGCGGGCGGAATGCCATCCTTGATCATGAAGTAGGCGCAGGCCGGCTGGCCGCCGGTGGCCGAGGGCGTGATGGCCGAGAAGTAGATGTCCGAGGCCGCGTAGGCGAAGCCGCGCGCGGGCGTGGACGAGTAGCCGAACGCCCGGCAAATGGCGATCAGCGCCGCGCCTTCGAACAGAATAAAGCACAGCATGGCACCCGCCGCCGCGAGCAGCCACGGCTTCGACATGCCGGACACATAGGCCCCGAACGCCGCGAGGGAGAACGCCCTGCTCTGTGAGATCACGGCCCAAACGGTCGCACAAGCGATCACGAAGAACAGCAGGGACCACAGAAGCTTCTTTCGGGGCGACTGGTTCGTTTCGTTCATGCGCCAACTCCAAACGATCTTTTTTCGCGCGCCACGCGCGCCCGTTCCACCGCCGGATTCGGAGAGAATAAAAAAACGCTCGCAGCCATCACGGCCGCGCGGGAAATCCAAGTTTGGAACGAATTGTCTATTCCATTATAAAGTATGAACTCGGCGGCTGTCAATAACCATCCTCCGGTAAGTCCGGAGCGGATGTAGGATTACAATACATATTGGAAAGGAGAAGAAGAAAAAGGAGAGGGACTGGACACATCTGTTATAGTTGAAGT
>CANQEW010000028.1 GCA_947596085.1 uncultured Clostridia bacterium | reverse complement strand
TTCCCCTGCCGGAAAATCTCCACCCTTTCCCTTGACAGCCCCCTCCTTCGCTGTTACCTATGATTGACGCCAATAGAGGCCACGCAAAAAATCCTGCACGGCATCGCTTGCAATCTTCACATACCGGCGCTATAATTTTCCAAAAATGCTTCGTTTTAAGGAGGCGCACATGAACAAAATCTACATTCCCGAGGGCTACCGCACGCCGCTGAATGTGTACGACATGCAGATGGCGATCGAATTCATCAAGCACAACTTCCAGCAGGAGCTCTCGCACGCGCTGAACCTGCGCCGGGTATCCGCGCCGCTGTTCGTGAAGGAGAGCTCGGGCCTGAACGACGACCTGAACGGCGTGGAGCGCCCCGTGGCGTTCGATGTGCCCGCCGTCGGCGAGGAGGGCCAGGTGGTGCATTCGCTGGCGAAGTGGAAGCGCTACGCCCTGAAGCGCTACGACTTCCGCCCGGGCAAGGGCATCTATACCGACATGAACGCTATCCGCCGCGACGAGGAGCTGGACAACCTGCACTCGGTCTACGTGGACCAGTGGGACTGGGAGAAGATCATCCGCCCCTGGGAGCGCAACCTGGGCACCCTGAAATCCGTCGCGCAGGAGATCGTGGACTGCATCTGCGACGTGAGCGACCGCCTGCGCCGGGAGTTTCCCTCGGTGAAGGTGACGCTGGGCCGGGAGATGAGCTGCATCACCACGCAGGAATTGGAGGATCTCTATCCCGATATCCCCGTGCCCTCCGATCGGGAGAGCGCGTATCTGGAGAACCACAAGACGGCGCTCATCATGCAGATCGGCGGCAAATTGAAATCCGGCAAGCCCCACGACGGCCGCGCGCCGGACTATGACGACTGGAATCTCAACGGTGACATCCTGTTCTGGAACGACGTGCTGGGCCGCGCCTTCGAGGTCTCCTCCATGGGTGTGCGCGTGGACGCGGAGTCGCTGGACCGGCAGCTCAAACTCGCGAACTGCGAACACCGCCGGAAGCTGCCCTTCCACCAGATGCTCCTGAACAACGAGCTCCCGCTCACCATCGGCGGCGGCATCGGCCAGAGCCGGCTGTGCATGCTGATGATCGGCTGCGCGCACATCGGAGAAGTGCAGTCGAGCATCTGGAACCAAGAGACCATGGACGCCTGTGCCAAGGCCGGCATCCTCCTGCTCTGACGCGGGAAGGAAAGAAAAATGAAGGGAGAATCCAAGGAACCTCAGGTTCCTTGGCAGGTCTGGGCAGCGCCCAGCGTTCCCCAAACGGCCCGCATTCAAAACGCTTTGTATCATTTCTGCGAACCCAACCTCTCGCTTCGCGTTATGCGGGCCGCGCGGCTGATTACCTTGGGAAGCGGCAGCTTCCCTGGTCCAATCAGCCGCACCATCTCAAATTCGCAGCAAAAACACCAAACCGGGCGAATGCACACACACCGCCCGGCTTTTATTATAACTCCAACCCACCTACAGAATCTTCAAATCCCGATCCAACAGATTCAGCGTCTCGCAGCCATCCTCAGTGACGCACACCAGATCCTCAACGCGCACACCGAAATTCCCCGACAGGTAGATTCCCGGTTCCACCGAGAAGCACATGCCCGGCTTGGCGACGACGCGGCTGGTCTGGGAGTTGTCCGGCGGCTCGTGCTCGTCCAGGCCAATGCCGTGGCCGGTGCGGTGGAAGAAGTGCTTGCCGTAGCCCGCATCCTCGATCACCTTCCGCGCGGCGCGGTCGAACTCACATAGCTCCACGCCCGGGCGCACCACAGCGCGACCGGCCTCGTTGGCCCGGCGGCAGACATCGTAGACTCGCTTCTGCTCGTCCGTGGCGACGCCCAAAAACGCCGTGCGCGTCATGTCGCTGCAGTAGTGGGCGTGCAAAAGGCCCACGTCCAGTATGATGCTGTCGCCCCGCTTCAGGCGGGTCTCGTCGTTGTCGTGGTGCGGCTCGGCGCAGTTCGCGCCGAAGCAGGAGATCGGCGTAAAGCTCGGACCCTCGCCGCCTACGGCCTTCGCGTTCTTCAGATAGCAGGCCTCGAGCTCCTTCTCCGTCATGCCCTCGGCGATCTCATTCAGCGTGCGGCGCGTCGCTTCGTCGTTCATCCGGGACGCCTCGCGCATCAGGACGATTTCCTCGGCATCCTTGCACATGCGTGCGTCGTCCACCGGCGCGGAGCCCACCACCGGCACGACGCCCGGCAGCGCCTCCATCAGCCGGATCGTGAAGTGGCTGGGCCAGGTCTTGTCGATGCCAATCTTGCCCCGCTTCACCCGGGACGCCAGCATCGGGATCGGGTCCTCCGTGTCGTCGTGCTCGATCAGCTCCACGTCGCCGCCGGTCTGCACGAACAGCTTGTTCGCAAACAGCGCAATGTCGCCGTCGGTATTCAGGTATAGCGCCAGCATACGCTCGCCGGGGTTGATCCAACGGCCGCTCAGGTAGTACACCGACGGCGTGGCCGTGACCAGAATCTGGTCCAGTCCTTCGGCGCGCATATTTTCCATTACGCGGGATATGCGGGATTTATTCATCCTTCGTCTCCTCCTCTTCAAATCTCTCCAGCGTCACGCCGCCCTCCCGCAGCATCTCCACCGAGAAGTCGTCCGGGTAGCCCTGCTCGTACACCACGCGCTTGATGCCCGAGTTCACGATCATCTTCGCGCAGATCACGCAGGGCTGGTGGGTGCAGTAGAGCGTCGCGCCGTCGATGGACGAGCCCAGCTTGGCCGCCTGAATGATGGCGTTCTGCTCCGCGTGAATGGCGTAGCAGGTCTCCGCGTGGGTTCCTGACGCAATGCCCTTCTTCTTCCGCAGGCATTCGCCCCGCTCCACGCAGGTCTTGATGCCCGCCGGCGCGCCGTTGTAGCCCGTGGTTACGATGCGCTTGTTCTTCACGATCACTGCGCCGATCTTGCGGTCCGGCTGATAGCAGCTCGCCCAACCCGCGATCACGCCCGCCAGCTCCATGAAGCGCGCGTCCCATTTGTCCATGCCCATGCCTCCCTGCGCGGAAACTTTTCTGGAATAACTTAATTATAGCGTATTTCCCGGCGTTTGTCCCTAAAATCCAAAACTTAACATAAATATATGGCTTGAAATGCTTGCTTTTTCCATAGAAACTGGTTAAACTATCATCTGTAAGCGTTAGCACTCGGTTTTCAAGAGTGCTAACAGCAATGAAACAGGAGGTCAACGATCATGACGATGAAGCCCCTCGGTGACCGCGTGGTCATCAAGAATATGGAAGCGGAGGAAACCACGAAGGGTGGCATCATCCTCACGTCCGCTGCGAAGGAGAAGCCGCTGATGGCGGAGGTCATCGCGGTGGGCCCGGGCGGCCTGGTGGATGGCAAGGAAGTCAAGATGCAGGTGAAGGCCGGCGAAAAGGTGATCTACTCCAAGTATGCCGGCACTGAGGTCAAGATGGACGGCGTGGAATACATCATCGTGAAGCAGTCCGACATCTTGGCGATCGTGGAATAAGGATCAATAGCAGGAGGAATGAAATTATGGCAAAGCAGATCAAATACGGCGAGGAAGCCCGCCGCGCTTTGGAGACCGGCATCAACACGCTGGCCGATACCGTCAAGATTACCCTGGGCCCGAAGGGCCGCAACGTGGTGCTGGACAAGAAGTTCGGCGCTCCGCTGATCACCAACGACGGCGTGACCATCGCCAAGGAGATCGAGCTCGAGGATCCCTTTGAGAACATGGGCGCGCAGCTCGTGCGCGAGGTTTCCGTCAAGACGAACGATGTGGCCGGCGATGGCACCACCACCGCCACCCTGCTGGCGCAGGCGATGGTCCGCGAGGGCCTGAAGAACGTGGCCGCGGGCGCGAATCCGATGGTCGTAAAGAAGGGCATCGAGATGGCGACCGAGAATGCCGTCGCGACCCTCTCCACCATCTCCGAGCCCATCGAGGGCAAGCATGCCATCGCACAGGTCGCGTCCATCTCGTCCGGCGACGAGACCGTCGGCGCGCTGATCGCCGACGCGATGGAGAAGGTCGGCAAGGACGGCGTGATCACCGTCGAGGAGTCCAAGACCATGAAGACCGAGTTGAACGTGGTCGAGGGCATGCAGTTCGACCGCGGCTACGCCTCCTCCTACATGTGCACCGACATGGAGAAGATGGTCGCCGAGCTGGACAATCCGCTAATCCTGATCACCGACAAGAAGATTTCCAACATTCAGGAGATCCTCAAGCTGCTCGAAGGCGTTGTGCAGCAGGGCAAGAAGCTGCTGATCATCGCTGAGGACGTCGAGGGCGAGGCGCTGGCGACGCTGGTTCTGAACAAGCTGCGCGGCACCTTCACCTGCGTGGCCGTCAAGGCGCCGGGCTTCGGCGACCGCCGCAAGGCCATGCTGCAGGACATCGCGATCCTGACCGGCGGCCAGGTCATCACCGAGGAGCTGGGCGTCGATCTGAAGGACGCCACCATCGACATGCTGGGCACCGCCCGCCAGGTCAAGATCGACAAGGAGAACACCGTGATCGTCGAGGGCGCTGGTGATCCCGACGAGATCAAGGCCCGCATCGCCTCCATCCGCGCGCAGATCGAGGTGACCACCTCCGATTACGACAAGGAGAAGCTGCAGGAGCGCCTGGCCAAGCTGGCCGGCGGCGTGGCCGTCATCAACGTCGGCGCTGCGACCGAGGTTGAGATGAAGGAGCGCAAGCTGCGCATTGAGGATGCCCTGGCCGCGACGCGCGCCGCCGTGGAGGAGGGCATCGTGCCCGGCGGCGGCACCGCTCTGATCAACGCCGCCAAGTCCGTGGCGAAGCTCGTTCCCGAAACCGCCGGCGACGTGCGCACGGGTGTGAACATCGTGCTGCGCGCGCTGGAGGAGCCCGTTCGTCAGATCGCGAAGAACGCGGGCGCCGAGGGCAGCCTGATCGTCGAGAAGATCAAGTCCAAGAAGTCCGTCTCCTTCGGCTACGACGCCGCGAAGGACGAGTACACCGACATGATCGAACGCGGCATCATCGACCCGACGAAGGTCACCCGTTCCGCTCTGCAGAACGCTGCTTCCGTCGCGGCCATGGTGCTGACCACCGAATCCATCGTCACCGACATCCCGGCGCCTGAACCGGCTCCCGCGGCTCCCGCCCCCGGAATGTACTAATGCCGGCAGGGCCGACAGCCTCCTGCTGCCGCGTGTCGGCAGGGCCGACGGCCTCCTGCTGCCGCGCTTGAGCGACGGACACCCGCCCCCATTGATTCAAGGGGCGGGTGTCCTTTGTTGCTTTCCTTTTTTTTTCCCTGCTTTTGCCCGAACGCCGGCTCCATAGATTCAAGGGCCGGCGTTCTTGCGTTTGGTTTTTTTAGACCTTTCGCAGGAAGGCTTGTTTGATGTTGATGAGGATCGCCGCGAGCGCGGGGATTACGTTTAGGCAATAGGGAAAGGAAAGCGGAAGGATGGCGGCGATGACGAAGCCGATGCCCGCGTACAGTCGCGCGCTCGGCGCGCAGAACACCGCCGCGCTGCAGATCAGCGCCAATGTCGCCGTCAGCGCAAAGGGGCGCACGGCGGGAAGCCATATGGCGGTGATGGCCGGGACCGCCGCGAAGGTGATCAGCAGCAGATTCAGCGGGCGGGATTCGTCGTGGGTTCTTCGGGCTGTCGTCCGGGAGAGGCGCCAGGGGATCAGGCCGAAAAGGACGGCGGGCAATGTCGCGTCCAGCTGCGCGCCATCGCCGTTTGACAGAAGCAGGATCGCGGCGCAGGCCGTCGCTGGATAGAGTAGCGTTTGAACGCAGGCGCGGGGAAAGAATGGAACGTTGCGCGGCTTCAGCGAAAAGCCATGGGGCGGTTCGATTGCGTAGGCCGTGACGAGGGAGATCGTCATACCGATTCCCGCCGCGGCGGTGAAGATGTCGCCCGCAGCGTTCGCTTCCGCATCGATGAGCGCGCCCGCGAGCAGCATGCCATTGCAGATGCAGCTCAGTATGACACCGTCGATGCGACGGCCGAGCGCAAACATGCGTTCTTCGAACAAGTGTTCTATGCTGATGAAGGCTGTCGCGAGCGTGGCGCGGAAGAGTTGTTCCTGGATATATTCCACATGGTCGAATGTGTATATTGCGTTTGTGTCCATCGACATCGAATGAAACGACCACGCGAATAGCAGCATCGCGGCAACGGCGATCACCATGAATGGCAACGCCCCGCCAAAGCGGCGGTCGACCTTGCGCATTCCCGGTTCGCACGCCGCGGCATTGCGAAAGCTATCCGTCGCGCACAGGCTGACCAATTGTATCAGATAGTACAGTATAAAAACTATAATCACAAAATATCGCATGCCTTGTGAGAGGAGCGCCGCAATCAAACCCACCAACGGAAACAGTGCGGCCGTGGGGCGCATCAATCGTTGCTTCATAGCTCCCTCCTAATCGAAGCGGCTGGTGACGGCAAAGATGCCGGTCACGCCGTCGCGCTTGGCGACATCTAGGCGCACGTCCGCGCCCAGAATCGCGCCGCCCGCGCGCAGCGCGTCCTCGGTGCAGCGCCGCGCCAGTTCCGGAAAGTTGTTCTCTTTGCTCAGATGGCCGAGTACGATGTGCTTTGCGCCCGCCCGCGCCAACTCCAGCGCGCAGCTCCCCGCGTCATCGTTGCACAGGTGTCCCCGGTTGGACAGAATGCGCCGCTTGAGCTCGTAGGGATAGCTGCCCGCCTTGAGCATATCGGGATCGTAATTGGATTCCAGCAGCGCCGCGTCCGCGCCGCGAATCGCGTTCATCCATCCCTTTTTCGGGCAACCCACGTCCGTGGCGATGGCAAAGCGCGCGCCGCCGCTCTCGAAGCACAAGCCCACCGGCTGGTTCGCGTCGTGGGGCGTGGAAAAAGGCATGACGTTCAATTCGCCCAGATAAAAGTCGCGCTCCGGCTCGATCATGCAGCGGAATTGCGCCTCCACTGCCCCAATTTTGCCCGCCATGCCGTCCCAGGTGCCCTCTGTGGCGTAGACCGGCAGGTGATACTTTCGGGAGAGCACACCCACGCCGCTCACGTGGTCGCTGTGCTCGTGAGTCACGAGAATCGCCGTAAGTTGAGAGGGGTGCACTCCGATCTTCTCCAATTCGTTGGCGATACGCGTGCCGGACAGGCCGGCATCCACCAATATGTGCGTATCTCCGCAGCCAACGTAGATCGCGTTTCCGCTCGAGCCGCTGAACAGCGGCGAAAAGCGCAGTTCCATCCGTGCTTCAGTTCTCCTTTTCCGGCGCTCGCACGCCGGTCAAATCAAATTTGGGAATGTACTTCTCATCCGAAGAAGAGATCTCTTGAATGAAGCCATCCTCCAAGCCGATCTCCATCAGGTGATCCGCCACGCGGTCGTACTCCTCCTGCGTGAGCCGCCGCCCCAGCTCGTCCACGCCCGCCGCATCCCCGAATGGCAGGTACTGCGCCATCAGGCTCACCCACGCGCCCGGCAGCTCCTCCCGAATGAAATCGAGGATTCGCACGGATTCCTCCGCGCAGCCGGGCAGAATCAGGTGGCGGATGATGGTTCCGCGGCGGATGATTCCATCCTCGTCCAGCTCCACCGGCCCCGTCTGCCGCAGCATCTCCCGGATGGCGGGCGCGGCGTATTCGAAGTAATCCGCTGCGCCAGAGTACCTTTCGGCGGATGTGGGCGAAATGTATTTCAGATCGGGCAGATACACCTGCACCCGGCCCTCCATAGTCCGCAGCATCTCCACCTTTTCGTATCCGCCGCTGTTCCACACCACTGGAACGGGTAGCGGCCCCGCGAGCGATTCTCGAATCGCGTGCGCGAAGTGGGTGGGGTTGACCAGGTTGATGTTGTGCACGCCCTGCGCGATCAGCTCGAAGTAGATCTCCCGCAACCGCGCGACGCTTATTTCTTCGCCCCAGCCCTCGTGGGACAGCGCATAATTCTGACAGAAGCAGCATTGAAGGCTGCACCCGGAGAAAAATACCGCGCCCGACCCGCGCGTTCCGGAGATCACCGGCTCCTCGTCGTAGTGCGGCGCGGCGCGAGCGATCCGAGGGAGCGCGCCCATGCCACAGTAGCCCGTTCCGGTCGCGCCTCGGAGGGCTCCACAATTTCGCGGGCACATTTTACATAAGAATTCTTCCATATATTTATGTGCGCTCCTTTGCGCAGTGCTGATTCGCCCATTTGTTTCACGTGAAACATTGTTGCGGACCACGCCGTTTGGAAATGTTTCACGTGAAACATTCAGCTTTCAACCACCTTCCACTCCGGTCGGCGCAGCGTGAGATACCAGACTTCACTCTGCGTGCCCAACCGAAACTTCGCGCCTCTGCAGCCGAGGCCCTGGCTCACCAGTATGGGGCGGTCGTCGCCGTAGTACCATCCAGCGACGCGGCGGGCCTCCTCTTCAGTAAACGGGCGCAGTGTCCGGCCGAACAGCTTAATTTGGCCGCCGAGAGTATGGCCGGACAGCACCAGATCCGCCCAGGTACCTCCGCCGTCCGCCTCCGCCATGCGAATGCGCGTGTAGGCGAGAGGATTGTGCGTCAGAACGAGGACACAATCATCGGACAAAAAGCTGCGCCCAATTTGATCGTACGGGGTGACATCCTCGCTCACGTCGCGCAGGCCAACCATTGCTATGCGATCGCCGCTTCGCTCCAGAATCGTTCCTTCGTCCTGGAGAAGCTGCACACCCGCCATTGTGAACACATCTCGCAGCGAATCGTCGTCCGCTTCGCCCAGCACAGCAAACTTTCCCAGCGGCGCCGAAAATCCCGCGAGCGCCGCGACAAACTCGCGTGCGGCCGTCGCGCCGCCACCTGTCACGCCATTCAAGGTATCCAGCAGCGTCTGCGCACTGTAATCACCGCCGAGCGCCAAAATGTCCGGCGAAAGCACTGAGAGCGTTTCAAATAGCTCCCTGCTCGTCATCGCGTCCGCTTCGCTTCGGATGTTCACATCGGAGACGTAGAGCAGCGTCGTTCCATCAAACGAAGCGGGAAGGTCGGGGAGATAGACTTCAGCGGGCCGGACGTGCACGACGGCGGCGGTTGCATACATCCATCCAAAGAAGCCTACGACAAGGAGAATCGAGATCAAAAGCGCGGGGATAATCTTCCGCCTCTCTGACTGTCTTCTGCGTGCGTTCTTCTTCCGTCCGTTTTTCGCCATTCGCTTTCTCCTGTTTCACGTGAAACATCACGGAAATTGGACAATTTCACGCAATTGTGCCAGAAAATTGAAGGGTTTCCAGCAAAAGTACGCATTTCTTCCCTTTTGTCACACCGCTAGCGTTGAATCGCAACAATACATTTATTATAATAAGAATTGTATTGGTATACAAGGGATTTTTATAAAAACTATGATCGGAGGACTCCATGGATAAGCGTCATCAGGGTAGACGTCCATGGGCGGTCGTTCTGTTGATCGTGTTGCTGTGCTGCGGTATCGCGCTCGGCTGCGCAACGCTCGGCAAGCGCATATTCACCGCGAACAGCTTTGGAAAAACCAAAACGGTGAATATTGCCAACCTTCAAGGCCTGCAAGTCACGGCGGATGGCTTCGTGTACTACGATGGGAGCACCATATCCTCCCTCTCGTCCTCGGGCGACGTGCGCTGGTCCTATCTGGTGGGCGCGAACGCGGGCTTTGACGCTTCGGATTACGGCGTCGCCATCTGGCAGGGCAGCACGCTCACGATGATCGGCGGGGATTCGGGCACGACCAACTTCAACGGCACCATGGACGCGGATGTTATCAGCGCCCGCATCGACAGCAATTATGCCGCCGCGCTGATCGGTTCAGAAACCAGCGGCACGATCGTTCTGATGGAGAGCGGCGGCCGGCAGGTGAGTCAGATCGTGTTGGACGATGTGACCGTGATTGATTACGGCTTCTTCTCCAACAGCTCCCTGTTCTGGGTGATGCTGCTGGATTCCAACGGAACCGCGCCCACCTGTGACATACAGACCTATCGCCCCGGCAAGGAAATTGTGGGTTCAATCCACGACAACGAGCAGCTCTCCTACGCGGTAATGTTCCAATCCTCGCAGGTGCTCGTGGCGGGCGACACCTATCTGCGCACTTACGACTACACCGGGACGGAGAACGCCGATAAGCGCAGACTGGTCTACGGCTGGTATCTCGCGGACGCGGACGCGACCGCGAACGACCCGCTGATGGCCTTCGTCAACGACGCGCAGCTGCAGGGCGCGTCCAACATCCGCGATCTCCGCATGCTGCGCTCGAACTATGACCACGTGATGCGCCTGCCGTTTGGCTGCATGAGCGTCGTCGCTCGCGGAAACGCGGTCTACGGCTTCTCGGGTGACGGCCATTTGGTGGTGGCGCGCACGGATCAGGATACGCCGCTGGCCTATCAGCTTGCCCTGCAGCAGATCGACATCGTTTACGGCGTGACGCAGGACGGCGTCGCGGTGCTCGGAAACGGCGATTCGGTATATCTCGTTTCCCTGGTCTGACACGGATAATCTCGGCAGTTTCGGGGAATTCTGGAAAAGACGATTCTAAAAGGAGGACGACGGAATATGAATATTCTGGATGTTCTGATCCTTGTGGTGCTCGCCTTCAGTCTATTGGCGGGCATGTACAAGGGATTTATCTCTTCGTTACTGGCGACGGTCGGCTTTGTCGGCTCGTGGTTCGGCGCGCGCGCGGTGTTCGCCCGCATCGCAAACCTTGCGCTTTCCAACACGACGCTGATGGCCGTATTGAACCAGTATCTGGAGCCCGCGAGCTTCTTCAACAGCAGCGCGCAGGCGGCAATGACGGTGACGGAGGTGGTTTCCGGCGGAGAATCGGCGATTCAGGCGGCGGTCGCGCCCGTGCTTGAAAAGATACCGATGATCTCCCGCGCCTTCGAGGCAAACATCCGCAATCAGGCGTTCACCAAACTCAACATCTTCTCCCTCTCGGACTATCTGGATCAGACCATCTGGCAGGCCGTATTCAACGTGCTGGCCTTTCTGGTGGCCTTCCTGGTGATCTATGCGGTGGTTACGCTGGTGGTAAATCTTCTGGATCACGTGATTGCCTTCCCGGTGCTGCGCATGTTCGACTGGCTGGCCGGCGGCGTGTTCGGCCTGTTCCGCGGCGTGGTCGTGGCCGTGCTGATCCTCAGCATCCTGCCCGGCATCGTATCGCTGATCTCCCCGGATCTCATCCAGAAATTGATCTCGGAATCGCAGCTGTACAACTTCGTCAGCCAACTGGATTTGCTGAATGTGAACGGCATGATCGCGCGGCTGATCGGTTAAGGCGGGCTTTATCCGCGCCCTTCGCGCGCTCCGCGCAAAAGAGCCGCATGTGCGGCTCTTTTGCTTCGAAGCGCCGCACGGACAAGCGCTCCCGCTGAGGGGGAAAAAATCGAAATTCCGGAGGAAAGAATGTCAAATCAACGGCGACAACCCGTCTATGAGGATCAATCGGAATCCGCAGGCGCACCGATCAAGATACTGTTGGCCGTGGCCTGCTTCGGCCTGGCCGTGCTGCTGGTCTATCTCGCCACGGCGCGGCCCCAGCCTGGCACGGCGATGGGCGCCATCCGCGACGTGATGCGCGGCATCGGCGGCAGCATTCACCCGCTACTGGCGCTGGTGCTCGTCTGGATCGGCGTGCTGCTGGCGTTTTCCGCGCGCGGCAAGCGAGTGCGCGTATTGAACGTCATCACAAATTCCCTGCTGTTTCTCTGCGCGTTCACCGCGGTGCAGCTGTTTTCCGCCCGTGTTATCCTCGAACAGCACATGTCCATCACCAGCTTCGCGAACTTTGTCAGCCAATCCTACCAATTTGGCGCAGGCGGCGGTGTGCTGGGCGCGCTGTTCGCATATCCGCTCTATCTGTACGCGGGCGGCGAGTGGGGCGGACTGATCGTCGTGCTTCTCGTGGCGCTGCTGTGCCTGCTGGCCACCGGCCGCGCGCAGCGCGCCTACCGCTGGGCTTCCCGCCGCGCCAACGAAGGCCGTCAACGCAGCGAGCAACGTCGCAACGAGCGCGAATTGGAACATATGTTCGATGATGATTTCGAGCGCGGTCGGCCGGAACCGCGCCGCGCCGCGCCGAGGCGGCAGTCCGTCCGCCGAGTGGAGGCAAATCGGGATTACATGGTGATCAACAGCCCCGCCCCCGCGCGCCCGCCGAAGAGAACCGCGACGGAGGAAGCTTCCGTGCCTCGGAGCCGCACGCGCGGCAGAAGTGCCGCTGCATCGGGGGATGGCATCGAGATTCCGAAATCCCTGCGCAAGATTCGTGAAACGCGCGCAGCTGAAAAGCCGGCGGAACCCGCCGTTGCTATGTCCACGCCCGTCGCGGAGGAACCGCCGGCCAGCGATGTTCCAGACTTTTTTACCGTGAAGGACGATATCAAGGAGGAAGAGAGCTTCGTTCCGCAGAATTATGAACCTGCAAAGCCGAAAAAGCGCACCGTCGTGGAGGGCACGCGCGCACTCGCGGTGGCGGGCGTCGTGCCGGAGACGGAGCCGGAGGAAATCGATGATACGCCGCCCTTCGACGTGCCGCACACCGCGGAAACGCCAACAAATAAGGCCGCCGCAAAGGCTTCCGCGGCGAACTTTGTGCCCGCTCCCACAGTTGAGGACGAGGATGGGTACAATTATCCGCCCATCGACCTGCTTGCCCACGGCGAACAGCTGCGCGCCACGCAGGTTCAGAAGGAGGACGACCGCAAGAAGGCGGATAAGCTCATCGAAACGCTGGAGAGCTTCGGCATCGAAACCCGCTTGATCGGCATCGCTCACGGCCCCGCCGTCACGCGTTTCGAATTGCAGCCCGCGCCGGGCGTGAAGGTGAGCCGCATCACGTCGCTGGCGGACGACATTGCGCTGGGTTTGGCTGCGCTGTCGGTGCGCATCGAGGCCCCGATTCCCGGCAAGGCCGCCGTGGGCGTGGAAATCCCCAATGACAAGGTGGAGATGGTGCGCCTGCGCGACGTGCTAGAGTGTCCGGAGGCGAAGCGCCATCCATCGAAGATCGCCGTCGGCTTGGGCAAGGACAACTCGGGCCGCTACATCGTCGCGGACATCGCCAAGATGCCGCACGTGCTGATCGCCGGCCAGACGGGCTCCGGTAAATCCGTCTGCATCAACTCCATCATCACGTCGATCCTCTACCGGGCCGCTCCCGATGAGGTGCGGATGATCCTGATCGACCCGAAGGTGGTGGAGCTGTCCATCTACAACGACATTCCTCACCTGATCGCGCCGGTGGTCACCGATCCAAAGAAGGCGAGCTCCGCGCTCGATTGGGCCGTGGCGGAGATGAGCATGCGCTACAAGCGCTTCGCCGAGCACGACGTGCGCGACATCAAGGGCTACAACAAGAAGCTGGAGCCCGGCGAAAAGCCGATGCCGCAAATCGTCATCGTCATCGACGAGCTGGCGGACCTGATGATGGTCGCGCCGGGCGAGGTGGAGGACAGCATCTGCCGCCTGGCGCAACTGGCGCGCGCGGCGGGCATGCACCTGGTGATCGCCACGCAGCGGCCGTCGGTGAACGTCATCACCGGCATCATCAAGGCCAACATCCCCACCCGCATCGCCTTCTCGGTAGCCTCCCAGGTGGACAGCCGCACGATGATCGACCACGGCGGCGCGGAAAAACTGCTGGGCAACGGCGACATGCTGTTCGTGCCCTCGGGCATCAACAAGCCGCTGCGCGTGCAGGGCGCATGGGTCTCCGACGAGGAGGTTCATGCCATCGTCTCCTACATAAAGGCCCGCAGTGAAACCACCTACGATGAGGATGTGATCGAGAAGATCGAAAACTCCGTGCGTTCCGATGCTGAGCGTGAGGAGGTGGCGGAGGAGTACGATCCGAGGCTTCCCGAGGCCGTGGAGATCGTGATTGAGGCTGGACAAGCGTCCACCTCGATGCTGCAGCGCCGGATGCGCGTGGGCTATGCCCGCGCGGGACGGCTTATCGACGAGATGGAGCGCCGCGGCGTGATCTCCGAGGCCGACGGTTCCAAGCCGCGCAGCGTGCTGATGACGCGCGAACAATTCAATGAGGCGTTTGATGGGGAGGCGGACGCGCCATGATCCGCCGTTTTCCGCTGCTGCGCGACGCCGGGAACCTGGCGAACCTCATCAATGATGTCGGCTTTCTGCCGTTCTTCGCGAATTCGATTCCGGGCTTCTCCATCGAGGAGACCACGCCCGGCGAGCTGTGGTTCTCGGAGGGGACGGACGGCCCATGGGAATGGAAGGATCCCGCCATTCGAGCCGCGAATTGCGCCTATGGGAAGTTCTATCAGGGCCGTGCCATGTATGTGAGCGCCGAGTGGTTCCCGGACTTTTGCAACTATCGCCGCGATGGCTACGACTTCGAGGGCTTCTATGGCGACGGCCACGCGGGCAGGCGGGACAAGCGGCTCATGGACGCGCTGGCGGAAATCGGCCCGGCGCAGGGTCGCGAGCTCAAGCGCGCGGCAAAGTTCGATCCGAGCGACGCGAAGGGCTTCGACGGGCTCCTCACAAGGCTGCAGATGCAGACATTTCTGCTGATAGACGGCATTGAGTACCGCGTGGACCGCTTTGGCCAGGTCTACGGCTGGGGCGTATGCCGCTACGCCGCGCCGGAACAGCGCTTCGGGGAGGATTTTCTCACCGACATATACGAAACGCCGCCCGGCGAATCCGGGCAGAGAATTTTGCGACATTTGAAAAAGCTCCTGCCGGACGCGGATGAGGACGCGCTGCGCGCGCTCCTCGGTAAGCCTGCATCCGGCCGCTGAGAGAGAGGGTGCTCTACATGAACGGAAGTGCGCCGCGCCGCCCCAGCGTGGGGATGGTGTCCCTCGGCTGCGCGAAGAACCTGGTGGACTCGGAAAATATGCTGGGGATGCTTCGCGACCGCGGCTATGAGATCGTGTCCGATCCCGCCGAGGCGGAGATCATCTTCGTCAACACCTGCGGCTTCATCGAATCCGCCAAGCAGGAATCCATCGACACGATCCTGGAAATGGCGGAATATAAGAAGGGCGGAAAGCTCAAGCATCTCTTCGTCACCGGCTGTCTGGCTCAGCGCTACGCCGACGCGCTGGCGGAGGAATTGCCCGAGGTGGACGGCTTCATGGGCGTAGCGGACTACGCGCGACTCTACGATATGCTGGACGCCGCCGGCCGGGGCGAGCGACCCGTGTACATGCGCGACGGCGAGCGCTTCTTCTCCTGCGGCCGCGTACTGACCGCAAACGCTTTCTCCGCCTACGTCAAGATCTCCGACGGCTGCGACAACCGCTGCACTTACTGCGCGATTCCGCTGATCCGGGGCTCCTACGCCTCGCGGCCCTTCGACGACATTCTGGCGGAATGCCGTAAACTTGCGGCTGACGGTGTGACGGAAATCACGCTGATCGCCCAGGATACCAGCCGCTACGGCTGCGACATCGGCGACGGCCGCTACCTGCTCCCGGAGCTCCTGCGCGCGGTGAGCGAGATCGGGGGCGTGCATTGGGTGCGCGTGCTCTATTGCTATCCGGACAGCACCGAGGATCGCCTGCTGGACGAAATCGCGAATAATCCCAAGGTCGCGCCCTATCTCGACCTGCCGCTGCAGCACATCGACGATGAACTCCTCAAGCGCATGAACCGCCGGGGCAGCGCCGCATGGATCAAGAGTAGACTGGAGGAGTGCCGCAGGCGCGGCATCATCGTGCGCACCACGATGATCGTCGGCTTCCCCGGGGAAACGGAAGCGCAGTTCAAAGAACTGCTCGACTTCGTGAAGGAGGCGCGCTTCGACCGCCTCGGTGCGTTCACCTATTCTCCCGAAGAGGGCACACCCGCCGAGCGGATGCCCGACCAAATCGACGAAAACACCAAGGCGGAGCGGCTGGACCAGCTGATGATACTCCAACAAGCCATCTCCATGGATTTGATGGAGGAGCGTGTCGGCACGGAGTGCGAGGTGCTGGTGGAAGGGCAGGACGAGGACGGCTGGTTCGGCCGCTCGATCTACGAGGCGCCGGAATCCGACGGCATCATCCGCCTTCACGCCAAGCGGGAGCTCACTCCCGGCGAATATGTTCGCGCGCGCATCACCGCGGCGGACGCCTACGACCTGACAGCGGAGGTGTTATAGATGAATCTTCCCAATAAACTGACGATGCTGCGCGTGCTGATGATTCCCCTGTTCGTAATTCTCGCGCTGGTGCAGCGGCAGTGGGCGCAGTATATGGCGCTGTTTGTCTACATACTGGCCTGCCTCACCGACATGCTGGATGGAAAGATCGCACGCGAATGGCATATGATCACGGACTTCGGTAAGTTTGCCGATCCCATCGCTGATAAGCTGCTGGTGATGTCGGCGCTTGTCGTGCTGGTAGATTCCGGCCGGATGCCCGCCTGGGTGTGTATTGTGATGCTGGCCAGGGAATTCATCATATCGGGCCTGCGCATGGTGGCCGCGAGCGGTGGCAAGGTCATTGCCGCCGCCACGCTCGGAAAGCTGAAGACGGTATTCCAGATGAGCGCTACCATCGCGCTGTTCCTGCTGGTGCCAGTGGCCGGAAGACCCCTGCTGGGCCACTTTGGCGTGGTTCTGGCCAACCTTCTGATGTACATCGCCGCCGTGCTGACCATCGTCAGCGGTGTAGAATACATTTTCAAAAACTTCGACTGTATCTCCAATATGTAAGAGGAGAACTTTCTTTTTCCATGTTGTCGCGCAAAAGAGAAAATGCCCTGCTTCTCGCTTAATGAAGCGGGGCATTTTATATTATTATTATTTCCACCCGCTCAAACGCGGCAGCAGATGGGTTTCCAAAGGGTCAATGACCCTTTGGCGGGTCTGGGCAGCGCCCAGCGTCCTCCAGCGGCCCGCGAAAAAATCCCTGCCGGAAATCCGTACCCTCCTTCCATCGCCATCCATCGCGGGCCGCAGCGGCGCTTTTTTGAAAGGAAAGAGCTGCTTTCCTTTCAAAAACAGCCGCCACTAACTTCCCTCTCCCATCCCTTCTCTTCCATGAAACCACGCTTATGATTATGCGCACTCCGGCACACACAAAAGCTCTGCCCCATAATTCACGGGACAGAGCTTCTGTCTTTCTATTTCCTTCTTCAGAATCATTCAAAAGTGATTCCTTCTCCTGTCATAAGCCGCCAAAAGCGCAATCATTCGTCAAGATCAAACTCGTCGAGATCATCATCTTCGTCGTCAGACGCGGAAAGCGGCTCGGTTGCAGGCGCTCCGGATGCGGCAGAGAACGCGTCGCGAATGGTCTTCTGAAGCGCTTCATATACATCCGGGTGATCCATCAAATACTTGCGCGCATTGTCGCGCCCCTGTCCAATGCGCTCGCCATTGTAGGAATAGTACGCGCCGGACTTCTTGATGAGATCGCGTTCGACGGCCAAATCCAATAGCTCGCCCGAAGCGGAAATGCCCTCTCCATAGAGAATATCCACCACACAGGTACGAAACGGCGGCGCAACCTTGTTCTTGACCACCTTAATCTTGGTGCGGTTGCCGATGATTTCCGAACCGTCCTTGATGGGCTCGCCCTTGCGAATATCCAGACGCACGGAGGCATAGAACTTCAACGCCTTGCCGCCGGTGGTCGTCTCCGGATTGCCGTATACCACACCCACCTTCTCGCGAAGCTGATTGATGAAGATGGCCACGGCGTTGGTCTTGGAAATCACGCCCGCCAGCTTGCGCAACGCCTGAGACATCAGACGCGCCTGCAGCCCCACGTGGCTGTCTCCCATGTCGCCCTCGATCTCCGCCTTGGGCACCAGCGCCGCCACGGAGTCGATGACCACGATGTCGATCGCTCCGGACCGAACCAGCGCTTCGCAAATGTCCAGCGCCTGCTCGCCGTTGTCCGGCTGCGCCACATAGAGCTCGTCAATGTCCACGCCCAAGTGTTCGGCATAGACCGGATCCAACGCATGCTCCGCGTCAATGAACGCCGCGGTTCCACCCATCTTCTGCGCCTCGGCGATGCAGTGCAGCGCCACCGTGGTCTTGCCGGAGGATTCCGGCCCGTAGATCTCAATGATGCGTCCCTTCGGAAGGCCGCCGACGCCCAGCGCAAAGTCCAGTTGCAGCGAACCCGTGGGAATGACCTCCACCTGCATCCGGTCCGCCGCTGCGCCCAGCTTCATCACCGAGCCCTTGCCGAAATCCTTCTCGATCTTGCCCAGCGCCACTTCCAGCGCCTTCTTGCGATCCTCGCCATACTTCGGCGCCGCCGGCTTCTTTTCCGCCTTCTTATCCGCTGCCATATGATCCCTCCAACGGTCGTTTTCTTTCGATATTATAACATATTTGTCCGGGGAAGTATATCGAACATATGTTTATTTTTTCAGGCAGTCGCGGAGAAACGCCGCCGCCTCTCGTTCGAGGCCCATGTCCCACAGCAGGGAGCAGGACAGATACTTGTCCCGAATGTCCCGCGCTCCGAGATAAGCGTCGATCACGTCCTCGTCGGATATGCCAATGTCCCGGGGTTCAACGGGCATCCCGGTGGACTTCATCAGCGCGTAGAGCCCCTCAAACTCCGGCAGCTCCGCGTCAATGATGCGCAAAATCTCGTCCCAGTTCGTGCAGATGGCATCCATGCGCCTGCGCAAACGTTCGGGATCGTTCTTGTGCGTGCGATTCTCAATGGCGACGATTTCATCCGCGGTCTTGCCAAAGATGCGGCGCACCTGCGCCTCCCACACGATGGGATCAAATGCGGCGGCATGCGCCTCCATGCGCTCGCGGTCGGGCCGCAGCGTGCGAATCCAGCCATAGAGGCGCAGCGTCAGAACCGTACCCACGCCCACCTGTATGCCGTGCAGATCGTAGGGGAGGCCGCGCTCCAGCGCCATCATCTCCCACATGTGGGAGAAATAGTGCTCCAGACCGCTGGCCGGACGCGAAATCTCCGCATATGCCATGGCGATGCCCGCCAGCAGCAGTCCCTCCGCGATGGACTGAATCGAATCGGGATCGCGGCGCACGATGCCGTCGGATGCGGCCATGATGCGCCTGAGCGCCGTGCGCATCATCTGCGCGATGTTCTCACAGTAATATTCGCCGGTCACCAAATGGGAGATGCGCCACTCGCAAATCGCTACATATTTGGCCACCATATCCCCCAACCCCGCCCAGAGCATGCGCATGGGCGCCTGCGCCAGGATTTCCGTATCGAGCAGTATGCCGATGGGGCAGTGGTTGTACAGCGACGCCTTCACATGGTTGACCTCCATGGAGGAGGAGTTCGAAGCGTAACCGTCCATCGACGGCGCGGTTCCCACGATGGCGCTCGGAATGCCGATGGCGTGGCTGAGCACCTTGCAGGTATCGTTGATGACGCCGGAGCCCACGCCCAGCAACAAATCGCAGCGGGGATCAAAGTGTAGCACGGCGCTGCCGACCTCCCACTCCGCGGGCGAGAGCTTCTCACCAGGAATCACATAGCAGACGAAGGGGATGCCCGCATCCGTCAGAATGGAGCAGACGCGCTCCCCCGCCACCGCGTACGTATTGGCGTCGCAAACCACGAAGGGCCGCTCACAGCCCAGCGCGGAGACCATCTCCGGAACAGAGGAGAGCGCCCCCCTGCCAATCTTCAAATACTTTAACTCACAGACGTGATGCTTCCCGCAGTCACAGTTATATCCCTCCGGGCGCACGAGTTCTTCGAGCGTCATCCGACAAAAATCCATCCAGCAACAGCCCTCCAACATCAATTTTTTCCAAGGAGATTATAGCAAATTCTCTCCCTCCGCGCAACCTTCGAGGACTGCGGCGCTTGAAAATTCATCATTGTATGGTAGAATAGAGAGACTGGGAGATGAAAACATGATTCAACTGAATCGCTCCATGATGGAGAGATACGAAATCGCCGACAGGCGGCCGTCAGAGATCCGCGCCGCGCTGTTTGGCGCCAATCGCGCGACGCTCGGCATCGCCGCGCGGCTGCTGGACTTGGCCAACAAAAGGGGCGGCAATCTGGGAGCAGTTTGCTTTTCCTCCGCCGCGCATGCGCTGCGCGCGCAGGACTGCATGTTCACGCTGCTGATTCGCGCGGAGACGGAAGAAGGTTCCGCCCATCGGGAGGAACGCGTCGTGCAGTCCATCGTCTCCGCCTTCGATCCCGAAACGGAATTCGAAGCGTATCTGAACTGCGCCCGCCTTCCCGAATTGGAGCTTTGCTTTCTCTCCGCGGAATCCTCTGCAGTGGACATCGCTCTCCTCGCGCGCTTTCTTTACGCCCGCTGGGAAGCGCGACTTCCCGCGCCCACTGTACTGCTGCTGGGCGATCTGCCGAAACCTGACGCTGCGAAATCGCTCCGCAGCGCCACAATCACTCTTTCCCGTGATTGGGCAGAAGGAACGGCCTTTGCCAAATGGCTGGAACGAGCTTCCTTTCAGTCCGTCCTGTTCGAATCTCTCTTCGGTCAGATGTCGGATTCGGAGCGAATGCGCGTACAGGAGGAAATGAACTATAGCGACGATTTTCTCGCATGGGCGGAGCCCCATCTTCAATGCTTCGTGGAGAAATATATCCCCACTGCCCTGGCAAATGTTTGCTCTTTGGAAAGCTTCGATCTCGCTCTCTCAAGAAAGGCGCGCGTCTTCGATTCGCTGATATTCATCTGTGCCTCCTTGGGATTCCTCTGCGGCATGGATACGTTTGCACAGGCACTTCGAGACGAAACGCTCCGCTCCTTCGCCGGCCGCGCCTTTTTCGAAGAGATTCTCCCTCAGATTCCCTGGTCGAGGGAGGAAATCGCACCCTATGTGATCTCCTCCTTTTCCAGGTTGGAAAATTCCATGAACGACGTGCCTCTGCTGGAAGTGGGAAGATACATGATCTCCAACTTTCCTCTCACGCTGTTACCCGCCATTCGCGGCTATGCCCATCGAGAATTTGAGGCGCCACCGCGACTCACGCTCGCATTCGCCTCGGCCATCATGCTCTATGCCGGCGCGCGGAAAGGAGATGCAGAAGTATATGAAGTCTGTCGCGGAGAAAAGCGCTTTCCGCTGCAGGAAGACGCGAAGGTCCTGCGAATATTTTCGCTGCTCTCCCACGACATGCCTTCCGAGGCTCTGGCCTATGCCGTACTGGCAGATCGGGACCTTTGGGGAGAGGATCTGCGCGAAATCGACGGACTGGAGTTGCGTCTTTCTCTCGAACTCTCCTCCATACAGCGGATTGGTCTGCGGGAAACCCTGCGGCGCATGGATAAGCAATAGTTCGTTTATTAACAAGGCCAAAGAACAGCCCGCCGGAAATTTCGGCGGGCTGTTCTCCCTTCTTCCTTAATCCGCATAGGGGAGAAAATCAAAGTATTCGCTTTCGCTGACTCCATCAATGAGCGATCCCCATCCCGCCGCCACATCGGGTTCGATGGAGAATCTTCCGCGACGGCCGTCCCTGGTTTGAAAACCGACAAAGCTGACCTTGTCCGTCTCGGTGAGAACGAATTGTACTCCCGCCGAGAGCGTCGCCTCGCTTCCATCCTCCATTGTAACGTTCAGATCGCGAACCAGCGTCAGACAGTGGTATTCCCATATCTCCGGATTTTCCGTCTCGTCGATCACCTTCCACACGCCGCCGTCATCGAGTTCGAACTGGCCGTCGCGCAGCGTAAACTCCCGCGAACACCACCAAGTCCCCAGCACATCCTGGCTGCCCGACATCGTAAGCACATTTCCTTCGATCGCGTCGAGGCGGCCGAAGCCACAGTCCCGGTAATCGCCCGTATTTTCGCCGCGCTCCGCATCTGCAAACTTCAGCGGCTGAATTCCTCTCTCCCGGTCAAACTTCAGGCACCAGGTATAAAAGTCCGAAGATGCCTCGTCTCCGCAGAGCAGAATTTCCCGCGTTCCGTCACCGTCCAAATCCGCGGCGTACGCCGTCTCCTCATACAGAATATAGGTGTCGTATGTGTATATCAATTCGCTCGTTTCCACGAGAAGCTGAAGGTTCTCCTCCCCGCCCATGTTCTGCATTCGAATCTGCACCGTCTCTTCCGAACCGTCGCCGTCCAGATCCAGTTGGTATACCTCGTCCCGCAGCAATTGCGTCACACCTTCCGCATGTATCGCTTCCTCCGCATTCGCGGCGGAAAGAAGAAGCAGCACCAGAATTGCGCACAACCACCTCTTCATCTTTGGTCACCTCCGCCTTTATTAGACGAAACATCGCCCGCTTTCGTTCATTTTACCATATCTTTTTCCCGAAGAAAAGTCTTTAGTTTTTCTATCGCCGCCTGCTGATCTGCAATGAGGCGCGACGCGATGCCCTGCGCCTCGGCATCCGCGTCCGGATTGCTGTTGCGCAGCTTTGTGATCTCGATAATTCCCATCGTCGCGCCCTGAATCACGATATCCGCGATGTGCGCGGCGGAGCGGTCCGTCGCTGTATTGATCTGCGTTCCCATCCATAGGCCCATCCGCGCCATCGCACCCTTCGGACGGGGCTTTATTCCCTGCGCGCTCAATCGCAACTCCGCCTCCTGTGCGGCCTCGGCGTAGAACTGGCGCTCCCGCATCAATTCCTCTCGCATCTCCATATCCTGCGTCACCTTGAGAAGCTGATCGCATGCTTCCTCTCCCATTCTTCCATTCTCCACAATGGACTGCAGCAATCTCTGCGTCTGATTCATTTTTCTCTTTTCTCTCTTTCCCTTATTTTGAGCTTCCTCTTTCTATGTTTTACGAATTCCTTCAATATTATGTCCGTCCAATTCTTGTCGAATATGAAGAAATGTAGGCTTCTCCTCTGAAAGCTTGAAACCACGCGTTCTGATGTATATAATAAATGTATAAATGTGAAATTTGGGGTGGTTTTATGTCAATGTATCCGCTTATTCTGATCGCGGACGATGATTCGGTCGTGCACGAATCGCTCGGCCTGTATCTCACGAGCGAAGGATATGAACATCAGAGCGCATACGATGGACAGCAGGCACTCGACATATTTGAGAGCCTCCATCCCGATCTGATGGTGCTCGACCTGATGATGCCGAAGGTCTCCGGCCTGGATGTGTGCCGGCAGATTCGGCAGAACAGCTCCATTCCCATCATCATGCTCACCGCGAAGGGAGAGGAGATCGACCGCATCCTCGGCCTGGAGCTCGGCGCGGATGACTACATCGTCAAGCCCTTCAGTCCGCGCGAGGTGCTCGCCCGCATCAAGGCGGTGCTGCGCCGCTTCAGCGAAAAGAGCGGCGAGGAGGACTCCTCCATCATCCGCCTGCCGCAGCTGGAGATAAGCCTGGAAAACTATCAGGTCAAGGCCGCCGGCAAGGTGATTCCCTGCACGCCCAAGGAGGTGGAGATTCTACACATGCTCTGCTCCAACGTGGGCCAGGTGTTCTCCCGCGAGCAGATTCTCTCCCGCGTATGGGGATACGACTATTTCGGCGATACGCGCACAGTAGATGCACACATCAAGCGCATTCGCCAGAAGCTCCCGCAGGAGAACGTTCCGTGGTCCTTAAAGACCGTCTATGGCGTCGGCTATCGCTTTGAGGTCAATGCGTAATGGTTGAAACCAAAGGCCCTTTGAGTGGAAGCACGGATGGCGGCGTTCAGCCGTCCGAAGCGGCGACTTCCACCCAAAGAGATGTTCACAGCGTGCTGATCCAGCGCGCTGTACTCTTTGCGGCCGCCCTGTTTCTGGTCGCGGTGCTCATCGGTTCGCCCGTCTTTCATCTGGCGGATCAGCTCGGCGCCGGACGCTTCGCCTCCCTGATCGGGTTGATGGCGGGGTTTGTCGCGGCGTGTCTCTGCGTCCGTCCCTTCATTCGCCTCATTTTGCAAAAGAGCCTCGATCAGCTCGCCGACCTCCGGGACGTCGCGGTCAAAATCTCGGACGGAGACTTCGACGCGCACGCGGACGAAGCCGCGCCGGGCGAATTCGGAGAACTCGCGCGCGCGTTAAATAACCTTTCCCATCAGCTTTCCCGGCACATGTACATGTTGATCGTGGAGCGCAACCGCCTGAAAAACATACTCAACGGCCTCTCCGAGGGCATCGTCGCTGTCGGCTTTGACGGACAGGTGACGCACATCAATCCCGCCATCGAGAATATGTTTGAGCAGAGGAAGATCTCTCTGGGACTTCCAGACGCGCGCATGAAATACATACCGGAAAAGTTCGTCTGGGAGGAATTTGATTCCGTCATCCAGAGCGGCGAGACAATGACGCGCAACTTCACCATACGGGATATGACGATTCGCATGACGATCACGCCCATCGTGGATGAGATCGGCTCCATTGCCGGCGCCGTCGGCCTGTTCAGCGACATCACCCAGTCCGAACGATTGGAGCGCACCCGCCGGGAATACGTTTCCAATGTATCCCACGAGTTGCGCACTCCCCTGACCGCCGTGCGCGCGCTGATTGAACCCCTGAAGGAGGGCATGGTCACCGCCGAAGCCGACCGCCAGCGCTACTACGACATCATTCTACGGGAGGTTATGCGCCTTTCCCGCCTCATCAACGACCAGCTCGAGCTCTCCCGCCTGCAGAGCGGCGGCGTGGCGATCCGCAAACAGCGCATGACGCTGAGTGACCTGATTGTCGACGTCTGCGACCGCTACCACGCCATCGCGGAGGATCAAAACCTGTCGCTTCACATCGAAACCGATCTGACGAATTGTCCCACGGTATTCTCCAATCCTGACCGCGCGGAACAGATGCTCATCATCCTGCTAGACAACGCCATCAAGTACACGGAAGAGGGCGGCGTCGGTGTGCGCGTCACCTGGGACGAAGAGATGGTCTACATCACCGTACACGATACGGGCATCGGCATCGCCGCGGAGGACGTTCCCTACGTATTCGACCGCTTCTACAAGGTGGATAAGGCGCACAGCGGCAAGGGCTCCGGCCTGGGGCTCTCCATCGCAAAGGAACTGCTGAACCGCATGAACGAGGCGATATGGGTGGACAGCATCAAGGGAGAGGGCAGCGCCTTCACCTTTACCCTCCACCGTGAACCCAGGGAGGGAGAAGAAGAGGAATAAGTTTCCTCTTTCATCAAAGCAAAAAAGCGGCGGCTGCCGCTTTTTGTTTATCAATTATCGCTGTTCAAAGAAGCTCCTCAGCCCAAATCCGTCCCTGAACTCCCACCTTTTTTCCATAAGGCGGGAACAGAGACCGATGATGGAACCGTTGACGAGCGCGCAAAGTATCGTTCCCAGCTTCACGCCTTCGAAGCGGCCGAAGCCAAAGAAGGCAAAAGAAAGGAGAACGCCGAGCAGACAGCTTGCGCAGTCATAGAACGTCTTGTACCTGTGAATATCCGTGCCCCTTCGCGAGGACATCTCCTTTACCCAAAGCTCGTAGACCTCCGGAGAGATGTAGCTGTGAAACAGCAGCGACACACCCAAAGAGCAAAACAGCATTCCCAGTAGGTACCACGCAACGCGTTCCGCCATCAGGGCGCTGGGAAGCCTCAACACGACCCACATCATTCCATCCAACGCGAAGCCATAAATCACGGCCGTCGCGAAGGAGAAGAGGTAGGAAAGTCGAAAGCGCCGAAGAATCGCGCACATCAAAAGCAGCAGCGCGCCCTGAAAGACGTATTCCGCCATGCCGAAGCTGAAGAAGGGAATCCATTCCGATATTTTCAGGTGAAGGAGATAGGCCGGCGCCACGACCATCGACATTCCAAAGTCTGCCCGCTCCATCAGCGCCGTTCCAAGGGCCAGCGTAAGTATGCCCAGCGCATACGCAAGTTCCGTGTACATGATCCTCTTTTTCATGCGCTCCCTCCAAAAAAAGAACTCCCCGCATTTAGAGTGTGTTTCTAAAAGAATGGATGTGCAGATTCGAGCGTATCAGACTGCAATTCAAGGCAGTTTTCCGCAGGCTTGCCGGGGCAAGTCAAGGAAAACTAACGCAGAAGTGCAGTCTGATACGCTCGAATCTGCACATCCATTCTTTTAGAAACACACTCTAGTACAGAAACGCAGAAAGATCCTTTTCTCCTCGCTATTTTCCCACGCAGAAGTTTCGAAATACCTGGTCGATCACTTCTTCCGTCGCGTCCTCCCCCGTAATCTCCGAGAGAGAATTCAGCGCCCGGCGAAGGTCGATCTCCGCGAGATCCAGGGGATGCCCCTCCTCCACGCACCTCTGCGCGTCCGCCAAAGCGTCCAGCGCGCGCCGCGCGAGCGTCAGGTGACGCTCCTGGATCATCTTGTCCTCCGCACCCACGGCGGCGCAGAGACGGCGCTCCATCTCCCGAGCAAGCGCATCCACGCCAGCGCCCGTAAATGCGCTGATTTCAAAGGAACCCGGATATTCGCTCTTTCGCGGCAGATCGCACTTGTTCAGACAAATGATCGCGCGTTCGTCCGCGCCGCGCAGCAGCTCCTCGTCCTCCTCCGTCCGCTCCTCGGAAGCGTCCAGCACGATCAGAACGATGTCAGCGCGCTCCATCGCCCGCGCAGCGCGCTCCACGCCGATCCGCTCCACGGGATCGCTGGTTTGCCGCTGGCCCGCGGTGTCCGATATCTCCGCGCAAATTCCGCCCAGCTGAATGCGCTCGGTGAGCACGTCGCGCGTTGTGCCGGGAACGCTCGTGACGATGGCGCGCTCCTGCCGAAGCAGCGCGTTCATCAGCGAGGACTTGCCCACGTTGGGCTTGCCCGCCAGCACGATGCTCGCTCCCTCCCGAACGAGCCGCGCGCCCCGGGGATCGCAGCGGCGCGCAATCTCCTCCCGCATCCTCTGAATCTCCGCGCGCACGCGGAAGGCGGCGTCCGGCTCGTCCACCTCGTCGGGAAAGTCCGTGCTCGCCTCAATCAGGGCCATGCAATCCTTCAAAGAATCGGAGATCTTGCGTACAAAGCCGGAGATTCCTCCCTCCAGCTGCCGCAGGGATGCGCGCGCGGCGGCCTCGGAGCTCGCACCGATCAGCGACATGACCGCCTCCGCGCGGCTCAGGTCGATGCGCCCGTTCAAAAAGGCGCGCCGGGTGAATTCCCCCGGCTCCGCGACCCGTGCACCCAGCGAGACGATCCGCTCCAAGACCCGCCTTGCGCAGACGCCACCGCCGTGACACTGAATCTCGAACATATCCTCTCGGGTGTAGGTCCCGGGGCCCGGAAGCCAGACGCCCATCACCTCGTCCAGCTCCTCTCCACCTTCGCCCACGGCGCGGCCGTAGGTCATGCGGCGGGGCTCCAACGTGCGCCCTCCGCGCGGGAGGAAGCATTCTTCCAATATCTTCCGCGAGAGAACCCCGCTGGCGCGAACGATGGCGATGCCGCCCGCGCCGGGAGCTGTTGCGACGGCGCAGATCGTATCCCTTTCCATCAATTCGGTCAGCGCGCGCCCGTGCGGACCGGAAGGATCAGATGGATGTAATCCTCGTCCCCGACGGGCGTGACGATGCAGGGAGAGACGGCGTTGTTCAGGTTGATCTCGATGTTCTCCGCGTCGATGAAGCGCACCACGTCAGTCAGATACTTCACGTTGAAGGCGATGTTCAGATCCGCGCCCTCCTGTCGAATTTCCAGCTCCTCGTGCACGTCGCCGATCTGAGAATGCGCTTCGACCACCATCGTTCCGTTGGCGATTCGAAGCATGATCAGGTTGTTGCTTCCCTCCCTTGCGATCAGCGCGGCGCGGTCGATGCAGCGGCGGAAGGGCTCCAGCTCCATCTCCACGCGCGTCGAGAAGGATTTGGGAAGAATCTGGCGGTACTGAATGTACTCGCCCTCCACCAATATCACGAAGATTTCCGTATTCTCCAAGCGAATGTGCAGCTTGTTTCCGCTGAAGGAGAGCTGCGCAAACGCGTCCTCGCTGCCGGAGAGCAGCTTTCCGATGTCCCCCACGGCGCGGCCGGGAATGATGGCCGAAACGCGCTCCAGCACATCGGAGCACTTCGCGCGGCGCAGCGCCATGCGATAGCCGTCCAGTGCCACCATGTTTACGTCGCCGCCGCCGATCTCCAGCAGGCACCCGGTGAGCACTTCGCGCATGTCGTCCTGGGCGATGGCAAACTCCGTCTTTTGAATCATGTCCCGAAGCATATCCTGGGGCAGCGCGATCTCCCGCTCGTCGTCCATGCTGGGGAGCATCGGAAACAGGTCCGCGTCCTGACCGGAGATATTCATGCGCGTGGATGCGCTGCGGATGGTGAACACGCAGCGGTCATCCATGCGGATGTTCGCCTCGTCGTTCGGAAGGCGACGGACGATTTCGTTGAACAGCTTGCCGGGAACGACTCCACGCCCGGGTTCGACGATGTCGGCCGGAATGCGGGTGATGATGGTGATGCGCTCATCGGAACAGGTGAGAACCAGCTCCGAACTGCCCGTTTCGATCAGAACACCCTCCAAAATCTGATTGGTCGTGCGTCCAGCCAATGCCTTTATGACGATTTGCAATGCTTCGATCAGCTTTGCTGTGGAACAATTGAATTGCATGCGCGTTTGCCTCCTTGATGTCAGTGATTGTATATATCTATAGAATCATCGTAGTAGTAGTACGGTGGATTCTGTGGAAAAACTGAAAGATGTCTGAAAAAAGTCGCATTTGCATCCATTTTTTGTCAACATCTCTCGTGAATAAGCTGTGGAAAAGGGAAAGGTTTTCCACAATTATCCATTTTGCGCGAGCTCCTTCATCTCCTCGACGCGACGCCGGAGGGATACATTTTCCTTCATATCCGCCTCCACCTTTTCGCAGCCGTGCATGACGGTGGTGTGGTCGCGCCCGCCAAGCGCCTGTCCGATGGCGGTTGTGGAGAGCTGCGTGAGGCTGCGCATCAGATACATGGCGACCTGGCGCGGCATAGCGATGTCCCGGCTTCTCTTTTTGGAGAGCAGGTCCTCTACGGTCACGCCGTACTGATCGGAAATCACGTGCAATATGCGATCCGGCGTAATACCGTTCTCCTCCTGCGACTTATACAGCTGGGAGAGAACCTCCTGCGCGAGAGCCAAGTCGATGGGAACACCCTGCAGCCGGCTCTGTGCCTTCAGGCGGTTGAGGATTCCCTCCAATTCGCGGATATTGGATTCCACGCGGCTGGCGATGCAGTCGATGACCTCATAGGGGATGTTGAGCCCCTCTTCCGTGGCCTTCTTATTGAGTATGGCGACGCGCGTCTCATACTCCGGCTTGCCGATGTCCACGATCAGTCCCCATTCGAAGCGGGAGCGCAGGCGCTCCTCGATGGTGGGAATGTCCTTTGGCGGCCGGTCCGAGGAGATGATGATCTGTTTGCCGTTGTTGTGGAGATCGTTGAAGGTGTGGAAGAACTCCTCCTGCGTCTGCTTCGTGCGCGCCAAAAACTGAATGTCGTCCACCATCAATACGTCCACGCTTCGCATCCGATTGCGCAGTTCGGAGGTGTCCTTCTTGCGGACGATGGCGTCGATCAGCTCGTTGGTGAAGCTCTCCGAGGTGGTGAGATAGACGTTTTTGGAAGGATTCGTGGAGACGATGTAGTTTCCGATGGCGTTCATCAGGTGCGTCTTTCCCAAACCGACGTTTCCGTAGATGAACAGGGGATTGTACGCCTCGCTCGGCTGTTCCGCTACGGCCAGGGCTGCGGAATAGGCGAGATTATTGCTGGGGCCGACGATAAAATTTTCGAAGGTGTAGCGGCGGTTGAGCGTGGTGCGCGCCAGGGAATCTCGAAGTTGCGCAATCTCTTCCGCGGTGTAAATTTTCACCTCATAATTCCGGCCAAAGCAGAGCTTGACGAGGTTGTATAGATTTGTGAAGTAGCGCTGCTTCAAATTGTTGCGCTGGATTTGGCTTTCCGCGCACAATATTACAGCCTCCGCCGTAACGGCATACAGCTGAAGCGGTTCGATCAGGTTTTGAAATACGTAGGGAATCAGATCCTCCTTGAGTCTGGATACGACCTTTTCCCACGCGATCTTTTGTTCCGTCGTATAATTCATGTATCCTCCGAGAGATTGGATGGGCGCGCTTTTATCCGAAGGAAAAAGCATAAAAACCCATCCATACACATCTATTTTATCAAAAGTTGGAC
Source organism: uncultured Clostridia bacterium (assembly GCA_947596085.1). Taxonomy (GTDB): domain Bacteria; phylum Bacillota; class Clostridia; order Christensenellales; family Aristaeellaceae; genus SFTH01. The sequence continues at coordinate 5,339 of CANQEW010000028.1, read as the reverse complement.
AAAAGTTCAATACAGCGCGCTGCGGTAATTTGAACCGAAAAAGAGCTCGTTTGAAAAAGAAAGTGGATATCTTGTGGATAGAATGTGGATGATGGGGGGAAACAATGTTGTTATTATCCATATATAATAAAGAGAGTGGAAACATATGACAGGTTGTACATGGAATATCGGAAAAATTTTTTCCCTTTTTTGACAAAAAGGAAGAGAACCGGAACAAGGGAACCGGTTCTCTTCTGAAATCACGGGAATTATTCCGCCGGAGTTTCCTCAGCGGGGATGTCCTCTTCCATGGCGAACTCATCTTCCGCGGGCACGGAATCCAGCGCTTCGTCCTCGAGAACCTCGCGGATGGACAGGCTGATGCGCTTGGCTTCGGTGTTCACATCGAGCACTTTCACGCGCACGATGTCGCCCACGTTCACAGCGTCCTCCACCTTGGCGATGCGGGTCAGCGCGCACTGGGAGATATGTACCAGACCGTCCAGTCCGGGTTCCAACTCCACGAACGCGCCGAAGGTGGTGATGCGAACGACCTTGCCTTCCACCACGGAGCCGACCGGATACTTCTGATCGGCCACGGTCCACGGACGGGGCTGGGTCTGCTTATAGGAGAGAGAGATGCGCTCGCGCTCAGGATCCACGTTCAGGATCTTCACGTCGATCTCCTGGCCGGGAGAGACGACCTCGGAGGGGTGCTTTACGCGGCCCCAGGACAGGTCGGTCACATGCACGAGGCCGTCCACGCCGCCAATGTCTACAAACGCGCCGAAGTCCGCCAGACGGCGAACGACGCCCTTGACGATGGAGCCGACCTCGAAGGTCTTCCACAGCTCCTTTTTGCGCTCGGCCTCCTGCGCCAGCAGAACGGCCTTGCGGGACGCGACGATGCGCTTCTTCGTCTTGTCGATTTCGATGATCTTCAGCGTCATGGGCTGACCAACGAACACTTCGATCTTCTCCACATAGCGGAGATCCAGCTGGGAGGCGGGAATGAAGGTGCGAACGCCCATGACGTCCGCCAGCAGGCCGCCCTTGACGGCTTCCTTGCCGACGCCTTCGACGAATTCGCCGGCTTCCTGCTTGGCAACGATCTCTTCCCAAGCCTTGCGGTTGATGATGTTCTTCTGGGAGAGCAGCACGTTGCCCTCGCCGTCGTTCACCTTCACGACCTCGACTTCGATCTCGTCGCCAACCTTGACATCGGTAGAGGAAAGATCGGACTTCTTTACGAGTCCGTCAGCCTTATATCCAACGTTGACGCAGACTTCGTCGTCGGTGATCTGCACGACAGTGCCGGTTACAATCTGGCCTGGGCGCAGTTGAACAAGCGTCTTTTCAACGTCTTCCATGGACATAACGGCCTGTTCCTGAGTTTCTTCGTTCGTTACTTTCTTCTCGATGTCGTTCATTCTTGAAACAACCTCCTTAATTATACAATCCGGCGTGGATGCGCCGGCTGTAATCCCGACGGTATCGATCGCGGAGAGCTGTATGGAATCCAGTTCCTCCGCCGTCTCGATAAAATAGGTGCGCGGACAATGTTCCTTTGCGATTTGATAGAGCTTTTCGCTGTTGGAGCTCTGTCTTCCACCGATCACGATCATCGCGTCGGCGCGCTTCGCGATATCCTCCGCCTCCGTCTGCCGGTCGCGCGTGGCGGGACAGATGGTCGCGCGCACGTCCAGCGCGGCGATTCGCTCGCGCAACAGCGCGCAGAGTGATTCGAATCTCTCCCGCACCATCGTGGTCTGCGAGACGACCAGCGCTCGCTCCATCGGCGGCAGCGCGTTTACATCCTCGGGGCACATCACCGTGTGACCAGGCGGGTTTGTCCACCCCAGAATGCCCACAACCTCCGGATGCTCGCGCTCGCCGACGACGATCACCGGCACACCCGCCTCCGAAGCCACTCGCACCATCTCGTGGATGCGCGATACGAAGGGGCAGGTGGCGTCTCGAACGTCGCAGTTTTTAGCGTTTAACGCTTCCAACTCCGAGCGGCCGATGCCGTGCGAGCGGATCACGACGCGCGATTCCGGCGGAATTTCCTCCAAAGAATCGACGCTCACGACGCCCTCCCGGCGAAGGGATTCCACCATCTGCGGATTATGGATGATCGGGCCGAGCGTGAGGGCTGGCGCGGCGGCTGACGCGGTATCCACCGCCCTGCGCACGCCAAAGCAAAAACCGGCGTTTTTGGCCAGGAGAACCTCCAACTTTTATCTCAGCTCCCGACTCTCCAAATTTTAACCTGCAAACAGCTATAATTTCCGCTAACTCGCGTTATTCGACGAGTTCGGCGGAAATCCTGCTAATATTTTTGATTTAATGAAAGTTTTACATATAAGTTATGCGCCTTTCAACCCCCAGACGGCGGTTTCGATTTTGTGAGTCACTTCGGTGAGGGTGGCGGAGTCGCAACGCTTTCCAAACTCGCTCAGATCGATGGGAGCGCCGAAGCGCACAGCCGTGCGGTGAAAGAGGCGATATGGGCCGTCCACATAAGCGGGAATCACTGGCGCGCCGCCTCGCAGCGCGATCATCGAAGCGCCGTTGAGCATGGGCGTGGGCGTGTTGTCCGGGCTGCGCGTCCCCTGCGGAAAGATGCCCAGCCCGCCGCCGTCCTTCAATACCTTCAGCGCCGAGCGAACAGCGGCGAGGTCGGCGTGCCCCCGATCCACCGGAATGGCTCCGAGCCAGGTGACGAATGCGCGCAGGGGCTGCCTTTCGAAGAGCTCCTTCTTCGCGAGAAAATACATGCGCCGCTTGCGCGGAATGCAGGCGGATATGTAGAGCGGATCGTGGGCGGAGAAGTGGTTGACGCAGAGGACGAAGCCCCCCTCAGCGGGAATGTTCTCGAGACCGCTCACCCGACGCGGGTAGAGCAAACCGTACAGCGGCTGAACCGCGTACCAGACGAAATTGTAAAACTTGCTGCCCATAAATTTCAGCCTCCGATCGCTTCCCGGAACAGGCGCTCCACCTCGCCGAGGGATTGTTCCATCGTCATGTTGGAGGTGTCCAGCAGGTGCGCGTCCTCCGCCTGCACCAGCGGCGACGCGGCGCGGTGGGTATCGTTGTAGTCCCGCTCCCGGATTTCCGCGAGGACCTGTTTGAATGGCATCTCCTCTCCCTTTTGGATCAATTCCAGATGGCGGCGCCGCGCGCGCACCTCGGGGGAGGCGGTCACGTAGAGCTTGAGCGTGGCGTCGGGCAGCACCTTGGTTCCAATGTCCCGGCCGTCCATCACGATGGAGTAACCCTTCGCGATCTCCCGCTGAAGCGCAACCATGCGTTCGCGCACTTCCGGAACCGCCGCCACGTGGGATGCCGCGAGCGAAGCCTCCGGCGTTCGAATGGCTTCGGTCACGTCTTCGCCGTTCAAGAAGATGCGCTGGACGTCGCCTTCGGGCTTTACGCTGACGCGCACTTCCGAGACATGTTCCGCCACCGTCCGCACGTCGCCATCCAGGCCCCTGCGAAGAAAATACAGTCCAACCGCGCGATACATCGCGCCGGTATCCAGATACATTGCGCCCAGCCGCTCCGCCGCGGCGCGAGCGATGGTGGATTTTCCCGCCCCCGCCGGGCCGTCGATGGCGATTGAAAAGGTTTGATTCAAAGGAAGTTCCCCCGCAATCTCAGGTAATGTTTCCGCTGGCCAGTTCCGCGATGGCGTGCGCATAGATGCGCGTCGCCTCCATCATGCGGTCGATGACGATGTACTCGTCGGCCACATGGCAGCAGTCTTCCTGATCCGGGAAGACCGCGCCGAAGGCGACGGTATTCGACATCATGCGGGAGTAGGTGCCGCCGCCGATGGCCATGGGTTCCGCTTTCTCGCCGGTGAGTTCATTGTACACCTTCAGCAGTCCGCGCACGATTTTGTGCTCCGCGGGCACGTGCAGCGGCGTGTGGCCGCCGATATTGCGCGCCTGCGCGCCGTAGGGAGCGACCGCGGCGAAGATCTTCGCCATCAGTTCGCCCTCGCTCGCGCAGAGGGGGTAGCGGATGTCCAGCGTAGAGGAAAAATCCTCTCCGTCCCAGCGCACGATGCCCAGATTGCAGCTCAGGTTGTGAGAAAGAGCATCTTCGCACTGGATGCCCAGGGAGGCGCCGTCCGGCTCCATGCCGAGCTTTTCGACCATCATCCGAAGCGCCGGTTTCACGCCGCCGCCCGCACCGAGCGCCTCCAGTGCGATCAGCAATACGCCTGCCGCGTTTACGCCGAGCTCCGGAAGCGATCCGTGGGAGAGCACGCCCTCGGCGGAAATCTCCGCGCGTCCATCGCCCAGATCGCGCACGGCCAGCTTTTGCCGCGCCTTTTCCGCGTGCGCCGCGACGCGCGCTTCCAGTTCGGCAGTGGAGACGCTCCGCGTGCCGACGATTGCCTTCGCGAACGCGGGAACGACGTTGGGCCGCTCGCCCGCGTAGATTTCATAGATCGGGATCTCCGCGTCCGCCTCGCCCGCGCCGTGGAAGGTCAGTTCCACATTTAAGCCGCCCTTTTCGATATTGATGAGGGGGAAATACGCGTCCGGGGAAAAGCCGTAGTCGGGCATCTTCACCTTCGCGGCGTAGTGAATCATGTCGCTCATGCCCGTCTCCTCGTCGCAGCCGAAGATCAGCCGAACGCCGTCGCGCAGCGGCACGCCCGCGTCGCGTACGGCGCGCATCGCGTAGAGCGCGCACAGCGCCGGCCCCTTGTCGTCGATGGTGCCGCGCCCGAAGATCTTGCCGTCGGAGATCTCGCCGCCAAAGGGCGCGTGCGTCCAGCCTTCGCCTACGGGAACGACGTCCAGGTGGGCCAGCATGCCCATGGTCTGCTCACCGCCGCCGAGGGATACGTCCCCGGCATAGTAGTCGATGTTGCGGGTTTCGAAGCCGTAGCTGCGCGCGGTCTCCAGCGCCAGATCCAGCATCCGGGCGTTCTCTTCGCCGTAGGGCATGTCTTCCCGCGCTTCGGATTTCACCGACGGCACCGCCACCCAGCGCTGAACATCGCGGATCAAATCCTCCTTCATCGCGCGCACGCGCGCGTCGATCTTTTCAAAATCAATCTGCATAAAAGGCCTCCGTCGCTTTCAGTCTCTCTCTATTTTCCCATCTTTTGCCGAATTTGTCAATCCGCTTCCGGCGCCGCGTCGTCCTGATGTGTAGGCTTACAATACATATTGGAAAGGAGAAGAAGAAAAAGGAGAGGGACTGGACACATCTGTTATAGTTGAAGTTGTGAAACAAAACGAACGGAAGGAGTCCAGCCCCTCATGACCAGTATAACACAAAATATGCGCTTCCGGCAATCCCTGATGAAGTACGCACAGAGATTTGGCGTCGGA
>CANQEW010000027.1 GCA_947596085.1 uncultured Clostridia bacterium | reverse complement strand
GCGCTCCATGTCGGTGATCATCTTGAGCGCCGCCGAGATCTGCCGCAGATCCCGCGCCACCGGCTGCTGTTGGAGCAGCAGCTTCAGGCACAGCGCCTCGATGTCGCGCTCCTTGCGGTCGACCTCCCGGTCGAACTCGATGGCCGCATTCGCCGCGTCCACGTCGCGCTCGGTGAGCGCGCGCGTGGCGCTGCCGATGGACTGCTCGATCAGCGCGCCCATCTCCAACAGCTCCCGGTTGAGCAGCTGCAGCTGCCCGTCCAATGCGCTTCGCATCTCAACCGAACCTCCCCGTGATGTAGTCCTCGGTGCGCTTGTCCTGCGGCAGGGAGAACAGCTTCTGCGTGTCGCCGAATTCCACCAGCTCGCCCAGCAGGAAGAAGGCCGTCCTGTCGGAGATGCGCGCCGCCTGCTGCATGTTGTGCGTTACGATGACGATGGTGTAGTCGCGCTTGAGCGCCAGCGCCAGCTCCTCGATCTTCGCTGTGGAGATGGGATCGAGCGCGCTGGTGGGCTCGTCCATCAGCAGCACCTCCGGCTCCACGGCCAATGCCCTTGCGATGCAGAGCCGCTGCTGCTGGCCGCCGGACAGACCCAGCGCGTTTTGGTTCAGCCGATCCTTCAGCTCATCCCAGATGGCCGCGCTGCGCAGCGAGCGCTCCACGATGTCCGTGAGCTTCGCCTTCCCCCGCACGCCGTGGGTGCGTGGGCCGTAGGCCACGTTGTCGTACACGCTCATGGGGAAGGGGTTCGGCTTCTGGAACACCATGCCCACGCGCCTGCGCAGCAGGTTTACGTCCATCTTTCCATATATATCTTCGCCGTCAAGTTGTATTTCCCCTGTTATTTTGCAGCCCTCCACCAGATCATTCATGCGGTTGAGCGTCCGCAGCAGCGTGGACTTGCCGCAGCCGGACGGCCCAATGAGCGCGGTGATCTGCCGCTCGGGAATTTCCAGCGTCACGTCCTTCAGCGCATGGAAGTCGCCGTAGTGGAGGTTCAAATTGCGGATGTCAAACTTTGCCATTTGTGCCTCCTCCGATCTTCGCAGCGATCTGGGCCGAGAACAGATGGATCGCTGCCACGAGCGCCAGCAGCACTACCGCCGTGGCGTAGCTCTGGTTGATGTAGAGCCCCTCGCTGGCGATGGCGTACATGTGTACCGACAGCGTGCGCGTGGAGGAGAACAGGCTGCTCGCCACCTTCGGCACCGTGCCGGCGGTGTAAATCAGCGCCGCGCTCTCGCCCACGATGCGGCCGATGGCCAGCATCACGCCCGAGAGCACGCCCGGCGCGGCCGAGGGCAGCACCACGCGCAGGGTGGTGCGCAGCCGCCCCGCGCCCAGGCCGAAGCTGCCCTCGCGGTAGGAATCCGGCACGGCGAGCAGCGCCTCCTCCGTAGTGCGCAGGATCAGCGGCAGCACCATGATCGAAAGCGTCAGCGCGCCCGAAATGAGCGACAGCCCCATGCCCAGCGCCACCACGAAGCACAACGATCCGAACAGGCCGTAGAGGATCGACGGTATGCCGGACAACGTCTCCGCCGCGATCCGCACCAGGCCGACCAGCCTGTTCCCGCGCCGGGCGTACTCGGTGAGGTAAATGGCCGCGCCCACGCCCAGCGGCGCGGCGATCAGCAGCGACAGCGCCGTCATCAGCAGCGTGTTCACCAGCGCGGGCATCAGCGACACGTTCTCCGTGTTGTACTCCCAGGCAAACAGGTCGAGCGACAAATTCGGCACGCCCTTCACCAGTATGTAGCCCACGAGCACGGCCAGCACCAGCGCGGTGAACCCCGCGCCCAGCCGCACCGCCCAGCGCAGAACCAAGCTCCACAATTGCTGCGTGCTTGCGGATTTCCGCGCGCCGCGGGCCTTTCTTCGCGCGAGCGGAGCGTCCAATGCGATGTTCCAATTCACAGCTTGGCCCTCCTCTTTACGATTGAAAACGCCAAATTGATAACCAGCACGAACGCGAATAGCACCACGGCCGTGGCGATCAGCGCCTCGCGGTGGAGGTCGGCGGCGTAGCCCATCTCCAGGGCGATGTTGCTGGTCATCGTGCGCACACCCTTGGTGAGGCTGTCGGGGATCACGGCGCGGTTTCCGGCGACCATCATCACCGCCATCGCCTCGCCCACGGCGCGCCCCACGCCCAGGATCGTCGCCGCCAGCATGCCGGATTTCGCGGCGGGCAGCACCACCGTGAACACGGCGCGCTCGTGGGTTGTGCCCAGCGCCAGCGCGCCCTCGTAGTAGCTCTCGGGCACGGCGTTGAGCGCCGATTCGGACACGGACGCGATCGTCGGCAGGATCATGACCCCCAGCAGCAGACAGGCGGAGAGCAGGCTGGAGCCGCTGCCGCCGAACAGCTCCCGCACCAGCGGCACGATCACCACCAGTCCGAAGAAGCCGTACACCACCGACGGCACCCCCGCCAACAGCGACACCGCGGGCCGCAATACTTTCTTCGCCCGCACTCCCGCGAAGCGCGAGAGGTATACGGCCGTCAATAGTCCCGCCGGGAGCCCCACCACTAGCGCACCGAACGTCACGTAGACCGAGCCGAGGATCATCGGAAGGATGCCAAACTGCCCCGCGCTGGGCTTCCACCGCGTGCCGGTCAGGAACCTCCACGGGCCGATCTTCATCATCCCCGGCAGGCCGTTGGCAAATATAAAGATGCAGATCAGCGCCACTGCTAAAATCGAGACGCAGGCCGAGAGCATAAATAATTGCTTCGCTGCGCGCTCCTTAAAAGTCCTCATCCAATTTCACCCCATAAGGAAAGGGACGAACCCTCCCCACAAACTGTCCAAAAACTTGCCGCAACACCCCAGAAGGGAGATTCTTAAGGACCTCAGGTCCTTAAGCGGGTCTGGGCAGAGCCCAGCGGCCCCCAAGCAGCCCGCGCAGCGAATCCTGTTTCGCCAAGAGGAACCAAGCTTCCGCCGCAACCATGCGCGGGCTGCCGCGGCGATTTTTTGGATTGGAAAGCCTGTCGGCTTTTCAATCCAAAAGAGCCCACACAAACTCAAAAGCAACGCACCGCTTTCCAGCTCTCACCAGGGGAGAGGACCCATCGCCCCTCCCACCCCCATCTCCATCTATTCCGCAACTTCCTCCCACGTCGCGATCTCGCCCATATAGATGCCGCGCACCTGCTCAGAGCTGAGGCCGGTCTGCGGGTTTTTGGGACTGACGATCACGGCCACGCCGTCGGTGGCGATCACCGTGGGCGCCAGGCCCGCCTCTATCTCGCTCTCCTTCAATTCGCGCGAAGCCATGCCGATGTCGCACACGCCGTCAATGGCGGAAGTCATGCCCGCAGTGGAATCGCTCTGCTGTACCTCGATCTCGGCGTTGGGATTGACCGCCCGGTACGCCTCGCTCAATTTCTCCATGACCGGCGTCACCGACGACGATCCGGCCACGACCACCTTGCCTGCGACCTCGCTGCCCGCGAAGGGCGCGGCGTTCTCGACGGCCGCGATGTAGCCGTTCTCCTCGACCACGGCCTGACCCTCGGCGGAGAGTATGAAGTCATAGAACGCCTGCGCGGCCTCGCTCAATTCGCCCTTTGTGGCGATGTTAAACGGGCGGCTGACCTGATAGTCGCCGGACTTGATGTTTTCGACCGTCGCCGCCACGCCGTCGATGGCGAGGGCCTTGACGGTATCGTTCAGCGAGCCCAGCGAGATGTATCCGATGGCGTTGGGATTGCCCGCGACGCTGGTCATCATGACGGAGGTGGAATTGGTGATGTCGGCCGCGTCGGTGGTGGCGTCGGCACCGTCCACCTCGATGCCGAACAGCTCGGTGAACGCACCGCGCGTGCCGCTGCCCTCCTCGCGGGAGATCACGTTGATGTTTTCTGCCAGCGCGAATGCTGTGCAGGTCAGGAGGAGTGTCAGTAGGATGGATGTAAGTTTCTTCATTTTTTCTTCCTCGCTTTTCTTTTTTCCCCGGGGATGAGAATAGAATAGCGGAGGAATATATCGCGCGCATACGGCAATTATCAAGAAGATGTAAAATGAACGGGCTCCGAGGGAGGCCGGAGTCCGCTTCATGGGTTGAAGGTTTTGGAGAAATTCGTGATGGTGAAAAGAGTTTGTGGCGGGCTCCTTTTGTTTGGAAAAGCTTTCGCTTTTCCAAACAAAGACTCGCCGCGGCGGCCCGCGCTTGGTTGCGGTGAAAGGTTGGTTCGAAAAAACATCCGAATTCCGAACGCGGGCCGCCAGGGGTTACGCTGGGCGCTGCCCAGACCCGCTAAAGGGCCATTGGCCCTTTAGAATCCCATTCTGCTGCCGCGTTTTTGACATGCGCCGTGCATGGAAAACGCGATGCTGGACTGCTGATGATCGTCCTTTTATTCACCCTGCATCATATGTTCGAGGCTCCGATACAGGTCGAGGTAGCGCTCATAGCCTGCGTCGTAGGTTGCCGCGTTAGCGGCATTGGGTTCATGGTGGCGTTTGAAATGCACGGTCTGCCGGACTGCGCTCTCGTAGTCCGCGTACACGCCCGTGCCCACGCCTGCGACGATGGCCGCGCCCAGCGTCGTGGCCGACGAGGTATTCGGCACGTCGATGGAGTAGCCGGTGACATCGCTCTTGATCTGCGTCCAGACCAGGCTATTCGCCGCGCCGCCCATGGAGAACAGGTGATCGATCTTCGCGCCGGTCTCCTCGGCCACCCGGCAATTATGGCGCAGCGAGTAGGCCACGCCCTCCATGCAGGCGCGAATCATGTGGGCGCGGGTCTTGGAGAAGTCCACGCCATAGTACACGCCCCGGGCGTTGGGATTCCAGATCGGCGAGCGCTCGCCGGACATGTAGGGCAGAAAGATCATGCCGTCGCTGCCGGGGGCGACGGTATCCGCCGCGCGGCTCATCTCCGCAAAGACGCTCGCGCCGCGCTTTTCCCCCTCCAGTTTTTCGGCCAGGCAGAGCTGCTCGCTGAGCCATTTCAGCGCGCCGCTGCCGCCCACCGTGCCGCCCTGCAGGAGATACTTGCCGCGCACCACGTGGCACGAAAGGATCAATCTGGGATCGGCCTTCATCTCGCTCATGCAGATGCTCATGCCGCCGGCCTGGCCGCCCTGCTCCTGGGTCTGGCCGTCGGTATACACGCCCGCGCCCAGCGCGCCGCAGGCCGCGTCCAGGCCGCCGATGACCACCGGCGTGCCCGCGCACAGGCCCGTCTGCCGCGCAGCTTCCTCCGTGACCTTTCCGACCACCGCGTCGCACTCCACGATCTCGGGCAGCAGCGAACGCCGCACGCCCAGTTCGGCGATGATCGCCTCGTCCCAGCGGCCCTTGGCCATGTCGAAGCACTGGTAGCCATAGCTCATGCACATGTCCTGCGCGATCTCGCCGGTGAGCCGCCAGGCGATGTAGCTATTGGCCTGCAAGATCTTATCCGCGCGCGCGTAGACCTCGGGGCGCTCGTTGCGGTACCAGAGTACCTTGGGAAGCGCGTAGCTGGGCTTCATGGGATTGCCGCCGCAGGCGAACAGCCGCTCCTCTCCCACGCGCTCCACGGCCCACGCGCACTCCTTCTGCGCGCGCATGTCCGTCCAGATGGGCGTGTTGTGCAGCACCTTTCCATCCACGGTGACGGGGATGGCCGACCAGCTCTGGGCGTCGATGCCGATGGCGGCGACGTCCGCCGGGTTCACGCCGGATCGCTCCATCATCTCCCGGACCGCGCCGCAGACGGCCGCCCACCAGTCGTCGGGATTCTGCTCCGCGATGCCCGGCGCGGGACAGAACACGGCGTAGCTGCCGCTGGCGCTGGCGACGCTCTCCCCGTCGGGGCGAAACAGATCCACCTTGCAGGAGGAGGTGCCGATGTCGATGCCCAGAAGATAATTCATAGCGATGCTCCCTTCCGTCGTCGGTCATTTCGTCATTTCAGAGGGAACGGCTGCGTTCCCGAGGGCGCGCAGCCGTTCCAAAGGTTCATTCGACCAATTTGGAATTAGTCGTACAGGTTCTGAGCGATCTCCTCGGACTCGATGTTCTCGGCGGTGTAGAACGCGCAGCCGGTATCGGTGTCTTCCACGGCCTCGCCCTTCGCGGAAGCGAGCAGCAGGTCGATGGTGACCTGGCCGATGGTCACGGGAGCCTGGGTCACAGCGCCGTACATGGTGCCATCGGAGACGGCAGCCTTGATGGTCGCGCCGGAGTCGAAGCCGACGGCGATGATGCTGGCGTCGTCAGAGCCGCAGACCATCAGGGTCTGGTTGGCGGTCAGCACGCCCTCAGCGGCGGTCTGGTTGGAACCGAACACAGCGATGGTGTCCGCCTCGTTCAGCACGACGGAAGCCTCGGTGGCGCACAGCTCAACGGTGGTCTGCGCGGGCGCATGGGCTTCGATGATGATCTTGGCGTCGGCCTCGGCGACGGTCTCGCCGGTGGTGCCGTTGACATAGAACTCGTTGCCGGTCACGGCCACGCCCCAGCCCTCAGCGGAAGCGAGCTCGATGATCTTGTCGATGAAGCCGAGGCCGCGCTGGGTCACGGACTCACCGGTGGCATCCTGGTTGATCTCGCCGATGCGCACAGCGCCCTCAGCGGCAGCGATGCGATCCTTGATCTTGGCCCACATGCCCTCAGCGGCAACGCCGCCGGCGACGTAGTTATTGGTGGAAGCGTTGGCCAGAACCGCGCCTTCCGGAGCGCCCGGAACGCCGGAGTCGAAGCCGATGATCGGGATGCCCGCGTCCAGGGTCTGCTGGAGCAGGTCGTTGAAGGCCTCCTGGTCGACAGCGGCGAAGCCGATGGCGGCGGGCTTGGCATTCAGCGCAGAGGTGTACTGCTGCACCTGCTGGGCGATGTCGGACTCAGAGTCGGGGCCGACGAAGTTCATGGTGATCATCTCGTAGCCAGCTTCGCCGTTGAGCTTCTCGACCTCGGCCTGAGAGCCCTTCAGCACGGCCTGCCAGTAGGTGGACTGGAAGCCCTTGGATACGATCTCGAAGTGATAGGTCGGCTGCTCCGCGGAAGCGGCGGCAACCAGGCTCAGGGACAGAACCAGAGCCAGAACGAGAACCAGTACTTTCTTCATGACTAAGTACCTCCTTAAAATTTTATATGCTCAGCTTTGCGCTGCACATATACCGAGTCAGGGGCGCTTGCGGTTGCGCATCATGTCGATGGTGACCGCCGCGAGCAGGATGCCGCCGGTAATGATCTGCTGCCAGTTGGCCTGCAATCCGATGAAGGGGAGGCCGGTCTTGAGCAGGGAGATCAGCAGGCAGCCGAGGAACGTTCCAACCACGGAGCCGGAACCGCCGGTCATCGCCGTGCCGCCGATGATCGCGGAGCCGATGGCGTCGAGCTCGAAGCCCGCGCCCGTGCCGGGCGTGATGTTGGAGAAGGTGCCGGCGTAGGCGATGGCCGCCAGGCCCGTGAAGAAGCCGCAGATCATGTAGGCGAACACGTGCCACTTGAACACGTTGACGCCGGAGAGCTTCAGCGCCTCCTTGTTGGAGCCGATGGCGATGATGTAGCGGCCCACGCGGGTGTGGTTCAATATGAACGTCATGATGATGACCAGCAGAATCATCCACAGCATGCCCAGGGGAATGATCGTCTTCCCGTGCACGATGCGGAAGATGCTGCGGAACCAGGCGCCCGCCTGACTGCCGTCGGGCCAGGTGCCGGAGAAGTTGTTGGTCAGCACCGCGCCCATGCCGCGGCAGAACATCATCGTGGACAGCGTCATGATGAAGGGCGGAATCTCCAGCTTGGCGATGATCACGCCGTTGACCGTGCCCATCAGCACGCCCATGGCGATGGTGCAAATCAGCGCCATCCACACGGGCATTTCATACATGCGGATCAGGTAACTGCCGATGACCGAGTAGCAGATCAGACCCGTGCCCATGCTCAGATCGTTACCGCCGGTGATCAGCGGGAAGGTCACGCCGATGGCCATCAGCAGGATGTAGTACATGTAGTTGCAGATCTGAACGAGCGTGGTGTACCTGCGAAACGGCACGCTCCTCCAGTAGAAGAACAGGTAGAGGACCACCAACACGATCAAAATTACCAGACGCTGGACGCCAATCGCCCGAACGATCGGGTTGGAAGCAAGGCCTTTCTTTTGCTTTTCCATCTTCGTATCCCCTTTCTTTCGTCTGGCGTCAGTTCTTGCGCCTGCGGCTCAGGGTATCGGCGATGACGGCACCGAGCACGATGAGCCCCGTCAGCGCGTACTGGTAGGAGATCGTGAAGCCCATGGCCAGGATGCCTTCCTGCATCAGCGCCACGATGAACGCGCCGATCACCGTGCCCAGGATGGAAGCCAGGCCGCCGGCCATGGACGTGCCGCCCATGACGCAGGCCGCGATAGCCTCGTTGTTGAAGGTGTCGCCCATGCCGGGCTGCACGGTGGTATACGCGCCCACGTAGAAGATGGCCGCGAAGCCCGCCAGCGCGCCACAGATGATGAAGGCCAGCATCTCCCACCTGCGGGTATCGACGCCGGAGAGGCGAACCGCCTCCTTGTTCGCGCCCAGGCAGATGATGTAGCGGCCCGCGCGGGTGTGGTTGAGCACGATCGCGCAGACGATCGCGACGAGGATCAATATGATCAGGCCCGTGGGGATGCCGTTCCAGCGCACCAGATTGCGGAACCAGGTGTTGGGCGCGTCACCCTGCGGCCAGGATACGGTCTGGGTCTTGGTGAACACCGAGCCCAGGCCCTTCGCCACCTGCATCAGCGCCATGGACGTGATGAAGGACGGCAGGTGCAGGTATGCCACGAATATGCCGCCCACGGTGCCGAACACCGCGCCGATGAGCACGCACATCACCAGACAGACCCACAGCGGGAAGGCGTACTGCTTCATGCAATAGCCGGAGATCAGCGCGGCGCAGAACATCACCGGGCCGATGGAGAAGTCGATGTTGCCGGTGGCGATGACGAAGGTCACGCCCAGCGCCAGGAAGCCGATGAAGTAGCCGTAGTTCAGCGCGCTCAACAGGCGGCTGAGCTGCACGAAGTTGGTGCCCTGGTGCAGAATCGGACTCATGATGGAGAACAGTATGTACATCAGAATGATGACGCCGATGAGCACCACGCGGTTGAATCCCATCAATTGGACCAGCTTGAGGGATTTAAATTTATTCAATGCCTCTTTCATTTTGCTCCCTCCCGCATGTCAATATCGCGCGTGGCCAGGTTCATGATGTTCTCCTGCGTGGCCTCGGCGATGTCGATCTCGCCGGTCTTCTTGCCCTCGCACATCACCAGGATGCGGTCGGACATGCGCAGGATCTCGGTCATCTCCGAGGAGATCATGATGATGGACTTGCCCTCCTTGACCAGGCGGCCCATCAGCTCGTAGATCTCCTGCTTCGCGCCGACGTCGATGCCTCGGGTCGGCTCGTCGAAGATCATGATCTTCGCGTCGTTGACCAGCCACTTGGCGATGACCACCTTCTGCTGGTTGCCGCCGGAGAGGTTCATGACCAGCTGCTCGATGCCCGGGGTCTTGGTGCGCAGCTCGTCCACGTACTTCTGCGTGACGGTCCGCTCCTTGCCCTTGTCGATGAACAGGCCCTTGGTGTAGTCCCTGAGGGAGGCCAGCGTGGAATTTTCGGTGATGCTCTTCTTGAGCACAATGCCATAGCGCTTTCTGTCCTCGGACAGGTAGCTCAGGCCGTGTTCCACGGCATCCTTCGGGGAGTGAATCTCCACCTTCTTGCCCTCGATGTAGATGTCGCCGGACTGCTTGGGGTCGGCGCCGAACAGCGCGCGGCAGGTCTCGGTGCGGCCCGCGCCCACCAGGCCCGCGAAGCCCAGGATCTCGCCCTTGCGCAGCTCGAAGGACACGTCCTGCACCATCTTGCCTGCGTTCAGGTGTTCCACCTTCAACACCACCGGCGCGTCGGGCGGACACTGGCTCTGGGTCTTGGGATCCTCATAGATCACGCGGCCGACCATCATGTTGATGATGTCTTCCTTCGTGCAGTCCGCGGTGATCAGCGTTCCGATGTACTGGCCGTCGCGCATGACCGACACGCGGTCGGTGATCTTCTTGATCTCGTCCATGCGGTGGGAGATGTAGACGATGCCGTAGCCGCGGGAGCGCAGATCGCGGATGATGACGAAGAGCTGCTCAATCTCCGTGTCCGTCAGCGCGGCGGTGGGCTCGTCGAAGATGATGACCTTCGCGTCGTGGGAGATGGCCTTGGCGATCTCGCACATCTGCTGCTTGGCGACGGTCAAATCGCTCATGGTGGCCTTGGGATCGATCTCGATGCCGAGCTGCGCGAACAGCTTCCTGGCCTCGACATTCATGGCGTTGTCGTCGATGCGGATGCCCTTCTTCGGCTCGCGGCCGATGAAGATGTTCTGCGCGACGGTCAGGTGGCCCATCATGTTCAGCTCCTGGTGCACGATGACCACGCCGGCCTTCTGGGCTTCGCGCGGGTTAGCGAACGTGACCTCCCTGCCCTCATAGGTGATGGTGCCGGAGTCCTTTGTATAGATGCCGGTGAGCACCTTCATCAGCGTGCTCTTGCCCGCGCCGTTCTCCCCCATCAGGGCGTGAACCTCGCCCTTGCGCACCTCGAAATCCACGTGATCCAGAGCGTGCACGCCGGGGAAGGATTTGTCGATGCCCTTCATCGTCAGGATTACTTCAGGCATTTCCCATTCCTCCGTTTCCCTGGGTTCCCGGCAACAGCCGCGCACGGGCTGTTACCTCATTGTTATCTCTTATTTTATCGCATTCCACGCGATTTGTAAACAACAAAATTTGCAAATCTCGGAATTTTGCTTGTACAATCGTGCGCTTTTGGCAATAAATCGTCAAATTTACTCTCGGATTGTAAAAGGTGGGCGCGCCAAGCGCGTCCACCTGATTCAGCGGCCGATCACGTCCAGGTTCCCCACGGCGTAGTTATAGTCATCCGCCATGACGGTCACGCTGTCCAGCGCCAGCGCCCGGCCGGTGCACGGCAGCAGCCCGTCGCGCACGTGCGCGTACTGCATCGGCATGTACTGGTGCAGCATCGACAGCGGAATCTCCACGCGATCCATGTTGGCGATCAGCTTGTCCATCGCGGCCTCGATCTCCGGCAGCGCGAAGTAGTAGCGGCAGCGGTCGGAGAAGCTGAACTTGCGCTTGATCCACAGCGCGTGCCCGTCGCCGTGGTAGTGCTTCTCCCAGTTGCCCGGATTGGCCAGCATCACGCGCTCCAGCGTCTCGATGAAGTCGGCCCGCTCGGCCTCGGGCACGAGCACATTCTCCATGGCGCTCAGCGCAAACAGGCCCTCGCGCAGCGCGTAGGTCAGCGCCGGGCCGACCTTCAAAATCGCGATGCCGTCCTCCACCATCTGCCGAAGGTGCTCCGCCGACTGATAGTCCGTGGAGTGCCCCTCCAGCACCACGCCCCGCTGGGCGCGGGCGGCGGCGCACAGCTCCGCCGCCTTCGCGCGGTCGTAGTGGTGAATCTCGTCGTCGCCGAACTCCACACCCGGCTGCACCACCACGCCCACGATGTGATCGAAGGCGTCGGCGAAGCCCGCCGCGGCGAAGGTCTCGCGATAGACCTTCAGCGTGCGCTCGAAGGCGCTCACCTTCGTCACCGCCACGCTGTCCTCGGCCTCGGTCGCGCCGCCGGGGATGGGCACCTCGCTTCCGATGATGAACGCCGGGTGCATCTCATCCGGGTTCGACGCGCGCAGCTCATTCCACGCCGCCTCGCAGACGGCGTAGAGCTCCGCGCCACGCCGGGCGATGGTCTCATCGCTGAGCGGACGGTCGGTGGGATCGTCGCCCACGCGCATGCTGGTGTCCAGATGAATCTTCTTGTAGCCCGCCAGCACGAACAGCCGCACGAGTTCCTTCGCCTTCTCCATGGCCTGCGCCTCGGGCTCCTTCGCCCAGGTCAGCGGGCCCAGGTGGTCGCCGCCGAGGATGATCTTCTCCCGGGGAAAGCCCACGCGGTCAGCGATCTCATAGACGAAGTCCCGGTAATCGGCGGGCTTCATGCCCGTGTAGCCGCCGAACTGGTTGACCTGGTTGGCCGTGGCCTCCAGCAGGATCGGCGCGTCGAAGCGCTTGCCCTGTTGCAGAATCGCCTCGATCACCAGCGCGTTGGCGGTGCAGTAGGACGGGATGCCGGCATTCTCGCCGCGCACACGCGCGTCCACCATCTCGCGAATCGGATTCTTTGCCATCGTCTGCGCCTCCCGTCACCGCTCGCTGTCGATCAGGATCTTGCCCTTGACCTGGCCGGGCGTCTTGTACTCCTCGAAGGCGCTGGCGATTTCGGTCAGCGGCACGATCTTATAGATGAAGGAATCCTCGACCTTCAACTCGCCCGTGCCCATGTAGTGGGCAACGAGCTTCCACTCCTCGCCCGGGAAGGGCGCGCTGTAGCTCATCCAGGAGCCGGTCAGCGTGAACTCCTTGCGGTTGATGTTCTCCCACTCCTTGACGGAGAAGGTCAGATCCTTCGTGGGCGTGCCGATGAAGCATACGTTGGCCTTGTTGGCCGCCAGCTCGAAGGCCATGCGCATGGTGATGGTGTTGCCCGCGGTCTCGTACACGAAGTCGAAGCCCGCGCCGCCGGTTACCGCCTTCGCCTGATCCAGATAGTCCTTCTCCAGCGTGTTGATCGCGTGCGTCGCGCCCAGGCGTTTGGCCTCCTCCAGCTTCTCGGGCACGATGTCGAACACGCACAGCTCCGCCGCGCCGAAGATCTTCGCCCACTGCATGGTCAGCATGCCGATGTTGCCTGCGCCCAGTATGGCGACCTTTTTGCCGCCGCGATAGGGCACGCGCAGCAGGCCGTGCAGCGCCACGGTGGCGGGCTCGAAGAACGCCGCCGTCCGGAACGGCACGTCCGAGGCGAACTTCACCGCGTTGCGCGCGGGAACCGCCACGTACTCGGCGAACGAGCCGAAGCGGCTCGAGCCGATAAACTTGTAATGCTTGCACAGCGAGTAGTTGCCGCGCTGGCAGTCCTCGCACCCCATGCAGGGCAGCAGCGGGATGCCGCTCACGCGGTCGCCCACGGCGAACTCCGTCACGCCCTCGCCCAGCTCCGCCACCACGCCGGAGAACTCGTGCCCCAGCACGTTGGGATAGTAGTGACTGGCCGTGCCGTTGACGCGGGGAACGTCGCTGCCGCAGATGCCAGTGTACTTGACCTGGATCAAAATCTCGCCCGCCTTCGGGGAGGGCTTTTCGATCTCCTCGCAGCGAATGTCAAAGGGCGCGTGCACCACGCCCGCCTTCATCATTTCCATGAGCCTTCGCCTCCTAAATTACGCCTTGCCATAGCCGCCCCAACCGGGGATCGTGCCGTCCACATCCCAGAGGTCGAGCCAGCTTTCCGCGCCGGGCCAGAGGAACACCTGGCCCTTGACCAGGCGGCAGTTGCGCTCCGCCGAGCGCATCAGCTCCATCTCCTCCGGGGTCAGCGGATCCTCGGTGACGCAGAGCAGGTTCGTGCGTGCGTTCTTGCGCTTGGTGGTCATCGGGATCGGCACCTGGCCGCGCTGGGCCGCCCACTTCAGGCAAATCAGCGCCGGATGCACGCCGTGCGCCGCGGCGATCCGCTTAATCACCGGCAGCTCCATGTCCGCGATGTCGTCCGGGGTCTTGTCGCGCTCCGGGCGATCCGGGGAACCCAGCGGGCAGAAGCCGATGGGCTGCACGCCGTTGTCCAGACAGAACTGGAACAGTTCGCCCTGCTGGAAGCAGGGATGCAGCTCCATCTCGTTCAGCACGGGCTTGATGCGCGCGTCCCGCAGGATCATCCGAAGCTTCGGAATCGTCACGTTGCTCGTGCCCAGGCAGCGGATCAGGCCCTCGTCCGCCAGCGCCTCCAGCGCGCGCCAAGTGGCCATGAACTCGTCCTGGAAGTAGGGACGGGAATCGGGGTTGCGGGAATCGCCGTCACAGCCCGGGGCATGGTAGTTCGGAAAGGGCCAGTGCACCAGATAGGCGTCCATGTATCCGATCTGCAGATCCTCAATGGACTGCCGGCAGGACGCCGCGGCCTCCGCAGGGTCGTGCTTGTCGTTCCAGAGTTTGCCCACGATGAACAGCTCCTCCCGGGGCAGGCCCTCATCCAGCGCCTCCCGAATCACCGCGCCGACTTCGCGCTCGTTTCCATAACACGCGGCGCAGTCGATGTAGCGGTAGCCCAGGCGCAGCGCCTCGCGCACCGTATCCGCCACGAGCTGCGCGCCCGCATGGTCGGAGCCGAAGGTGCCGATGCCGATGCCCGGCATCTTCACGCCGTTCGCCAGCAGTTTCTGCGGAATCTTCTCCATAGAAACCGCGTCCGGCGCCATCTGAAATTTACCCATTGATCTGCCTCCTTGCTCGTATCGGTCTCACTTACTAAAATAATTTTATTATCTGAATTTCATTATAAGATATACCGGCTGATTTGTCAATCATTTCAACGATTTTCAAGTCAAAAAATATTTTCTCAATCTCACCCCCATCGCGATTATAATTTGCAAACAAAAATTAATCTTAAAAAGATTTACCTTTCGCTCCGTTAAGAGTATAATGAAATCATTACCTATTATCGCACATTTGTCCCTGGAATACAAGGGGGAAAATCATGAATCTCTCCAACGTGAAGAACATCAACCTGGAACGCGTGTACCGGCTGATCTACCTGAGCCGCTCATTGTCCCGGCCGGAGATCGCCGAACGGCTGGGGTTGAGCCTGCCCACGGTCGCCCGCTGCGTCAGCGAGCTGAGCGCGGCGGGGCTGATCGCCACCGACGGCTTCTTCCAGTCCTCGGGCGGGCGCAAGGCGGCCATCGTGTCCTGCGTTCCCGACGCGCGCATCGCGCTGGGCGCGGAGATTCGCAAGCGCCGCGCGCGGCTGTGCGCCGTGGATCTCTACGGGAATGTGCTGGCGGAGCGCAAGCTGGAGCTCCCCTTTCGCGCAGACGACGATTACTGCGTCCGCCTGGGCAGCGAAATCGCGAACTTTTTCATCGGGCTGAACCTCCCCCGGGACCGCGTGCTGGGCGTGGGCGTGAGCATCCAGGGTTCGGTGGACCGCACGACCGGGCGCGTGACTTTCGGCGCGGTGCTGAACGCGGATGGCTTCTCGCCGGAGCAGCTCGCCCGGCACCTGCCCTTCCCCTGCGTGCTGCGCCATGACTCCGAGGCATCGGCCCTCTCCGCTCTCTGGCGGGAGAGCGCGCCCGGGGACACGCTGTACGTGATGCTGGATCGGAACCTCGGCGGCGCGGTGATCCTGAACGGCGCGGTTCATGGGGGCGCGCATCTGCCCAGCGGGCTGATCGAGCACATGACGCTGATCCCCGGCGGCCGGCCCTGCTACTGCGGCAAGTGCGGCTGCGTGGAGAGCTATTGCTCCGCCGGGGCGCTGGAGATGGACGCAGGTATGCCTCTGGCGGAGTTCTTTCAGAGGCTGCGCGGGGGCGACGCGCGCTGCGCGGAGGTGTGGATGGACTACCTTTCGCACCTGTCCGCGGCCATCTATAGCGCGCAGATGATTCTGGACGCGGAGGTGCTGCTGGGCGGCGAAGTGGCACGGTATATGAAGGAGGAGGATGTCGCGGCGCTGACGGAGCTCGCGCTGCGGGATTCGGGCATCGCCCGAGATACGGGCCTTCCGCTCATTCGGCTGTCCCAGCGCAGCGATAGCGCCGCGGGCGCGGCGTTGCACTACATCGAGGAATACCTGGCGCAGTACGGAATCTAGATCAACATTTCGATAAAAGCGCGCGGCAGCAGAAGGGAGATTCTCAAGGACCTCAGGTCCTTGAGCGGGTCTGGGCAGAGCCCAGCGTAACCCCAGACGGCCCGCGCCATTGATTTGTACTTTCGCAATGCGAACCGCCCAGTCATTCGCAACCAAACGCGGGCCGTCGCGGCGCTTTTTGAATTGGGAAACTATGTTTCCCAATTCAAAACAGCCGCAGCTAACTCTTCTCCGTTCCTCCTTCTATATCGTCGAACTTGCGAACTGGTTTGGATGAATGCAGCGTTTCGGAATTGGGCGCGGCCTGGGCATTGAGAATTAGTGCGGCTGTTCCGGCTTGGAAAGCTGCGCTTTCCAAGCCGAAAAGCGCCGCGGCGGCCCGCGTATGGCAGTGATGAAGCGTTTATATCCATCATCCGGAGCCGGATTCGCCGCGCGGGCTGCCTGGGTTACGCTGGGCGCCGCCCAGACCCGTTAAAGGGCCATTGGCCCTTTAGAATCCCATTCTGCTGCCGCATGTAAAACGACAGACCTGAGTTCCGCTTGCGGAATCCAGGTCCTGTCCTTCTCGTCGCTATAAGCTTTTGCTCAACTCGCTGCTTTGTTGCTCACCCTTCAAACTTCAGCGCACGCATCGCGTTCAGAATCGCAATGATCGACACGCCCACGTCGCCGAACACCGCCAGCCACATATTGGCCAAGCCCAGTGCGCTCAGCGCGAGAATCACGAACTTCACCGCCAGCGCAAAGACAATATTCTGCTTCACGATGCCCAGCGTGCGCTTCGAAATGCGAATCGCCGACGCGATCTTTCGCGGATTATCGTCCATCAGCACCACATCGGCCGCCTCGATGGCCGCGTCACTACCCAGCGCGCCCATGGCGATGCCCACGTCCGCACGGGAGAGCACCGGCGCATCGTTGATTCCGTCGCCCACGAATGCCAACGTCTCGCCCTTTCCCTGTCCGCGCAGCAGATTCTCAAAATGCGCCACCTTCTGATCCGGCAGCAGCTCCGCATACACCGCGTCGATGCCCAGTTCCCGGCCCACGGCCTCCGCCGCGGCCTTCCGGTCGCCGCTGAGCATCACCGTGCTGCGCACGCCGCAGGTCTTGAGCGCCGCGATGGCCTCCTTCGCCTGGGGCTTGAGCGCATCCGAGATCACAACGCTGCCCAGATATTCGCCCTCAACGGCCACGTAGACCACTGTTCCCGGATCCGCGCAGGGCTCGAACCGCACGCCGGCCTGACACATCAGCTTATCGTTGCCCGCGGCCACGGCGCGGCCGTCCACCTTTGCGATCACGCCCTTGCCGGAGATCTCCTCCACGTCGCGCACGCGCGCTTCGTCGGCCGTTCCGCCCCACGCCCTGCGCAGCGATTCGGCGATGGGATGGGTGGAGTAACTCTCGGTCAGCGCCGCCAGCTCGAGAAGCTCCTCCGCGCCGCCTCTGGCCGGGTGCACAGCGCTCACCTCGAAGCTGCCCTTGGTCAGCGTGCCGGTCTTATCGAATACCACGCAACGCACCTGAGAGAGCGCCTCCATATAGTTTCCGCCCTTGATGAGGATGCCGGCCCTCGACGCCCCGCCGATGCCCCCGAAGAAGCTCAGCGGCACCGAGATCACCAGCGCGCAGGGACAGGATACCACCAGGAAGATCAGCGCGCGCGATACCCATTCGCTCCAGTCGCCCGTGAAGAGCGAGGGAACCACCGCCAGCAGCACCGCCGCGGCGCACACCGCCGGAGTGTACACGCGCGCGAACCGCGTGATGAAATTCTCGTATCTCGCCTTGCGCGAGGAGGCGTTCTCGACGAGATCGAGGATCTTCGCCACGGTGGATTCGCCGAACTCCCGCTCCACGCGCACGCGCAGCGCGCCGCTCAGGTTGATGCAGCCGCTGACGATGCCGTCGCCCGGCTTCGCCGTGCGAGGCACGGGCTCGCCGGTGAGGGCCGTCGTATCGACGCTGGAACTGCCCTCCACCACCGTGCCGTCCAGCGGAACGCGCTCCCCGGGTCGAATCACGATGATCTCGCCCACCGCGACTTCCTCGGGATCGACGCTCAATACCTCGCCGTCCCGCTCGACGTTGGCACTGTCGGGACGGATGTCCATCAGCTGCGCGATGGACTTGCGGGAGCGGCCCACGGCGCAGCTCTCGAACAGTTCGCCCACCTGGTAGAACAGCATGACAGCCACCGCCTCGGAGAACTCCCCGGCGCACATCGCGCCGATGGAGGCCACGGCCATCAGGAAGTTCTCGTCGAATACCTGACCGCGGGAGATGTTCTTGACCGCCTTCCACAGCACGCGCCAGCCGACCGCCGCGTAGGCCGGCAGGAACAGCAAGAGCTTTCGCCAGCCCTCGAGCGGCGCCAGCAGCGCGATCACGTACAGCGCGGCCGCCGCGAGAATCGAGGCGAATTGCTTTTGCTGCTTCTTGTTCATATCGGCGACGAAAGCCGGCAGCTTCACTTCAACACGACCTCCACTTCGTCGTCGACCTTCTTGCACGCCTTGGCGGCGAGCTTCGCGATTTCATCGAAGCGCGCGTCGTCGGCCTCGAGCGTCATCTTCTGGGAGAGGAAGCTGATGCGCACGTCGGTCACGCCGTCGAGCTTGCGCACTTCGTTCTCCATCTTGGCCGCGCAGTTGGCGCAATCCAGATCCACCATCTTGAAAACCTTCTTCATTTGAAACACCCTCCTCGTTTGTTTGAATATAAAATGTGAATCCCATTCGCAAAACAGGCTCTTTTCCCGAAGTCACTCTTCAATGTGCTCCATGCCCTGGCCCAGGATCGTGCGCACGTGGTCGTCCGCCAACGCGTAGAAGACCGTCTTGCCCTCCCGGCGGCTGCGCACCAGCTTTGCCTGCTTCAGCAGCCGCAGCTGATGGGAGATGGCCGACTGCGTCATGCCCAGCACCTCCGCGATGTCGCACACGCAGACCTCCGCCTTGAACAGCACGTACAATATGCGGATGCGCGTGCTGTCCCCGAAAATCTTGAACAGTTCCGCCAGGTCGTAGAGCTTCTCCTCCTCCGGAAGTTCCGGCCGCAGCTTCGAGATCAGATCGTCGTGGGTGCAGAATTCATCGCAGCGCTCCACGCCGTTTCCGTCCAGCATTTCTCCAACCTCCATTCATATGAACAATCGTTCATGTGATAATTATATGTCCGCTCCGCAGAAATGTCAACAGGTGGGGTGACTTGCGCCAAAAATTAACAAAGAGAGCCGGAATCCGCATGGACCCCGGCTCCCCTCGCCTCAGTGGGCGAACTGGCTGTTGTAGAGCTCGGCGTAAAAGCCGTTCTTCGCGAGCAGCTCGCGATGCGTGCCCGTCTCGACGATGTGGCCGTCGCGCATCACAAGGATCGCGTCGGCGTTCTCGATGGTGGACAGGCGGTGCGCCACGATGAAGCTCGTGCGGCCCTCCATCATCTTCGCGAAGGCGTTTTGAATCTGAAGCTCGGTGCGGGTGTCGATGGAGGAGGTGGCCTCGTCCAGAATCAGCATCGGCGGGAGGTTCAGCATGGCGCGGGCGATGCAGATCAGCTGCTTCTGACCCTCGGACAGCCCGCCGCCGTCCTCGCCGATCTCCGCATCGTAGCCGCCGGGCATGCGCCGGATGAAGCTGTGGGCGTGAGCCGCCTTCGCCGCGGCGACGATCTCCTCGTAGGTCGCGCCGGGACGGGCCATGGCGATGTTTTCGCGGATCGTGCCGGACTTGAGCCAGGTGTCCTGCAGCACCATGCCGAAGCTGCGGCGCAGGCTGCGGCGGCTGATCTCGCGCACGTCCCGGCCGCTGACGAGGATGCTGCCCCCATCTACGTCGTAGAAGCGCATCAGCAGGTTGATGAGCGTGGTCTTGCCGCAGCCCGTGGGGCCGACGATGGCCACGCGGCTGCCGGGCGCGGCGGCGAGATTCAAATCCTCGATCAGCGGGCGCTCGGGCAGGTAACGGAATTCCACGTCGTCCAGCTCCACGCTGCCGTCGGCGCGTGCCAGCTCCAGCGCGTCCGCGGAATCGGGCGCCTCGGCGGGCTCGTCGATCAGCTCAAATACGCGCGCGGCGCAGGCCACGGCGTTCTGCAGCTCCGTGACCACGCCGGAAATTTCGTTGAAGGGCTTGGTGTACTGGTTGGCGTAGGTCAGAAAGCAGGTGAGCTGGCCCACGCTCACGCCGCCCGTGATCGCGGCCAGCGCGCCGAAGATCGCCACGCCCGCGTAGACCAGCGAGTTTACGAACCGCGTGCAGGGATTGGTCAGCGAAGAGAAAAACGTCGCGCGCAGCGAACACTTCTCCAGCCGCGCGTTGATCTCGTCGAACTGCCGCTGGCATGCCTCCTCGCGGCCGAAGGCCTGCACGACCTTCTGTCCGCCCACCGCCTCGCTGATCAGCGCGGTCTGCTCGCCCCGGGTGGCGCTCTGCAGGCGGAACATGTCGTAGGTGCGCCGCGCGATGAACGCCGCCACGAACAGCGACACCGGCGTGACCAGCACCACCACGACCGTCACCCCCACGTCGATGCGCAGCATGAAGATCAGCGTGCCGAGGATCGTGAGCGCGCCCGTGAAGAGCTGCGTAAAGCCCATCAGCAGGCCGTCGGCAAAGGTGTCCACATCGGCGATCACGCGGCTGACCACGTCGCCCGCCGGATGGGCGTCGATGTAGGACAGCGGCAGGCGCTGGATGTGCGCGAAGGCGTCCCGGCGGATGTCGCGCACCGTGCGGTAGGTGATGCGGTTGTTGCACACGGACATCGCCCACTGGCTCAGCGCGGTCAAGCCGATCACAATCGCCATGCGCGCGAGGATCATTCCGAGCGCCGCGAAGTCCACCTTCCCCGCGCCCACGAACAGATCCACCGCGCGTCCAGTGAGCACCGGCAGGTACAGCGTGAGCGCCACGGACGCGAAGGCAAACGTCAGCGAGAGGACGATCTGCAGGCGCGCGTGGGCGGTGTAGGCGAGCACGCGCTTCAGCGTATCTCTGCGGTTCACGCGCCCACCTCCCCCCGGAACTGGGAGTCGTAGATCTCTCGGTAGATCTGGCAGCTCTGCAGCAGCCACTCGTGGGTTCCATCGCCCACAATCCGGCCGTCGTCCAGCACGAGAATGCGGTCGGCGTAGCGCACCGAAGCGGCGCGTTGGGACACGATGAACACCGTCGGCCGGTAGGAAAGCTGGCGAATCGCCATGCGCAGCCGCGCGTCGGTGGCATAGTCCAGCGCGGAGGCGCTGTCGTCGAGTATCAGTATCTCCGGCCTGCGAACCAGCGCGCGGGCGATGGTCAGTCGCTGACGCTGTCCGCCGGAAAGGTTGCGGCCGTACTGTTCGATCTCGCCGTCCAGCCCGCCCTTGGCCGCGATCACGTCCTCGGCCTGCGCCGCGCGCACGGCCTCCAGGATTGCCGCGTCGTCCGCCTCCGGGTCGCCCCAGCGCAGGTTGTCGCGAATGCTGCCCTGGAACAGCAGCGCCTTCTGGGGCACCACGCCGACGCGGGCGCGCAGTTCGCGCAGGCTCTGCCGCCTGACGTCCACGCCGTCCACGCGGACGGCGCCGGAGCTCGCGTCGTAGAAGCGGGGAATCAGATTGACCAGCGAGGTCTTGCCCGAGCCCGTGCCGCCGATCACGCCGATGATCTGGCCGCGCCGGGCGCTGAAGTGGATGTCGGTCAGGTGATCCGCGTTCGCGCCGGGATAGCGCAGGCACACGTGCTCGAATTCCACGCAGCCCGCCCGCGCGGGGTCGGCCTCCTCGGGCCTGGCCGGGGATGTCAGGCCCGGGTGCAGCTCGAGCACCGCGCTCACGCGCCGGGCGCAGGCGGCGGAGCGGCTCACGGTGATGATCAGGTTCGCCAGCTTGATCAGCTCCACCAGGATCTGACCCATGTAGTTCACCAGCGCCACCGCCTCGCCCTGCGTCAGCCGCCCGGCGTCCACCCGAGCGCCGCTCGCGCGCAGCAGCGCGACCAGCGCCAGGTTGATGGCCACGTAGGTCAGCGGGTTCATCAGCGCGCTCACGTGGCCCGCCGCGGTCTGGAGCCTGGTGAGCTTTTCGTGGCCGCGGTTGAAGGCTTCGATCTCGTCGTCCTCCCGGCCGAAGGCGCGCAGCACGCGCGTGCCGGTCAGGTTCTCCCGGGTGCGCTGGAGCACCTGGTCGAGCTGATTCTGACTGCGCCGGTACATGGGCATGGAGATCAGCAGTATGCCGAACACGATCACCAGCAGTATGAGGATCGCGACGGCGAAGATCAGCGCGCAGCGCGCGTCGATCGCGAACGCCATTGCCATCGCGCCGAACACGATGAACGGCGAGCGCAGGAACAGCCGCAGCGCCAGGTTCACGCCCGACTGCACCTGGTTGACGTCGCTGGTCAGCCGCGTGATCAGCGTCGACGTGCCGACGCGGTTGAGGTCGGCGAAGCTGAGCTTCTGCACCTGCGCGAACAGCGCGCGGCGCAGCTTCGCGGCCAGCCCCACGGCGGCCTTCGCGGCGAAGTACTGGGCCGTGACCGAGCTCAGCAGCCCCACCAGCCCCAGCGCCACCAGCAGAAGACCCATGCGGGCCACGCGGCCCGCGTCGCCGGAGGGGATGCCCGTATCGACGATGGCCGCCACCACAAAGGGCACCAGCAGCTCGAGCGCCGCCTCCAGCAGCTTGAACAGCGGCCCCAGCGCGCTCTCGAGCCGATAGTACCGCAGATAGGAAAGAACCCTCTTCATATTCACCGCCTTCTCATCGTTGGAAAGGAATGGCTACGCATATTCTATCACACTTTTTGAATATATACAATAGAATATGCATACTTTCAGCGCTTTACAATGCCCGGCATATGTACTATAATATTTAATACCATATATCACAATCCTATGCGGGAGCTTGACGGATCATGCATATTCTGCTCACAAATGACGACGGAATTTTCGCGCCGGGGCTGCGGGAGCTGTCGAAAGCGGCGATCGCGGCGGGACACCGGGTGACGATCTTCGCGCCGGACGGCCAGCGCAGCGCGGCCAGCCACTCCATCACGATCAAGGACCCGCTTCCCGTGGAGCGCGCGCCCTACGAGGGCGTCCGCGCCTACGCGGTGGGCGGCACGCCCGCCGACTGCGCGCGCCTGGGGCTGTACCTATTGCGCGCCGACCGGCCGGACTGCGTGCTCTCGGGCATCAACAAGGGTGCGAACCGGGGCGCGGCGATTCTGTCCTCGGGCACGGTGGGCGCGGCGCTGGAGGCCTCGCTGTGCGGCGTTCCGAGCGCGGCGGTGTCGCTGTGCCGCTTCGCGGACGACGGCTACGAGCACGCGGCGCGGCTGGGCGTGCGGCTGGCGGAGTGGATGATGCGGCACCCGCTGCCGCTGGGCGAGGCGTACAACCTCAACGTGCCCTACGGCGGAAGGCCGCTGGGCGTGCGCGCGGCGACGGTGTCCTACGACTATGTGTTTGAGCCGGTCTACCGCGAGACGGAGGCTGGCTGGGTGATGGTCGTGGGCGAGAACAGCGTGCCCGAAACCGATGAAAACTCCGATCTGCAGCTGACGCGCGCGGGCTACGCCTCGCTGTCCGTGGTGAGCTGGAACATGATGGCGGCCACGCCGCTTGCGAACTTCGACGAATTGAACGAGGGCGACTGAATGGGAATGGAGATCGAGCGGAAGTATCTGATCCGCATGCCGGACGAGGACATGCTGCGATCGCTCCCCGGCTGCGAAGTGTGGGACATCGTGCAGACCTACCTGAACGACGGCGGCGTGGAGGGCCTGACCCAGCGGGTACGCAGCGTGCGCTGCGGCGGCGTCACGCGCTACGTGTACACCTTCAAGCGCCGCGTGAACGCGCTCACCTGCGACGAGCGGGAAAAGGAAGTGACCGAGGCGGCCTACCGGCGGCTGCTTCAAGAGGCCAATCCCGCGCTGCGGCCCATCGAGAAGCGGCGCTACCGCGTGCCGCACCGGGGGCAGCTGATGGAGATCGACGTATACAGCTTCTGGAGCGACCGCGCCACGCTGGAGATCGAGCTGGAGAGCGAGGCGCAAGCGCCGGAGCTGCCGGACTGGCTGGACGTCGTGCGCGAGCTCACCGGCGAGCAGGCCTACAAGAACCGCTATCTGGCCGAACGCGTGCCCATGGAGGAGATGCCGCATGAATAAGCAGGAGCTGCTGGGCGCGCTGCGCCGCGTGGCGGACGGCAGCCTCTCCCCGGAGGAGATGCTGGCCCGCCTGAAGGCCGCGCCCTTCGAGGACATCGGCATCGCGAACATCGACTACCACCGCGCGATCCGCCAGGGCGCGGGCGAGGTGATCTATGGAAAATCCAAGACGCCGGATCAGATTCTGACCATCTGCGGCCACATGGTCGAGCGGGGCGAGGAGAACATCCTCATCACCCGCATGAAGCCCGAGGCGGCGGAGCTGGTGGGCTCGAAGCTGGAGCTGTTCTACGACCCGGTATCGGGCATCGGCATCGTCGCGCGCCGGCCGAGGGAGCTTCGGGGCTGCGTGATCGTCGCCAGCGGCGGCACCAGCGACCTGCCGGTCTGCGAGGAGGCCGCGCTCACCGCCGAAAACTACGGCTCCCGCGTAGTGCGCATGTACGACGTGGGCGTGTCCGGCATTCACCGCCTGCTCAGCCGCATGGACGAGCTCGCCCGCGCGCGCGCGGTGGTGGCCGTCGCCGGCATGGAGGGCGCGCTGGCCAGCGTGATCGGCGGGCTGGTGGACTGCCCGGTGATCGCGGTGCCCACCAGCGTGGGCTACGGGGCGAGCTTCGGCGGCGTGGCGGCGCTTCTGTCCATGCTCAACTCCTGCGCGAGCGGGGTCAGCGTGGTCAACATCGACAACGGCTTCGGCGCGGGATACCTGGCCAACACCATCAATCAAATGGAGAGCATTGCGAAATGAAGACGCTTTATATCGAATGCAACATGGGCGCGGCGGGCGACATGCTCACCGCGTCGCTCCTGGAATTGCTGCCCGACCCGGACGGCTTTCTCGCGACCATGAACGCGGCCGGCATCCCCGGCCTGCGAATGCGCCGCGTCGAAAAGAGCAGCTGCGGCGTGCAGGGCACACACATGATCGTGGAGATCGGCGGAGCGGAGGAGCTCTGCCCCGACGTGCCCGAGGGCGCGCCGGAGGAGCACATGCCCGAACACCACGAACATCATCATGAGCACACCCACGCGAGCTTCGCGGAGGTTTGCGCGCGAATCGATGCGCTGAAGCTCCCCGAGGAGGTCCGCGCGGAGGCGAAGCGGGTGTACGCCCTGCTGGCCGAGGCGGAGGCCCACGCCCACGGTTGCGACGCGGAGAGCCTGCACTTCCACGAGGTCGGCATGCTGGACGCGATCACGGACGTGTGCGCGGTATGCCTGGCGATGCGACTGCTGAACCCGGAGCGCGTGGTGGTATCGCCGGTGCACACGGGCTTCGGCCAGGTGCGCTGCGCCCACGGCATACTGCCGGTGCCGACCCCGGCCACGGCGTACCTGCTGCGGGACATTCCCGCCAGCGCGGGCAGCGTTCGCGGCGAGCTGTTGACGCCCACGGGCGCGGCGCTTCTCAGGCACTTCGCGGACGAATTCGGCTGGATGCCGGAGATGCGCGTGCGGGCCGCGGGCTGCGGCATCGGCACCAAGGAATTCCCGGCGGCCAACTGCGTGCGCGCCTTCCTGGGCGAGGATGAGGCGCGCTCCGGCGAGGTGTGGGAGATCAGCTGCAATCTGGACGACATGACCGGCGAGGCGATCGGCTTCGCGGCGGAGGAGCTGATGTCGGCGGGCGCGCTGGACGTGTATCTCACGCCCATTCAGATGAAGAAGGGCCGGCCCGGCGTGAAGTTGAGCTGTCTGTGCGCGCCGGAGGACCGGGAGCGCATGGAGGAGCTCGCGCTGCGCCACACCAGCAGCATCGGCGTGCGCGCCCAGCGCTTCGAGCGGCGCACGCTGCCCCGGGAGGCGGGCGCGGTCGACACGCCCTACGGAAAGATCGGCGTGAAAATTTCCCGCGGCGCGGACTTTGCGCGCGCCAAGCCGGAATACGAGGACGCCGCCCGCGCGGCGCGGGAGCGCGGCGTGCCGCTGGCGGACGTGCTGCGCGCGGCGGAGCGGGATCTGCCGTAACTTCGTAATTTTCTGAAATTGTCCCGCACAGGAGGTGCGACATGGAGGATCTTTTGGGACGCAAGTCCGAATCGGACGTGCTCTGGGAGGAAATCGAAAAGCTGCAGGGCGAACCCTTCCGCACGGCGAAGGGGCTCGAATTTCACTATGAGGTTCGGGGCAATGAGATGTTTGTGGATCGCCGGGACAAATCCATCACCCGCTCGACGGTGGATCTCACCTACCGCAACGCCATGCGCCTGCTGCGCGCCGGCGAGGTGGTGGACGGTCCGAAGAAGCTGGGAACCTTCGGCGCGAGCTACCTGTTTCCGATCTTTCTGCGCCTGGGCGTGATCCCGCCGCTGGACGAGCAGCTTCGAATTCCCATCTGAAAATCTCAATAATTATCCCCCGGCTTTGCCGGGGGATAATTATTACAGCAGCTTCTTTTTCTTGAAGAACAGGATGCAGCCCGCCACGATGGCCAGGCTCGCGACGATCACGATCGGATAGGCCGCGGGCGATCGCAGCTCCGGCATGTGTTCAAAGTTCATGCCGTACCAGCCCGCGATCAGCGTCAGCGGCAAGAAGATGGTGGTGACCACCGTCAGCACCGTCGTCACGTGATTCTGGCGCAGGTCGAGCTGGGACTGGTAGAGCTCGCGCAGCTGCACCGTCAGCTCCTGCAGGGAGGCCAGCGTGCTCAGCAGGCGCGATACGCGATTGTCGAACATTTGAAACTGTATCAGCCTCCGCTCGTCGAAGAAGCTGTTCTCATTCTCCCCCAGCTCCTCGGTGAGATCGGCGAGCTGTTCGTAGTGGATCTGCAGCGCGCGCAGCTCGCGGCGGATGCCGTTGATCTCGGCCACCACGCCGTCCCTGCGGCCCTCGAGAATCTGGCTCTCGAGCTTGCCCAGCGCCGTCTCGAAGCGCTCCAGCATCGCCAGATCGTTCGCGACGATCGCCTCCAAGAAGTCCCGCAGGAAGCGCTCCAGGCAGGGCGCGCGCCACTTTTTGCTCTCCCGGATGGCGTCCATGTAGCTCCGCGCCGCGCTTCCCGCGTCGATGAAGATCGCGCAGCGGCCGTTGAGCGCGAAGCTGAACTCCTTTCGCCCGCCGGAGGGGCGGTGGCGGTCCGGAACCGAGAACGCGCCGGTGATGGAATCGTAGTTGACCTCGGCCTTGGTGCAGCGCGGGCGGTCGGAGATGTCGTCCGGCTCGAGGTCCATGCCCAGCCGCCGACAGTCCCGCGCCCACTCCTGCGGCGTCAACACCGCCGCGAACGGCGCGCCTCCCGCCAGGCACGCTTCCAGATCCGACTCCGTGAGCTTCTCCAGTATCCGATAGTACACCGGCCTCACCCTTTCAATCGATTCTGATGCTATTCTGATGAAAAAGAGCCGCTTCATTCATCAAAGGCGGGCCGGAATGCGCTCCGACCCGCCCGCTTCTGTTTGTTGGTTTTATCCGCACTGCGTGCACATGCCGATGCCCGCGGCGTACTCGTTGGTCGACGCGCCGTAGAAGTAGCTCTGCACCACGTCCATGTCCGACGCGGAGCGCAGCGGATGGCCCTCGGGGATGTAGATGATGCCGGTCACCGCCGTATTTCGACAGGATGGCGAGGCCACCATGCCGGAGCGGCGGCAGATCGTCACCGCACGGTGCATGTTGCAGTAGGCCGTGGGCCGGCTCTCCGCTGTGTAGTAGTCGGTGATCAGGGGATAGCTGTTGGCGTCGGCGCGGCACGCCTCGGTGGGCAGCATGCCCGAAACGCCGCAGACCGTCTCCGCGAAGAGCCCGTAGGTGGCCGGCGTGCCCGCCATGATGCTGCGGTTCTCGGTGTTGCCCGTGATCTCGTGCACCTGCCGCATCATTTCCGCCCACAGCGGCGCGGCGGCGCTGCTGCCCGTGGCGCTCTGCTCCAGCGGCTTGTAGTAGTCCGAGCCGATCCACAGCGCGCCGGCATAGTAGCCGGTCATACCCGCGAAGGTCACGCCGATGTTGTTGGAGTTGGTGCCCGTCTTTCCCGCCACAGTCATGTCATCGAAGCGTGCGTTCGCGCCGGTGCCCTGCTCGGAATTCACGCAGTCGATCAGGCAGTCCACCAGCTGATAGGCCGTGGCCTCCTTGAACACCTGGCGCGTGGTCTGCACCGCCGAAACGTCGATGTAGACCGTGCCGTCCGGGTTGAGCACCTGGGTGAAGGCGTAGGGCTCCAGATAGCGCCCGCTGTTGGCGACGGCGCCGAAAGCCGCGGCCATCTCGATCATCGAGACGCCCGAAGAGCCCAGCGCCAGGCCCGCGCCCGTGGCGAGGATGTGGTCCGGATCAATGCCCAGCTTCAGCAGGTAGGTGACGGAGTTCTCGATGCCCACGTAGTCCATCAGCGCGTGGGCTGAGGAGGTATTGTGCGAGCGGTTGATCGCCGTGCGCATGGACTCTGTGCCCGTGAAGGAGCCGTCGGAGAAGTTATTCGGATAGCCGTTCTCACTGTTCCAGTTTTGAATCTCGACGGGCAGGTTCAGCACCGGCGTGCCCGGCGAGTAGCCCAGATCGAAGGCCGGGCCGTACACCGACAGCGGCTTCAGCGACGAGCCCACCGGCATCTCCAGCTGATACGCGCGGTTGAGCTGCTTGCGCTGCACAGGCTCGCTGCGCCCTCC
Organism: uncultured Clostridia bacterium; assembly: GCA_947596085.1. Taxonomy (GTDB): domain Bacteria; phylum Bacillota; class Clostridia; order Christensenellales; family Aristaeellaceae; genus SFTH01. Next base: position 9,357 of record CANQEW010000027.1, on the reverse strand, counting down.
GACCACCGCCACCAGCTCGCCGGTGTGCCAGTTGATGACCGCCGCGGCCGCCTGGGGCTGCACCACGGTCAGGTATTCGCCGCCGCCCAGCGAGGATTGGGTGGAAGCGTCGTTCGAGTAGCGCATGGCCGGATACCGCGACCAGTTGGTGATGGTGTCCTGCACGGCGGACTGCACCGCCGGATCAAGGGATGTGTAGATCAGATAGCCGCCGTTGCGCAGCCGGGTCTCCATGCTGCTGCGGTTGGAGGAGGTGTCCTCCAAACCCTCGACGCGCAGCATCTTGGTCACCACGTCGTAGATGGCGTACTCCACGTAGTAGGCGTTGTCGTACATGGCGTCCGAGGACGCGGTGGAGCTCTCCAGAATGCGCAACTGTTCGGCGTAGGCCGCGTCGTGCTCCTCCTGGGTGATGAGCGCGTGGTCAAGCATCTCGTCAAGCACGTAATCGGTGCGGTTATCGATGGTCTCCGGGGTGTTGCGGGTATAGTAGTTGCGGCGGGGATTGTAGCGATAGGGATTGCGGATGATCGCCGCCAGGCAGGCGCACTCGCGCAGCGTGAGCTGGTCGAGCTCCTTGCCGAAGTAATCCTGCGCGGCGATGCGGATGCCGTAGCTCGAGCCACCCAGGTAGATCACGTTCATGTAGGCCTCGAGGATCTCCTCCTTGGTCATCTGCTCCTCCACCTGCAGCGCCAGATACGCTTCCTGCACCTTGCGCTTGTAGGTCTGGTCGGCGTTGAGCAGCGTGAGCTTGACCAGCTGGCAGGTGATCGTGGACGCGCCCTGCAGGCTGCCGCCGCCGATGTTGCTCACCAGCGAGCCGACGATGCGCTTCAGGTCCACGCCGTGGTGCTCCATGAAGCGCGCGTCCTCGATGGCAATGACGGCGTTGATCAGCGTCTGCGGGATGTCTTCATATTCCACGTAGACGCGGTTGACCGAACCCTTGAACTCGGTGATCAGGCCGCCGTTGCGGTCGTAGATGAACGAGGTCAGCGACTGGGAGCCGATGGCTTCCAGATCGAGATCCGGGCAGGTATCGACCCACGCTTTCGCGACGCCGCCCACCACGCCGCCCAGGCACACGCCGATCAGCAGCACGGCGAAAAACAGCATCTTCGCCGTCATCATGACGACCGACAGCAGGAAATTCCGCGCGGACTCGCGGGGCTTGAATACGGTATATTGAGAACGCATGTCCCCTCCGAAGAGCTTTCGCACAATTGATAATTTTACATTTATCATTATAGCACACAATTTTGAATCGCGCACTGCTTTTCCATGTCAATTTGATGACCCGCGCGCACTTTTGGCGTTAAATATTCATATCCTTGGACGCGAACGCGGCGATATGGGTTCCCCCACGATTTGACATGGCGAGATTCTTGGAGTAATATACCTGTATTATTGCATTCAATTTTCCGAAGCGCGACGCTTTGAACGGAGGTGCGATTCAAATGTGCGGAATTGTGGGCTATACGGGCAGCGAACCGGCGGCGGGCATCCTGCTGGACGGTCTCTCCAAGCTGGAGTACCGGGGCTATGACTCGGCGGGCCTCGCGGTGCGCGACGGCGACAAGCCGATTGAGATCGTCAAGGCCAAGGGGCGATTGAAGGTTCTGCGAGAGATGACCAACGAAGGCGAATCCATGCGCGGCGACTGCGGCATCGGCCACACCCGCTGGGCCACGCACGGCGAACCCTCCACGGAAAACGCTCATCCCCACCACAGCGACGACATGGCGGTGGTCGCCGTGCACAACGGCATCATCGAAAACTACGTCGATCTGAAGGAAAAGCTTGCCAAGAACGGCTACAGCTTCTACAGCGAGACGGATACCGAGATCGCCACAAAGCTGATCGACTACTACTACAAGAAATATCGCGGCAGCCCGGTGGAGGCGCTGGCGCGCGCGATGATGCGCATCCGCGGCTCCTACGCGCTGGCCGTACTGTTCAAGGACCATCCGGGCGAGATCTACGCCACGCGTCAGGACAGCCCGATGATCATCGGCGTATCCGGCGGTGCCAGCTACCTTGCTTCGGACGTTCCCGCGATTCTGAAGTACACCCGCAACGTCTACTACATCGACAACATGGAGATCGCCCGCCTGCGCAAGGGTGGCGTGGACTTCTACACCGTCGATGAAGAGCCCGTCGAAAAGCAGACCGTGCAGATCACTTGGGACGCCGAAGCCGCCGAGCGCGGCGGCTACCAGCACTTCATGATAAAGGAGATCCACGAGCAGCCCAAGGCGGTGCTGGATACGATCAATTCGCTGGTCAAAGAGTGCGAAATCGACCTGGGCGAGTCGGGAATCTCCGACGAAGCGCTGCGCGGCGTGAGCCAGGTGCACATCGTGGCCTGCGGCTCGGCCTACCACGTAGGCATGGTGGCGCAGTACGTGCTGGAGGACTTTGCTCGGGTGCCGGTGCGGGTCGAAATCGCCTCTGAATTCCGCTACCGCAGGCCGATCCTGCAGAAGGACGCACTGGTGGTCATCATCAGCCAGAGCGGCGAGACCGCCGACAGCCTCGCGGCGCTGCGCGAGGCAAAGGCGCAGGGTGTGACCACGCTGGCTATCGTCAACGTCGTGGGCTCCACCATCGCCCGGGAGGCCGACCATGTGATCTACACCTACGCCGGTCCGGAGATCGCCGTGGCCACCACCAAGGCGTACAGCACCCAGCTGATCGTGTGCTATCTGCTGGCGCTGAAGCTCGCGCAGGTGCGGCAGGAGATCGAATTGGAGGCGTTTGAACGGCTGCTGGGCGAGCTGCGTTCACTGCCCGGAAAGATCGAGCGCGTATTGGAGGACGAGGAGCGCATCCAGTGGTTCGCCTCGAAGTTCTCCAACGCGAAGGACGCCTTCTTCATCGGCCGCGGCATCGACTACGCCGTGGGCATGGAGGGCAGCCTCAAGCTCAAGGAGGTCAGCTACGTCCACTCCGAGGCCTACGCGGCGGGCGAGCTCAAGCACGGCACCATCAGCCTGATCGAAAATCGCACGCTGGTGGTCGCCATACTGACGCAGCAGAGCCTCTACGAAAAGATGATCAGCAACATGGCGGAGTGCAAGAGCCGGGGCGCCTACCTGATGGGCCTGACCAACTACGGCAACTACAACGTGGAGGACGCGGCGGACTTCACCGTCTACATTCCCCGCACCGATCCCCACTTTTCCGCCAGCCTCGCGGTGATTCCGCTGCAGCTGATGGGCTACTACGTGAGCCTCTCCAAGGGCTTGGATGTGGATAAGCCCCGGAATCTGGCCAAGAGCGTCACGGTGGAATGATATGCGAAAGCGGAGCGGCCCGCATCGGCCGCTCCGCTTTTCTCTCCCATTCCGCGCTCTATTCCGTCACGATGGCAATGCCGCTGCTCGCGCCGATTCGGGTCGCGCCCGCGGCGATCATCGCCTCTGCCTCGGCGCGGTTGTGGATGCCGCCCGCCGCCTTGACGCCCATCTCCGGCCCGACGGTCTCGCGCATCAGCTTCACGTCCGCGACCGTCGCGCCCGCCTTCGCAAAGCCCGTGGATGTCTTGACGAAGTCCGCCTTCGCGCGCTTGGCCGCGAGGCAGGCCTGCACCTTCTCCTCGTCGGTGAGCAGGCAGGTCTCGATGATGACCTTCAGCTTCGCCGGCCCGCAGGCGGCCTTGACCGCCGCGATGTCGCTCTCCACGTGCGCCCAGTCCCCGTCCTTGGCCGCGCCCACGTCGATTACCATGTCGATCTCGCCCGCGCCGTTCTTTACCGCCACGGCGGTCTCCGCGGCCTTGCTTTCGCTGGGAATCGCGCCGAGGGGAAAGCCCACGACGCAGCAGGGCGTCACACCGCTGCCGGAGAGCTCCTTCGCGACCAGCGCGATGCGGCTGGGGTTGACGCAGACCGACGCGAAGCCGTACTGCCGCGCCTCGGCACAGATCTTGCGAATCTGTTCCGCCGTCGCGTCCGGCTTGAGCAGGGTATGGTCGATGTACTTTGCAAGTTCGCTCGCCTTCATATACATGCACACTCCAATTCGTTATCACTTTATTACCATTATAGATGGCGATTCCCCGCGTGTCAAGCGTGAATGTTGAAAACAGCGCTTGACATTGTGGATGTCAGCCGATATAATAGTTCCATAATTTATATACGTATTCCAAATCATTAAGAAATGAGGGAGCGCCATGAGCAAGTATGTGATCTACACCGATTCTGCCTGCGACATTGAACCGGAGCTGCTGGAGAAGTGGGGCGTGCCCTTCGTGAGTCTCACCTATCGCTTTGATGGCGACGATCACGAGTATTCCAACAGTGAGGTTCCCACGGCGCAGTTCTACGCGCGCATGCGCGCGGGCGGCGTGGCCAAGACCGCCGCTGTGAATGTGGAGACCTTCAAGGACGCCTTCGAGCCGATATTGAAGGAAGGAAATGATCTGCTCTACCTCGGCTTCTCCTCGGGATTGAGCAACACCTGCAACGCGGGCCAGCTCGCCGCGAACGAGCTCGCGGAGGCGTACCCCGACCGCAAGGTTCTGGTGGTGGACACGCTGGCGGCGTCGGCGGGCTTCGGTCTGCTGGTGTACATGGCTGTGCAGAAGCGCGACGCGGGCGTCCCCATTGAAGAAGTCGCCGAGTACATCAACGAGCAGCGCTTCCATCTGTGCCACTGGTTTACCGTGGACGATCTGGTCTACCTCAAGCGCGGCGGGCGCATCAGCCCGGCGGTGGCGCTGGTGGGCACGGTGCTGGGCATCAAGCCGGTGCTGCACGTGGACAACGAGGGGCATCTGGTCAACGTGACCAAGGCGCGCAACCGCAAGGCCTCGCTCAAGGAGATCGTGAATCGCTACGCCGAGCTGGCGGTCGATCCCAAGTCCGGCCCCGTCTTCATCAGCCACGGCGACTGCATCGACGACGCGAAGCGCCTGACCGAGATGCTCCAGGCCCAGTACGGCGTGAATGTGGAGCTCATCACCTACGTGGGCCCGGTCATCGGCGCGCACTCCGGCCCCGGCACGCTGGCGCTGTTCTTCCTGGGAAAAGAAAAGTAAAACACGCAGAGGCGCGGCTTCATGGCCGCGCCTCAAGTTGTCAAAAGCCCTGCGGACGATCGTACGATCAAATCCGGCGCGCATGCGCCGGATTTGGTTTCCCGCTGGCGCCAGCCAGAGGAAAAGAAAGCATCGAAAATCCCCTTTGACGCGCTCTATCATTCCAGGAAAGCCTTGATCTCGCGCCGGAACTCCTCCACGTCGAGCACTCGATCCCCGATCCTCTGTCCGTTTCTGTGCCGTTCGACGCCCAGCACGCGATTCTTATACGGGGTGCCCTCAAACCACTTTCCCAGACAGGGCACGAAACCCGGTGTGATTCGCGCGCTTCCGTATACGCCGATCACATACAGCCGCTTGACAATGTCATCCCACACGTCGCTGTGCGAGAAATAGTCCTGGCCGCGCTCGTTAAAGATGAAGTAGAGCGACGATGGATTGCCGCAGTACATGGGGACGATCAAAACCACCTTTTCACAGCCGTGCATGGCCTCATACAGGTCGTACACGCCGTCCGGCCGATAACGACAGGCCCCGCTGAAGCACTCATAGTCGCAGCCGGAGCAGGGGTGCGCTTTCATATCCCGGAAGTACACGATCCGGTCGCCCTCCGCGGCGGCGTACTCCGCGATCTGATCGCAGTTTCCGCCCCTTCTTCCGGAAAAACCAATCAACAATTTCATATATTTCCTCCATCACACATCGGCGGCAGGCGCTTTGCCGCGCGAAGCGTTGATTTGGGACGCTCCTCCCCTACCTGCGGCGCAGCGCCGCGCTCAGGCGGTCGCGGAAGCTGGGCTTGACCGCCGCGGTGTGCGCAAGCTCCAGCGGATGTTCCATGTACCAGGCCTGCACGTCGACGGGCTCGGCATCGCTCTCGGGCTGAATGGCCATGTAGTTGCCGTCGCTCAACAGGCGTCGCGCCTTCATGTTGTCGGCCAGGATGCGGTTCAGATAGTCCCACAGCGCGCCCTTGAGCTCCGGGCTCGACACCGGCGCGGCGATCTCCACGCGCCGGGTCTGATTGCGGGTCATCAGGTCGGCCGAGGACAGGTAGCACTTCATAGCATCCCGCTCGCCGAAGCAGTAGATGCGCGAGTGCTCCAGGAAGCGGCCCACGATGCTCGTCACGCGGATGTTCTCCGTGCGGCCCGTGATGCCCGGGATCAGGCAGCAGATGCCGCGCACGATCAGGTCGATCTGCACGCCCGCGCAGGAGGCCTGCGCGAGCTTGTCCATCAGGTCGCGCTCGGTCACGGAGTTGCACTTGATGATGATCCGCCCCGCCGTGCCCTTGGCGATCTCGCCGTCGATCAGGTCCATCAGACGGTTCTTCATGGCGTTGGGCGCGACGAACAGCTTGTCGTAGTCGCCGTCCAGCGAGCCGATCAGTATGTTCTGGAAGAAGCTCACCGCGTCCTGCGCGACGGCCGGATCGGCGGTCATCATGCAGAAGTCCGTGTAGAGCGTGGACGTCTTTTCGTTGTAGTTCCCGGTGCCGATCTGCGTGACATAGCTGAAGCCGCTGCGCTCCTTGCGGGTGATCAGGCAGATCTTCGCATGGCACTTGCAGTTCTCCGGGCCGTAGATGATGCGGCAGCCGGCCTCCTCCATCTCGCGCGCCCAGTCGATATTGTTCTGTTCGTCGAAGCGCGCGCGCAGCTCCATCATCACCGTGACCTCCTTGCCGTTTTCGGCGGCCTCGATCAGGTACTTGGCGATGGCGGAGTTGTGGGCCAGGCGGTAGATGGTGATCTTGATGGACAGCACCTGCGGGTCGCTCGCGCTCTCGCGCAGCAGATCCAGGAATGGCTGCATGGATTGATACGGATAGAACAGCAGCACGTCGCGCTGCTGAATCTGCGTGCGCATCGGCTGGGAGCGGTCCAGATACTCCGGCCACACCGGCGCGTAGGGCGGATAGTAGAGCTCCGGCGCGCAATTGTCCAGCGCATAGGCGTAATTCAGCTTCAGCGGGCTGGCGCAGGAATACACCTGCTTGCCCTCGAGCTTCAGGCTGCCGGTGAGCATCTTGGTCAGCCGAGGCGCGGTTCCCTGCACCTCCAGCCGCACGGGCGCGAGGCGGTCGCGCTTGCGCAGCAGCTTCGACATGTAATTCAGGAAGTCCGGGTTCTCCTCGTCAAACTTCTCCTCGTCGAGGCTGATGTCGGCGTTGCGGGTCACGGAGATCACCGCCGACTCCTCCACCTCGTAGATCTTGAATATCTTCTTGAGATGCGCCGCAAGCACGTCCTCGGTGCGCACGTACCGGAACGGCTCGCCCGGCAGCTTCAATATCGCCGGCGTGGATTCCGGCACGCCCACGATGCCCAGCATGCTGTTCTTCTTGCTGTTCGTCAGCAGCGCGGCCGCGTAGAGCTGCTTGTTTTTGAGGTGCGGGAAGGGATGGTTGCGGTCGATGATCTGCGGGGACAGGATTGGCCGGATGAACTCCTTGTAGTAGTCATTGACCCAGGAGCGCTGGCTGTCGGTGAGCTTGTCGTAGGGCGCCTCGACCACGCCCTTCTTCGCCAGCTCCTTCGTCAGCTCCCGGTACACCTCATCCCGGCGCGCGATCAGCGGGTGCACCGCCTCAAAGATGCGATCGAGCTGCTCCGCAGGGGTGAGTCCGCTCTTGTTCTCGCGCTCGTCCGGCGCGATCACCTTCATGTCGAACAGGCTGCCCACGCGCACCATGAAGAATTCATCCAGATTGCTGGTGAAGATCGACGCAAAGCGCAGCCGCTCGATCAGCGGCACACGCGCGTCGGCGGCCTCGGCCAGCACGCGCTCGTTGAATTTCAGCCAGCTCAATTCACGATTTTGGGTGTAGCTCAGGTCCCAATGCTGCGCGCTGCGCATGCGTGTCAACCTCCCCTTCGAGCCCCGATTTTGAAAATTGCGCTATTCGCGCAATATACAACTCTATTATATCCAAAAACATCGACAATTTCAACTGAAAATTTGCTCGAAAATCTCCATATCGCAGATGAAAAATAGCCCTTGTATCCCGGCGGGAAATGCGGTATAATGTAAATAGTGGGATAAATTCGTGTTGATATTCGACGTTCAGTAACAAGGAGGATTTTCTATGATTCGTATCGGCATGCTCACCAGCGGCGGCGACTGCCAGGCGCTGAACGCCGCGATGCGCGGCGTCGCAAAGACCCTCTACAACTCCAAGGAGGAAGTGGAAATCTACGGCTTCCTCAACGGCTATCAGGGCCTGATCTACGGCAAATTCAAACTGTTGAACTACAGCGACTTCTCCGGCATCCTGACCAAGGGCGGCACCTTCCTGGGCAGCAGCCGCACGCCGTTCAAGACCATCCAGGACCCCGACGAGAACGGACTGGACAAGGTCGCGGCCATGAAGCAGAACTACTACAAGCTGCAGCTGGACTGCCTGGTGATCCTCGGCGGCAACGGCACCCACAAGACGGCGAACCTGCTCTCCCAGCAGGGACTGAACGTGGTAACGCTCCCCAAGACCATCGACAACGACCTCTGGGGCACGGACATGACCTTCGGCTTCCAAAGCGCCGTGGACATCGCCACGACCTGCATCGACCAGATCCACACCACCGCCGCCTCCCACGGCCGCGTGTTCATTGTGGAGGTCATGGGCCACAAGGTCGGATACCTCACGCTCAACGCCGGCATGGCGGGCGGCGCGGACATCATCCTGCTGCCCGAGATTCCCTACGACGTGGACAAGATCGTCAAGAAGATCAAGGAGCGCCACGACCGCGGCAGCCGCTTCACGATCATCGCCTGCGCCGAGGGCGCGATCTCCAAGGAGGACGCGAAGCTCTCCAAGAAGGAATACGAGAAGAAGCGCGCGAAGTCGAAGTATCCGTCGGTCTCCTACGAGCTGGCCGCGCAGATCTACGACGCCATCGGCCTGGATGTGCGCGTGACCGTGCCCGGACACACGCAGCGCGGCGGCGATCCCTGCCCCTACGACCGCGTGTTCGCCAGCCGCCTGGGCAGCGAGGCCGGCATGCTGATCCTCAAGAGAGAGTATGGCTTCATGGTGGGCTACAAGAACCGCGAGATCGTAAAGGTTCCGCTGGAGGACGTGGCCGGCAAGCTGAAGATGGTCGATCCGAAGTCGAGCATCATCAAGGAAGCCAAGAAGCTGGGCATCAGCTTCGGCGACTGAGGCAAAGCGGCGAGGGGGCGCAAGCCTCCTCGCTTTCGTTTCTTATCCACAGCGCCGCTTGCGCACGTTTTCTTGTTTTGATACAATAGATAGGTAACAGAAGGAGGAAGAAAAACAGAGAGCCAAGTGATAGAATGTAGCTGCAAAA
>CANQEW010000026.1 GCA_947596085.1 uncultured Clostridia bacterium | reverse complement strand
CCCCTGCCGGAAAATCTCCACCCTTTCCCTTGACAGCCCCCTCCCTCGCTGTTACCTATGATTGACGCCAACAGATTCGCCAAAACCCTTGCGGTTGGAAAACAGCGACCCTTCGCCAAATCGGCGTTTATCAATATGCCGCGAAGCCCCTGTCCGTTTCAAATCATCCCCTTTCCAGCAAAAAAGCACCAAAAAGCGCCCTTTTCACCCTCCTGACGGAAGCGGCGGCCTTCTTCTGTCGAAAAAAACGCGCCGGGTATTTACGAGCAGCTAAATTTATTGTATAATAATCTCATAAACTGGAGGAGTATTGGCAATTACAGACTCCCATTTCGGAGGTGGTTTTTTTGCATATCAAAAAATGGAGAAAATGGCTCTGCATGCTGTTGGCGCTTGCGATGATGACGGCGGTCTGTGCCGGCATCGCGGACGAAGCTGCGCCCACAGAAGAAGCGGTGGAAGCCACGGAAGAACCTGAAGTCACGGACGTGCCCGAGGCGACGGATGTGCCCGAAACTACGGACGCGCCGGAGGTTACAGATGTGCCCGAGGTTACGGACGAACATGAGGCCACGAACGAACCCGAAGTTACGGACGAACCTGAGGCCACGAACGAACCCGAAGTTACGGACGGACCTGAAGCCACGGACGAACCCGAAGCTACGGACGAACCCGAAACCACGGATGCTCCCGAAGCCACGGACGCCCCGGCGGATACGGCCGCGCCCGGTTCGCAGACGGAATCCTCCGCCCCCGATCCGAAGAACACGCCGAATCCCGCCGCGCCGGATGCAGGCGCCACCGCTCCCGGCGAAGCCGGACATGTTCTGACGCTGGATAAGGATATGACCGTCACGGAACTGAACGAGGCCCTCGCGCAAGCGGCGCAGGATCCCTCCGCGGCGGCGACGGCCATCTCCATTCCCAAGGGATTTACCCTCGATGGCGAGGGCGAAATTTTCCTGCCCGTCGAAAACGCGGGCTCCATCTTGGGCGGCACCTTCCTGGACAAGGTCAAGAACACCGGCGTTCTCTCGGACGGCACGTTCGCGGCCGAGGTCGACAATTTCGGTAAGATTGAAGACGGAACCTATCAGAAGGCCGTGATCAACGAGGAGGAAGCCGAAATCAGCGGCGGCTCGTTTGAGGATGTGGTCTACAACTTCGGTACAATCAAGGACGGCACATTCACCGAAACCTCCGTCGTCAACAACGGCGGGGAGCGGCCGCAGGAGCCGGAGGAGACGCCGGAGCCGGGCGAGTCGACCCCCCAGCCCCTCCTGGACGGCAAGATCAGCGGCGGCACGTTCGACGAGGGCTCCACGCTGAACAATTACTCCGAGGTCGGCGGCGCGACCATCAACGGCAAGATCGTCGCGTACAGCGAAAGTACGGCGATCACTTGCACGTTCGGCGACACCGCCACCGCCGAAGTGATGGATGGCGGAAGCATCCGCGTGTACTGCCGGATCGCGGGATTGACGCCGGAGCGGCGCTACACCGCCTACGGTCAGAACGTGCTGGCGATGCTCGGCGTACCCAAGGACGGCACTGTATGGTATTCGTATCCGGTGACGGGAAGCGAGGATGACAAGATCCCCGTGGAGGCGACGGACGTGTTTGGACTGCAGGAGCGCCGTTACGTGCGCATCCGGCCCGCAGGGGCGACTCCCACCCCCACCATGACGCCGAGGCCCACGAATCGCCCGACCCCGACTCCCTACACCCCGTCCTATGGAAGCAGCTCGGGCTCCTCCGGGAACGTGGGAACCTCCTCCTGGGGCGAGGTCGAGGGCGAGGAAGGCAACCCCGGCGAGTACAGCGCCCCGATCATTGAGGATATTCTGATGGACGGCGGCAGCATCAGCCTGGATATCCTGCGGGACGACTATGGCGCCGGCGCGGACTATGAGTTCATCGTCATCCCCGGGGTGCAGTACGGCTCGACGTGGGACCCGGACGGCAGCATCCCCGGAGAGATGCGCATGGACGGCTCGCTGCCGGGCATGATCTACGTGCAGGCCAAGGGTTTGGGCACGGAGGCGCGCACGCTGACGTTGACGCTCTCCCAAATTCAGCGCATGCAGCAGGAGCAGGGCGCGGAGGTGCTGCTGTTCCGCAACGGCTCCGCGACGGTCTCGCTGGGCCTGTCCCAGCTGTTCACCGGGGACGTGCCGAAACTGATGGAATTGATGCGCGCCTGGGCGGACACCGGCACGGATCCCGCGTCCTATGACTTGAGCCTCATTGACTTTGGCGCGATTCAAATAGCTCCGGAGTTCATGGAGGAGGAGTTGCGCGCGTATCAGCTGAAGCTGCGCGTCGCGCCGGCGGTTCCCGTGGGCTATGAGATCCGCGCGGAGCTGTGCCTGGGCGATATATCGAAGGAGATCAGCCTGCTGCTCGACGATATGGGCGTCACGATGCACGCCCAGACCGTGACGGACGACGTTGCCGTCTACTACATGAACGACGCGCAGGAATCCTACCTGCTGGAATCGCATCGCGGCAGCGTGCCGGGCATCACGGATCGCGTGGAGGGCTGCGAGGTGGTCTATCAGGAAGGCCAGGCCTACGCGCTGACGCTGGATCGCAGCGTCGCCGAGGGCGAATTTGATGGGCTTTGCGCCTTCACCGGCGAGGCTGGCACTTACTACCTCGGCGTGCTTCCCTCCTGACCAAAAGTTGATGCAAAGAAACGCCCTCCGGGCCGGAAAATACCGGCGGCCGGAGGGCGTTCGCATACTTATGCGCGCTTCCTCTCAATCGATAAAGTGGGAGTTCACAAAGAAGCGGTCGCAGGCGCGCTTGAAAGCCGCGCGCGAAACCATATCCATCACGCCCTCGACGATCAGCGAAATGCCAATCACGCGCATCAGCAGAAGCGCCGTGGAGAAGGGATTCGTCAAAATCAGGATGCCCAGCACCACGGACACCGCCGCGCAGATCAGTTCCCAGTACCAGCGGCTGGCATTCATGCGCCGGAAGCCCAGCGTGCTCTGAATCTTGATCACGCCGCCCACCAGCACCGCCAGGCCGAACAGGATCGGCAGAAGCGACACCAGCAGGCCCTTGAAGATGATGATCAGCAGGCCGCCGATGGCCCACGCCAGCCCCTGCGCCATCTCGTTGCTCAATACGGCCGCCTGCGCGTCCAGCCTGCAATACTTGATGATGTGCACCAGGCCGATCAGAATGCAGCCGATGCCGATGACGTTGAACACCACAGAGGTCGCCAGCCCCGGCATGATCAGCAGCACCAGCCCGAGCGCGATAATCGCCGCGCCGGTGACGATCTCCGACCAGGACAGCGCCATTTTCCCCTTGAAGGCTCCGGGTTTTTGATTCATGGATATTCCTCCTTCATTTTCCGCGATTCGGATGTCCATATTATAGCACTTTGCTCAGGAAATGACAACCCGCGTTAAATTCCCATGAATGACGTCGGGATTGATTGACAAGCCCCGCGCGGGGTGCTAGAATAGCCGCAGATAACCCGAGCGGAAAACTCGGAATTTATGGGGGTTCGATTCATGAAGCTGTCCACGCGGGGCCGCTACGGCATTCACGCCATGTACGACCTGGCCGTCCACTATGGCGACGGCCCGCAGTCGATCAAGTGCATCGCCGAGCGGCAGGGCATTCCGGAGGCGTACCTGGAGCAGTTGATCGCGATGCTGCGGCGCGCGGAGCTGGTGCTCAGCAACCGCGGCGCACAGGGCGGATACCGGCTGGCGCGAAGTCCCGAACAGATCACGGTGGGCGACGTGCTGCGCGCGCTGGAGGGCGGATTGAATCTGGTGGATTGCCTGGAGGAGGACGAGACTTGCGGAAAGAGCTGCGACTGTCCCTCGCGAATCGTCTGGATTAAACTGCGCGACGGACTCAATCGCGTGGTGGATGGCATCACGCTTCGGGATATGGTCGAAGAACAGGCAGCACAGGAGGAAGGAAAGACAAAATGAGTATCTACATGGACAATGGCGCGACCACGCGCGTAACCGAACCCGTATTTGAGGCGATGAAGCCGTACTTTTGTGAAATCTACGGCAATCCTTCGTCGATGCACAACTTCGGCTACACCGCACGGCACGCGGTGGACGCTGCGCGCGCGCAAGTGGCCAAGGCCATCAACGCCGATGTAAACGAAATCTACTTCACTGGCTGTGGAACCGAGTCGGACAACTGGGCGGTGCGCGGCGCGGCTTACGCGAATATCAAGAAGGGCCGCCACATCATCACCTCCGCCATCGAGCACCACGCGATCCTGCACACCTGCGCGCAGCTCGAGAAGGAGGGCTTCGAGGTCACCTATCTGCCGGTGGACGAGTATGGCTTTGTCAGCCCCGGCCAGCTCGAGAAGGCCATGCGGCCGGACACCACCATCGTGTCCATCATGACCGCCAACAATGAAATTGGCACCATTGAGCCCATCGCGGAGCTGGCGGAGGTCTGCAAGGCGCACAAGGTGCTGTTCCACACCGACGCGGTGCAGGCGATCGGCAGCGTTCCGATCGACGTGAAGGCCCTGCACATCGACATGCTGAGCATGTCCGGCCACAAGTTCCACGCGCCCAAGGGCGTGGGCGTGCTCTACATCCGCAGGGGCGTGGTGCTGCAGCAGTTCATGAACGGCGGCGCGCAGGAGCGCAACCGCCGCGGCGGCACCGAAAATCTGGCCTCCATCGTGGGCATCGGCAAGGCCATCGAGCTCGCCACCGCCGACATCGACGCGCACAACAAAAAGCTTGAGAAGATCCGCGACCACCTGATCGACCGGATCCTTTCGGAGATTCCCTACACCCGCCTGAATGGCGACCGCGTCAAGCGCCTGCCGGGCAACGTGAACGTGTGCTTCCGCTTTATCGAGGGCGAGAGTCTCCTGATGATGCTGGACATGAAGGGCATCGCGGGATCGTCGGGTTCCGCCTGCACCAGCGGTTCGCTCGACCCGAGCCACGTGCTGCTGGCCATCGGCCTGCCCCACGAAATCGCGCATGGGTCGCTGCGCCTCTCGCTGAGCGAGGAAAACACGATGGAAGAGGCCGACTACGTGGTGGACTGCCTGAAGGAAATCGTCGCAAGACTTCGCGCCATGTCGCCGCTGTACGATGATTTCGTCGCCGAGAACAAATAATAGAAGCTGACGCTGAAAGGAGCTTATTTATGGAATATACCGAGCAGGTCATGGACCACTTCATGAATCCCCGCAATATGGGCGAGATGGAGGATGCCAGCGGCGTCGGCACCGTGGGCAACGCCAAGTGCGGCGACATCATGCGCATCTATATCAAGGTTGAAAACGATGTGATCACCGATGTGAAATTCAAGACCTTCGGCTGCGGCGCGGCCATCGCCACCTCCTCGAAGGCCACCGAGTTGGTCAAGGGCAAGACGCTGGACGAGGCGCTGAAGATCACCAATAAGCAGGTGATGGAGTCGCTGGGCGGGCTGCCACCGGTGAAGGTGCACTGCTCCGTGCTGGCCGAGGAAGCGCTGCGCGCCGCCATTCAGGACTACAAGGACCGGCTGGCGAATGGGAAGAAGCCAAGCACAGAAGAGGACGACGAAAACATACAGTACGTGTAAAATAAAAACGAACCGAGGACTTTGGCCCCTTGTGTGGGGCCAAAGTCCGTGTATTCAGCGCGGCAGCAGAAGGGAGAATCCAAGGAACCACAGGTTCCTTGGTAGGGTTTCCAAAGGGGCAACGCCCCTTTGGCAGGTCTGAGCAGAGCCCAGTGAGCCCATTGCACGAGAACGTATCCCAGCGACTCACCCATTCGGCCCGCGCCAACAAACAAAACTTCGTTTCCACGAACCAACGCACCATCGCCCCCAAGCGCGGGCCGTGCGGCGATTTTTTGGATTGAGAAGCCTCCGGTTTCCCAATCCAAAAGAGCCCGCCACTAACTCTATAATATCGCTGCGATTTTACCAACAAACCGGGAGTTGTCGGCAGGGCCGACGGCCAAACCGCTGCGCCATTTAAGCGACGGACTTTGGCCCTCATATACACCAGGGGCCAAAGTCCTGCATTTCGTTTCTGTAGTAGTGACAGTACGGAGCGACGAAATCCGCCCCGTAGATCATGGGGCGGATTTCTGGGTTTGATTTTTGGGAGACGACGTGATAAATCGAAATTGGAGAGTGAACAGAAATGAAGAAATTGATATTTGGGTTAGTGTGGCAGATATTGGGCTTTTTAGGAACAATTATAATCCTTTGCACGGCGGCACCTCATCAATGGGATTATAACGGCATAACGGGTATTGTTGGTAGCTTGTTAGGATTAGAATTGATGATACCACTTGTCATTTGTATAGTTATCTTCATGGTTGGTAGTGTGTTTTGCTACAAAGAAATACGAGAAAAGTAAACGAACAATTCCGATTTGTCGGCGAACCGAATCCCTCAGTCTCACCCGCGGCGAAGCCGCAGGTCGGAAGAATTAAATCATGCCATCAAATCAGGATTTAAGAGGAGGCACCCCATGAGCTTCAAAAATTCGCCATTGTTTCATTTTATGATCGGAACATTGTGGTTCATAACAGCAGCAGTAACTGCATACGAAACGAAAGCGTTTTTAGGCTCCGTTTACTGGCCTCCTGTTCTTTTTGGCGCAGCAGGAATCTGCTTTTACGCCCGCTGTATTTATTTGATAATTAAAAGACGATCTTGCACAAAATACAAGAGCAATAGGCGGACGCTCACTTCCCGCTTGGCGGGGTGATGGCAGAGGTTCGCGGCGGAAGTGGGGAGTTAGTGGCGGGCTCTTTTGGCAAGGCCGGAATCCCCGATGGGGATTCCGGCCTTGCCAAAAACTCGCCGCTGGCGGCCCGCGCATGGGACGGCGAAGCGGCAGTGCGCTTTGTTGGTGCCTTGATTTAGGCGCGGGCCGCTGGGTGAACCGCTGGGATACATTCCCGCGCAACGGGCTCGCTGGGCTCCGCCCAGACCTGCCAAAGGGGCATTGCCCCTTTGGAATCCCTACCAAGGAACCTGAGGTTCCTTGGATTCTCCCTTCTACTGCCACGCCTCAACGCAGGCTCCTCCCCTCAATCCTTAACAATGGAGGTTCCCTATGATCCACGGAAATCTGGAGGGCATTCGCGAAAGCACGCTCAACGAGTTGGAGCGCCTCTACGACGCGGAGTTCGAGCGCGACGTCTATCTCCCCGACCGGCTCCTCAACGTCCTGGTGCGCCACACCGAGGCCATCAATCGAGAGATGCTGGTATATCTGGGCCGGGACGGCACGGTGCTGGAGATCGCCATCGGTTCGATCGGCTCGATCGCGTTGCCGGAATTGCACCTGCGCCGCAACCCTGACCGGCTTTCGGGCTTCCGCTGCATCCACACCCATCCCGGCGGAGACGCACGATTGTCGAGCGTCGATCTGCAGGCGCTGCGGCTTTTGCGCTTCGACTCCATGTGCGCGGTGGGTGTGGCCGACGGCCGCTGCACGGGCATCAGCGCGGCGTTCCTGGGCGAGATGGAGTACGACAACTTCTCCATCCTCCTGCGCGGACCGGTGAAGCCCGGGCGCATCCCTCAAATGAACTGGATGAACGAGATCACCCAGGCAGAGCAGCGCGTGAAGGACGCTATCGCCAAGGGCGGCATCGTGGAGGTGAGTGAGAAGGCGCTGCTGATCTCCACCGACAGCGAGGAATCGCTGGAGGAGCTGGCGAGCCTCGCCGAGACCGCCGGAGCGATGGTCATCACCCGCGTCATTCAAAACCGCGTCAAGCCCGACCCGGCCACCTTCATCGGCAGCGGCAAGGCGGAGGAACTCTCGCTGGTGTGTCAGGCCATGGAGATCGACCTGGCCATCGTGGACGACGAACTGACCGGCGCGCAGCAGCGCAACCTCGAAGCGGCATTGGGCGTGCGCGTGATCGACCGCACGGCGCTGATTCTGGACATCTTCGCCCAGCGCGCCCAGACGGCCGAGGGCAAGCTTCAGGTGGAACTGGCGCAGATGAAGTACCGCCTGCCGAGGCTCACGGGCCTGGGCACATCGCTGTCTCGCCTGGGCGGCGGCATCGGCACGCGCGGCCCCGGCGAGACGCGGCTGGAGGTGGACCGCCGCCGCATCCGCAAGCGCATTGACGACTTAACCGCGCAGCTGAAGGAACTCAAGCGCCAGCGCGACATGCGCCGCGCGCGGCGGGACAAGCAGGGCCAGACCACCGTGGCGCTGGTGGGCTACACCAACGCGGGCAAGTCAACGCTGCTCAACGCGCTCTCCGGCGCGGACGTGCTGGTGGAGGACAAGCTCTTCGCCACGCTCGATCCGGTGATGCGAAACGTAGACCTTCCCGAAAACCGCAGCTGTCTGCTGGTGGACACGGTGGGCTTCATCCGCAAACTTCCGCACCAGCTCGTCGAGGCGTTCCACTCCACGCTGGAGGAGGCGCTCTACGCCGATCTGCTCGTGGTGGTGTCGGACGTGTCGAACCCCCAGTACCGCGAACAGCGCGAGACGGTGTTTCGGGTGCTGAACGAGCTCGGCGCGGGCGACCGGCCCGTGTTGGAGGCAATGAACAAGATCGACCGGGCGAAGATTCCCGCGGACGAAATCGAACCCGCCGACGCGATCCACATCTCCGCCAAGCAGGGCGTCGGCCTCGACCGCCTCAAGGCGGAGATCTCCCGCCGCATCGCGGAGCTGCGCCACCCGGTGGAGCTGGTGATTCCGTACAGCAAGGGAAACGTGCTCTCGCTGATCCACAGCTATGGGCAGGTGCTCCACGAGGAATACGAAGCCGAGGGCACGAAGGTCAACTGCCTGCTGGACGCGGCGAACTACCAGCGGGTACTGGGAATGCTGAAACAGTGAGTGAAAACGCGCATGAAGAATCCAAACAATCCAGACAAAATTGAAATTCGGGGCGGCCGGGTGCACAACCTGAAGAACATCGACGTGGACGTGCCGCTGCACAAGATCGTGGGCATCGCGGGCGTCTCCGGTTCCGGCAAGTCCTCGCTGGCGCTGGGCATACTGTACGCGGAGGGCTCCCGGCGCTACCTGGAGTCCCTGTCCACCTACACGCGGCGGCGTATGACGCAGGCGGAGCGGGCGCAGGTGGACGAGGTGCTGTACGTCCCGGCGGCTCTGGCGCTGCGGCAGAGGCCCGGGGTTCCGGGAATCCGCAGCACGTTCGGCACGGGCACGGAGCTGCTCAACAGCCTGCGATTGATGTTTTCGCGCCTCGCGAGCCATCGCTGCCCGCGCGGGCACTATGTGGAGCCCTCGCTGAACGTTGCGGCGGGGCTGGAACTCGTCTGCCCGGTCTGCGGCGAGCGCTTCTTCGCGCCGAGCGCGGAGGAGCTCGCCTTCAACAGTCAGGGCGCGTGCAAGCGCTGCGACGGCACGGGCGTGGTGCGCACCGTGGACGAATCGACGCTGGTGCCGGACGAATCGCTCACGATCGACGAGGGCGCGGTCGCGCCCTGGCAGACGCTGATGTGGTCGCTGATGAAGGACATCGCCCGCGAGATGGGCGTGCGCACCGACGTGCCGTTCCGCGAACTGACCGAGCGCGAACGGGACATCGTGTTTCACGGCCCCGCGGTAAAGAAGAACATCATCTACCAGAACAAGACCAGCGGCGCCGCCGGCGACATGGACTTCACCTACTTCAACGCCACCTACACCGTGGAAAACGCGCTCTCCAAGGTCAAGGACGAAAAGGGCATGAAGCGCGTGGAGAAATTTTTGCGCCAGGACGTGTGCCCGGACTGCGGCGGCACGCGCTTGAGCGAGGCGGCGCGGGCGCCGCTGCTGCGGGGAATCACGCTGGCGGACGCCTGCAAGATGACGCTTTCCGATCTGACCGAATGGGTGGACGGCGTGCCCGATTCGCTGCCCGAGCCCATGCGGCCGATGGCGCGCAGCATCTGCGAATCCTTCCGGGACGCCGCCAAGCGGCTGACGGATCTCGGGCTCTCCTATCTCGCGCTGGACCGCGCCGCCTCCACCCTCTCCACCGGCGAGCGGCAGCGAATGCAGCTCGCGCGGGCGGTTCGCAACCGCACGACCGGCGTGCTCTACGTGCTGGATGAGCCCTCCATCGGCCTGCATCCCTCCAATATGGAGGGGCTGTCGGGCGTGATGCGGGATCTCATCGCCGACGGCAATACCGTGGTGCTGGTGGACCACGACACCCACGTGCTCTCCGAGGCGGACTGGCTCATCGAGCTCGGCCCCGAAGCCGGCGCGGGCGGCGGAAGGATCATCGCGCAGGGGCCGCGCGAGGCGGTCGAGCGCGATCCGGCCTCCCGAATCGGCGCCTTCCTCACGGGCGAAGCGGAGATCGACGTGCGCGCGCGGATTCCAGCGGAGCGCATGTTCGAACTGGGCGCCATACAGCTTTCCACATCCGGCATTCACACGGTGAAGCCGCTGGAGGCGCGCATTCCCAAGGGGCGGCTGGTCGCGATCACCGGCGTGTCCGGCTCGGGAAAGACCACGCTGATTCTGGAGAGCCTGGTGCCCGCACTGGAGGCGTCCGTCAGGGGCGGACGGCTGCCGGAACACGTGAAATCCGTGTCCGCGGAGGGAATCGCGCAGGTCAAGCTGATCGACGCCACGCCCATCGGAATCAACGTGCGCTCCACTGTGGCGACCTACGCCGATGTGCACGACGAGCTGCGCAAGGCGTTCGCGCGGTCGGAGGACGCCCGGACGAAGGGCTGCAAGGCGGGCGACTTCTCCTACAACACCGGACGGCTCCGCTGCCCGACCTGCGACGGCACGGGCGTGATCGACCTTGACGTGCAATTTCTTCCGGACGTGCAGATTCCCTGCCCGGACTGCGGCGGGTCGCGCTACGGGAAGGACGCGGGCCTCATCCGCCGCGCGCCGAAACGGGGCGGCCGCGCGAACACGCTGCCGGAGCTCATGGATATGAGCGTGGACGAGGCGCTCGAGGCGTGCGCGGACCTGCCGCTCGTGGAGCGGAGGCTGCGCGTGCTGCACGATCTCGGGCTGGGCTACCTGACGCTGGGCGAGGAGACGCCGAGCCTCTCCGGCGGCGAGGCCCAGCGCCTGAAGCTCGCCAGCGAGATGGGCCGAGGACAGTCGGACGCGGTGTTCGTGTTCGACGAGCCGACGATCGGCCTGCACCCGCTGGACGTGAAGACGCTGCTCGCCGTATTCCAGCGCCTGATCGAGAGCGGCGCGACCGTAATCGTCATCGAGCACGATCTGGACGTGCTGCGCAACGCGGATTACATCATCGACATGGGCCCGGGCGGCGGCGAACAGGGCGGAAGGATCGTCGCGACGGGCACGCCGGAGGAGATTTGCCGCTGCGTGCAGAGCCTGACGGGCAAATATTTGAAGCGGTATATGGTGGGCTGAAAGCGGGCGGAGGATTCACGTTCCCCGCCCTTTGTCCGATCCAGGAAGCCGCTTTTCGTCCGGCGCGGTGCATCGCTCGCGCCTCGCCGCTTTACTTTCCTCCAGCCGCACGTTATAATATGCTTAAACGACAAAACGCTGCCGTCGCGCCGCTCATGCGGCGGAACCGGGAAAGGGAAATCTCATGGCGAGTAAATATCTAATGTGGAAGTATCGGGACGTTCAACCCGAGGAACAGCGGGAACTGACGCCCGAGCAGAAGCGAAAGAACTGGTGGCGCTACCACAAGTGGCATCTGCTGATCGGCGTCGCGCTGGCGGTGGCAGCCGCCGGCATCCTGGCAAACATGCTGGGCGTCGGCAAGGTGCGGCCGGACTACCAGATCGCCTACGTGGGCGCAGCACGGCTGCCCGACGCTACGGTCGAGGCGCTGGAAGGCGCGCTGGCGGCGATGGGCGAGGATTGCAACGGCGACGGCCGGACGGTCGTGCGGCTCAACCAGTACGCCACCGGCGGGACGGACGCCTCCTCCCCCTACTACGGCGCGGCGACGAGCACCAAGGTCATGGCCGACCTCAAAGCGCTGGACAGCTACTTCTTCCTGCTGGAGGACCCGCGGCAGTTCCAGCTGGACTACCACATCCTGCGCCGCCTGGACGGAACGCTCCCCGGCGAGACCGAAACCGGCTGGGAGGATTGCTGCCTCCGCTGGGCGGACTGTCCGACGCTCGCGAATCTGGCGCTGGGCGAGCTCGATGGGAGCGGGCCGGGCCAGTCGCTCTCCGGACCGGCGCAGTCGCTGTTCTCGGGGATGTACATCGCACGCAGAGGGTTCTGGTCGGAGTACACCTGCGACCACGTTCAGGCCTGCGACGCGCTCTGGGACGCGATCATACGGGACGCAAAGTCGTGAGAAGCGGCACGCAAAACGTGCATAAAAAACAAATCCAACGCGCGTGCCGCCGAATTTGACTGTGTTGGTTCTTTGAGCAATGTTTTTTGACAATTTGAAGGGGGAGAAGCTGGGCTTCTCCCCCTTCAAACGGGCTTATTTCTTCTCGAAGCGGATGACGTTCCAGCTCAGCGCGGGAATCTTCACCTGCGCGCGGCCCGCGTCCACGATCCCACCGGGGCCGGCCACGGGGGCCACGTTGTCCGGGTTCGCCTCGCTGTTGACCGCCTTCACGTCGTCGTGGTGCAGGAGGATGTGCTCCCGGATGCGCATGTCGCCGAAGGCGCGCAGATCCACATCCAGCTCAAAGTCCTCGCTCATGTCGCGGTTGACGCAGAACACGGTCACGCCGCCGTCATCGTCCATCGTCGCGGTGGCGTCGATCAGCGGCACGCCCTCGTAGTCCGCGCAGTCGTACACCGGCGTCTTCACCAGCGCCTTGAGCGACGTTCCGCGGCCATACTTGGAGGCGTGCATGTAGGGATAGAAGATCGTCTGCGCCCAGCAGCCTCCACCGTTGCGGGTCATGATCGGCGCGATGACGTTCACAAGCTGCGCCATGCACGCCACCTTCACGCGATCCGCGTTGCGCAGCAGCGTGATCAGCATCGAACCCACCAGCAGCGCGTCCTCAAAGTTGTAGATGTCCTCCAGCAGCGGCAGCGCCTGGCTCCAGCGCTGGGACTTCTTGAGCTCCTCGTCCTGCTCGTTGGAGTGATACCAGACGTTCCACTCGTCGAAGGAGAGGTTCACCGTCTTTTTGCTGTGCTTCTTGCCCTTCACTGCGTCGCAGATGGACACCACCGTGCGAATGAATTCGTCCATGTCCATGGTGCGCGCCAGGAAGCCGGGCGTGTCGTTGGTGGGGTTGCCGTAGTAGCGGTGCAGCGACACATAGTCGATGTTGTCGTAGCACTGATCCAGCATCGTCAGCTCCCAGTCGCCGAAGGTCTCAATCTCCGAACCGGAGGAGCCGCAGGCCACCAGTTCAATGGACGAATCCACCCACTTCATCATCTTCGCGGCCTCGTTGGCGATCCGGCCGTACTCGTAGGCGGTCTTCTTGCCCATCTGCCAGGGGCCGTCCATCTCGTTGCCCAGGCACCACAGCTTGATGCCGAAGGGATCCTTTCTGCCGTTGGCGATGCGCATGTCGGAGAACTTGCTGCCGCCCTTGTGGTTGGCGTACTCCACGATGTCGCGCGCCTGCTCCGGGCCGCGCGTGCCCAGATTGATGGCATACATGACCTCGCTGTCCGCCTGCTTCGCCCACTCGTAGAATTCATGCAGGCCGACTTCGTTGGTCTCGGTGGTGAACCACGCCAGATCCAGCCGCTTCGGGCGCTTCTCCCGCGGCCCCACGCTGTCCTCCCAGTTGAAGCCGGACACGAAGTTGCCGCCGGGATAGCGCACGATGGGCACGCCGATGCGCCGCACCATCTCCAGCACGTCCCTGCGGAAGCCCAGCTCGTCCGCCTGCGGGTGGCCGGGCTCGTAGATGCCGCCGTACACCGCGCGGCCGAGATGCTCGATAAAGGAGCCGTAGATCCGCGGATCGATCCGTCCGATCTGGTAATCTCTGTCCAATATCACGCTTGCCTTTTTCATACCGATGATTCACCTCATGTGTCGTTGTTGATGTCGCCTGTTTCGGTGGAAGATTATAGCACACGATTTGCCGCTTGTAAACCATTGCGACAGCCGGGTTTGGTTAAGGAACGCCGCGCAAAGAGTGCGATTGGCAAGCGAATGAACTTTCGTCAGGTGCAAGCGCAAATTCCGAAGGCTCACCGGAGGTAATTCGAAGAATTTGCGCGCCGCAGATGGCAAAAAAAGCATCGCCTGACTCGTCGCAGATTTGCACGTGAACGCCTCAATCCTGTCCGGTGGCGCGCATGGCCCAAAGGGCCTCGCCCTCGTCGGACAGGGCGGTCACGCAGGTGACAAACTCGTCCTGTGTCTCGTCGTAGCCCACGTAGCAATGCCCGCTGTAATTCACGCCGTCCACCGTGAGCACGATCTTTCCGTCCTCTCCTGATTCGAAGCTGCCGCTCGCCTCCCCGGCGATGCCGCCGTCCGCGCCGAATTCCACGGCCACGGACAGGTGCTCCGTCAGGTTGATGTCGCGCTCGTGGCGCAGGAGCTTGAACTTGCCCGCGAGCCTGACTTCGGCCTGATCCTCCGCGTCCGGCACGTAGCGGGTGGGCGCGATCATGGGCCAGCCCGCGTCGTTGAAGAACAGCTCGCGCACCTGCACGATGTAGCGATTGTTGGCCGCAAAGCGGGTGTGGTGGATGACGAACCAGCGATCCGTCTCCGGGTCGTGGTAGACGCTGTTGTGCCCCGGCGAGCGAATGGCGTTCTCGCGATCGCTGTTCTCGCCCTCGAGCGGCACGAACAGGTGGCCGCCCATCAGCTTGGTGCCGTAGGGGGCGATGTCCTCGTCGTTCCAGAAGTTGCCGGGGGCGCACTTGCAGTCCAGCATGGAGTTGCCCGCCGCGTCCTCGTAGGGTCCGGCCACGTCCTTTGAGCGGCACACGCGCATGTTGTAGCCGTCGCTGGCCTCCAGCCCGCCGAAGGAGAGGAAGAGGTAGTAGTAGCCGGTCGCCTCGTTGTAGACCATGTAGGGCGCCTCGATGCGGCTGTGGTTGCCGCCCAGCAGGTGGATGCCGTAGGGCTCCTGCCCGTCGAGGATCAGACCCGTCTTCGGATCCAGCTCCAGCAGGAAGATGCCGCCCGAGTAAGAGCCGTAGACCATGTAGAGCCGCTCGCCGCTGGCGTCGAAGAACACGCAGGGATCGATGGCGTTGGGATACCGGGTGGCGTCGTAGCCCTCCTCGCCGCTCTTGAGCAGAATCTGCACGTTCTCGAACGGCCCCTCGGGGCTGTCGCTGACGGCCAGACCCAGCGCCGCCAGCGGCTTGGAGCCCTCGCAGCAGCAGTAGTACATGTAGTAGCGGCCGTCGGCGAGCTGAATCACGTCCGGCGCCCAGAAGGTACCGGTCTGCGCCCAGGTCATCGCCTCCTTGAACTCCACGGCGAAGCTGGGCTGCAGCGCGCACTTGTCCAGGTTGGAGAACATCTTCCACGCCACCAGATCGTCCGACCAGGCCGCCTGCATGTGGCTGCCGTAGATGTAGAAGCGTCCGTCGCTGTCGCGGAACACGGACGGGTCGTGGACGCTCACGTTCTTGAACTTCACCTGCGCGGCCTGCGCCGGCGCCGCGATCAGCAGCGCCAGCAAGAGAGCCACGAGAAGGATCCTTTTCACACGCATACCTTTAACCCTTGACCGCACCGGCCGTCATGCCCTCGACGATGAACTTCTGCGCGAACAGGTAGATCAGCAGAAGCGGCAGGATCGCGAAGCAGGAGCCGGTGATCATCAGATCGTAGTTGTTGCCGTAGGGCGACCAGAGGGTGTTCAGGCCGATCGGCACGGTGTACTTGCCCGCGTCGCTGAGCACCAGCATCGGCCACAGCAGGGCGTTCCAGCAGCCCATGCCCGTGAGCACCGCCATGGAGGCGTATGCCGGCTTCATGATCGGCATGATGATGCGGAAGAAGATGCCGTACTCGGTGCAGCCGTCCAGTCGGCCCGTTTCAATCAGATCCTTGGGAATGCCGGTCAGGTATTGCCGGAAGAAGAACACCGAGCTCATGTTGACCAGGAAGGGCAGCATGACGCCCGCGTAGCTGTTGCGCAGACCCATGGCGTTGACCTGGCTGTACATGGGGAGCATCAGAATCTCCAGCGGAACCATCATCACCAGCAGCACGCACATAAACAGCGGATTCTTGCCCTTGAAGTCGTACTTGGCGAAGCCGTAGGCGACCATGGAGGACAAGAGCAGCGTGAGCGTTCCCTGCACCAGCACCAGCATCAGGCTGTTGCGGTACCAGATGAAGTAGCTGTGCGGGTTGTATTCGCCGTTGGACATGACGCCGGTGAACAGGTATCTCCAGGCCTTGAGGTGCAGCAGCTCGAAGTCGGGCCGCAGATTCAGGCCGCTGACGAACAGCTCGGCGCCGCCCTTGAAGGTGCCCAGCAGCAGCGCGTACAGCGGAATCAGGAACAGGATGCACAGCACGATGAAGAACAGCGTGAGCGCAATCGTGGCAATCGGATGCCTCTTTGCTTTACGATTCATGCTCAGTCCTCCTTCTTTCCGATCACGCCGGTGGCCCACAGCTGGAGAACGGTGATGATCATGGCGCCCACGAGCAGCACCAGGCCGACCGCGGAGGCGAAGCCGAAGCGATCCACCTGCTCAAATCCGTAGCGGTACAGGTAGCCGACGATGGTCAGGCCGTAGTTCTTCGGGGAGTTGTTGCCGCCGAAGATCATGTAGCTCTCGGTGAACATCGAAAGGCCGGCGTAGATGGAGATGGTCAGCACGTAGATCGCGGTGGGCTTGAGCAGCGGCAGGCTGATCTTGGTGAACTTCTGCCAGCTGTTGCAGCCGTCCAGATCCGCCGCTTCGTACAGTTCAGAGGGAATGGCCTTCAAGCCCGCCATGTAGTAGAGCATGTTCATGCCCGTCCAGCGCCAGAAGCACAACAGCACCATGGCGAACATCGAGCCGCTGGCCGATTTCAGCCAGGCGATCGGCTCCATGCCAAACAGGCCGCGCACCTCGTTCATCATGGCGCCGTCCAGCTCGGAGAACATCATGCGGAAGATGATACCGGCGACCACGACGGAGCAGAGCACCGGGACGTAGGCGACGGACTTGAACACGCCGCCCATCTTGGTGAGCTTCGACTCGGTCATGTAGGCCAGCAGCATCGGGATGGGGATCAAAATCGCGCAGGTGAGCACCATATACACCAGCGAGTTCTTGACCGCCGTATGGAAGTTCTTGTTGCCAAAGAGGTTCTTATAGTTTTCCAGGCCGATCCACTCGTTGCCAGCGCCCGTGACCTTCTGGAAGCTCATCAGGATGGTGTTGATCAGCGGATAGGTGAAGAAGAGCAGGAAGGTGATCACGAAGGGCGCGATGAACACGAAGGGCGCGATCTTGGTATCATATAGAAGCTCGCGGTTGAGCGCCACGTAGATCACAATCATCGCCAGGCCCAGCAGCATGATGGGCAGCCGCTGGCGGGCGATAAACAGCCAAAAATTCTGCAGGGTCGTGTAGCTCTGACCCTCCTCCAGTTTATCAAAGAAAAACGCGCTCAGGTCGCCGTGCTCATCGTAGGCGGTGTCGAAGCGCAAGGCCTTTCCCTGCAGGGAGACCAGCGCGGCGATGCCGATGACGAGCACCAGAGCGCCCACGATCAGCAGAAAGAGCGCTTTCTTGCCCTTCTGCTTGCGCTTTGCTACAGCTTGCATCGTACCTTCCCCTTTCTCTGCGCGCCCTGGGCGCGCGATCTCCGGGATAGCGCCCGCCCTTGCCGAACGCTATTCCGGTTTACAGAAAGCGCATGGGAGCGCGAAAGCTCCCATGCACTTGGGCTTCCCGGGAATTAGAACAGATCGCTGTCGATGGCATCCTGCGCTTCTTCCAGAGCCTCTGCGGTGTCCACGCCGTCCACATAGACCTCGTTCCACAGGGTGGTGCCAAGGTAGTTGTTGATGGTCGGGCTGACGGAGGTGGAGCGGATGTAGCCGATCTCGTCCTTGATGGGCAGCAGCGCGTCGATCGGGTAGCCGATGAAGTACTGGTTGAACTTGTTGTCGTCGGTCTTCATGATGGAGTCGTCGTCCCAAATGGCGGTGTTGCAGGGATCGAAGCCCAGGACCTCCCAGATCTGCTGCACGCCTTCGGGCGCGATCTTGGCGAAGATCAGGAACTCAGCCGCGAGGTCGGGGTCAGTGCCGTTGGCGTAGACCACCGTGCCGGTGCCGCCCTGGCCGATGGAGTGCAGCTGGCCTTCCTCGAAGACCGGGCACGGAGCGACCACGTAGCGATCCTTGCAGTTCTCGCCGATCTCATCGGTGAAGCGGCTCATGAACCAGAAGGGCATGATGACGCTGGCGATCTTGTTGTTGGCGATGTAGGCCTTGCCTTCCTCGGTGTCCGGCTGGCCGCCCGGGCAGGTCTCGCAGATGCCGGCCTCGAGCCAGGACTTCTGGGTGTCGATGACCTTGGCGAGCTCGGGGGTGTTGATCGTGGCGTTGAGATCATCGTCCTGCCAGTCGACGCCCTGCTGCGCGAGCATCAGGGAAGCGACCCACTGAGTGCTGGTCTCGACGGTGCCCATCCAGGCATCCGGAACAGCTTCCTTCAGCGCGACGCCGGCATTGTACCAGTCGTCCCAGGTCTTGATGTCCTCGTAGTTGACGCCGGCCTCCTCCAGCAGAGCCTTGTCATAGAAGGAAACCATCGCGCCGACGTGCAGAGGCGCGCCGTAGTACTTGCCGTCCTTGGCGTAGATCTCCAGGCGGGCCTTGACCAGGTCAGGCATGTAGGGGCTCATGGCCTCGGTCAGGTCAACCAGCTTGTCGCTGTAAGCCAGCACGTTCGGGAACTGGCCCAGCTCGACGTCGCAGATGTCCGGCGCGCCTTCATCGGCCTGCAGGGCAACCTTGAACTTGTTGTGCATGTCGTCGTAACCCAGGGTGGTCACTTCGATCTCGATGGGGCGATCCGGATTCGCTTCGTTCCAGCGCGCGGCAGCCTTCTCAAAGAACTCCTGATGCTGGGCGATGAAGGTCCACATTGTCAGTTTTGTAGCGCCCCCCCCCGCTTCCGCGAACGCAGCGACGCTGAGAAGCATGCACAGTACCAAAACCATTGCAAACAGTCTCTTCATTGTGAAAAACCTCCTTTGATATTCTTGAAGAGCGCCTTGCGCTCAACAATTCAAACACAGCTTTGTCAATCTGTCTAAACATTAACGATATACATTAACGATAATCTTCATAAAATAAGTATATCACGACCTCAAAAAGCTGTCAAGGCTGAATTGCTTTTTTTACTTATTTATGGTAAAATGGCTGTATTCAATCGTTCGATATGAACAAAGGCGACAGAAAAACGCGCCGGCGCGATTTTCGAACGGCGCAATTGGGGAATGGAGAAGCGACGACAGATGGCAGAGATCAAACCAAAGGGACCGGTCACGCTGCAGGACATCGCGCGGGAGACGGGCTATTCCGTCAACACCGTCTCGCGCGCGCTGCGCAACAAGGGGGACATCTCCCAGGCGACCTGCGCGCGCATACAGCGCACCGCCCGGGAAATGGGCTACATGGTCAACCAGATCGCCAGCTCACTGCGCTCGGGCCGCACGAAGATCATCACCGTGATCGCGGGCAGCATGTCCAATCCCTTTTACGGCATCATCACCGACACCCTGCAGAGCATCGCCGCGGCCCGGGGCTACAGCCTGCTCGTCATGTGCTCGCGGGAGCGCCCCGATCTGGAACTGGAGCTGGCGGAGATGGCCGCCGCCCGGCGCTCGGACGGGATTCTGCTCTTCCCCACAAACGCCAGCGCCCGCACGCTGGAGCGGCTGCGAGAGTTGAAGGTTCCCGTGGTGCTGATGGCGCGCACGCTGGGCGACGACGTGGCGGACAACGTCATCGCCGACGAGACGCGCGGAGCCTACCTCGCCACCCGGCATCTGATCGAGCGCGGCAGGCGCAATCTGGCATTCCTCTCCCAGTATCGCATCGTATTCAGCTATGAGAAGCGCCTGCGCGGCTTTTTGAGCGCCTGCGAGGAGGCGGGCATACCGGAGCAGAACCGCCACACCTTCGTGCCCGTGCCTTCGACCACGCAGGATCCGCTGTCCTGGGACTGGCGCACGCCCACTCTCGAGCGGCTGATTCAGTGGCGGCGCGAGGGCGTGGACGGTATATTCGTCTTCTGCGATGTGGAGGCGTGGTACGTTCAATCCATGCTCCAG
This sequence comes from uncultured Clostridia bacterium, assembly GCA_947596085.1. Taxonomy (GTDB): domain Bacteria; phylum Bacillota; class Clostridia; order Christensenellales; family Aristaeellaceae; genus SFTH01. The sequence continues at coordinate 17,966 of CANQEW010000026.1, read as the reverse complement.
CAGGCGCCGGAGCTGGCGGGCTGGGACGTGGGCATCATCGGATTCGACAACATCGAGGGCGCCCAGCACTTCCCCACAGGGCTGTGCAGCGTGGACTGCGCTTTCGAGGAGATGGCCACCCGGGGCATCGACCTGCTGCGCGAGCGCATCCACGGAAGCACGCTGCCGCCAAAGACCATCGTCTGCCCCGTGCGGCTGGTGTGTCGCGGAAGCTGCGGCAGGCTGGAAGACTGAAACAAACCCACCGAGGATCGGAGGAAGAACCCATGTGCGCAAAGTTGAGAGAGGTGCCCCTGCGTCAGGTGACGGTGACCGACGAGTTCTGGTCGGCGCGCCAGCGGCAGATCGCCGAGATCGCCGTGCCCTACATGGAGCGCGTGCTCCGGGACGAGGTTCCGGGCGCGGCGAAGTCCCACGCCATCGAAAACTTCCGCATCGCTGCCGGCGAGGCCGGGGGCGAATTCTACGGCATGGTGTTCCAGGACAGCGACGTGGCCAAGTGGATCGAGACGGCCAGCTACTCGCTGCTGGTGAAGCCCGACCCGGCGCTCGAAGCCCGACTGGACGAGCTGATCGCCACCATCGCGAAGGCCCAGCAGAGCGACGGCTACCTGAACACCTACTTCGCGAAGCGGCCCGAGGCACGCTGGACGAATCTGCTGGAGTGCCACGAGCTCTACTGCGCCGGGCACATGATCGAAGCGGCGGTCGCCCATCACGAGGTCACCGGCAAGCGGAACCTGCTGGACGTGGCGATCAGGCTGGCGGACTGCATCGTCGAGCGCTTCTGGGAGGGCGAGGACATCCCCGGCCACCAGGAGATCGAAATCGGTCTGATGCGGCTCTACCGCGCCACCGGCGAAACCCGATACCGGGACATGGCGAAGCGCTTCCTCGACCGGCGCGGCCAGAACCCCCGCTACTTCCGCGAGCACACGCCCGCCCATCCCGGGGAGCACTTCTTTTCCGGCGCCGACGAGGTCATGGACGAGTTCCGCAGCTCCGACCCCTACGGCGGCTACGACATCGATCCCGACGACGCGGACTACAACCAGAGCTACGCGCCCGTGCGAAAGCAGACTGAGGCCCGTGGCCACGCGGTGCGCATGATGTACATGCTCACCGCCATGGCCGACGCGGCGGAGGCCGCGGGAGACGAGAGCCTGCGCGAAACCTGCGAGCGGCTGTGGGAGCACATCGTCGAGCGGCAGATGTACGTCACCGGCGGCCTGGGCGGAACGGCGAAGGGCGAGGCGTTCCTGCCGGACTTCGAGCTGCCCAACGACACCGCCTACGCCGAGACCTGCGCCAGCGTGGCGATGGCCTTCTTCTGTCAGCGGATGCTGAACCTCACGCCGGACGGCAGGTACGCCGACGCGCTGGAATTGGAACTGTACAACGGCGCGCTGTCGGGCATGTCGCTGGACGGCACGCGCTACTTCTACGTGAACCCATTGGAGGTCGTGCCCGGCGTGGCGGGCGTGGCCCCCGGCTACGAACACGTGCTGCCCGAGCGCCAGAAGTGGTTGGCCTGCGCCTGCTGCCCGCCGAATCTGGCGCGGCTGATCGTGGCCATGGGCCGCTGCCTGTGGAGCGAGTCGGAGGGCGCGATTTACTCGCACCTGTTCGTGGGCAGCCGCGCGCGGACGGCGCTGGCGGACGTGGAGCTGACCAGCGGGATGCCCTGGAACGGCGGCGCGGCCTACGTTGTGCATCCGCGCGCGAGCGCGCCCTTCGCGCTGATGGTGCGCATTCCCGGCTGGCTGAAGAAGTTCCGCGCGTCACTGAACGGTGTAGAGATCGAAGCCCCCGTGGAGCGCGGCTATCTGAAGGTGGAGCGCATTTGGCGGGAGGGCGATGCGCTTGCGTTGGAATTCGATCTGGAACCCCGGCGCATCCATGCTGACCCGCGCGTGGCGGCGGACGCGGGCTGCGCGGCGCTGGCGCGAGGGCCGTTCGTCTACTGCTTCGAGGGCGCAGACAACCCCGTTCCGCTGCGCGAACTGCGCCTGCCTCCGGACGCGGAATTGAAGGCGGGCGAGAATTCCGAGCTTCGCGTGCGCACGCTGCGCGCCCCGGGCGAACGCGGCGGCGAGTCGGTTGAGCTCACGGCGATTCCCTACTACGCCTGGGCCAACCGCGGCGTGAACGAGATGCGCGTGTGGCTGCGGGAGTAAAGACATTCTACGCAAATCGGCCGGACAGAAGATTCTGTCCAGCCGATTTTTTGTTCTCGAAAAGCTTCCCGGTGATCACTTCTCCTTGGGGCGCAGTCCAATGCCCGTCCGCGCGCCGGGGATATTCGCGTTCAGGTACTTTTCGCCCAGGGCGTTCGCGTAGCTCGCCCAGATCAGCTTGTTGAAAGAGAGCAGGAATACCATGTAGAGCGTAGAACCGATCGCGAGCAGATAGACCAGCGCGCCCGGGAAGAAATACATCGAGAGCACGGCCAGGATCGGCACCGCCAGCGTCCCCAACCGAATGCCCAGGGAGAGCGGCAGCGAGACCAGCGTCATCAGCAGGGCATTCTTCAGAACCCCCGCGAAGCGCAGTTCGTAGCTGACGATCAGCAGCGGCATCAGCGGCGCGGCCATCAACCACAGCGCGACCAGCGCCACGAGCAGAATGATCGGAATCAGAAAGACCGGGGATTGCTCCGCCAGCGCCAGATAGAAGCGCCCGGAGAGGAAGATCAGCAGCGGAAGGATGCCGTCCAGCAGTCCGAAGAGCAACCCCTGCCTCCAATTCGCCTTGAGCGCCGCGCGGAAGGTCGCGAGCGGAAAGCAGGTTTCGTCCCGCGCCCAGCGGTGGAACACGTCGCTCACGGCGGCATTGAACGGGCCGGTGAGCGCGATCAGCGGAAACAGGATCAACAGATAGTTATACAACGTCTGTTGCAGCGCCGTCCAGACCTCCTTCGCCGGGAGCGTCGTCGCTAGGTTAATCACCTGCAATCCGTTCAGCAGCGACCAACCGGCGGCCGGCAGCCAGAAGAGCAAGTACAGCAGATTCATCCCGATCATCTTGCCGAGCCGTATGTTGAGCACGTGCCCAAAGAGCGCCACGCGGTTTCCCGGCAGATCCTCCAACGTAAAATCGCGCCTGGCGGGCTTGCCATACAGGTGATTTCGAACGAGATCTCGAAGCGCCATTGCGATTCCTCCTATTCCTCTGCCATCAGTATAGCGAACATTCCGCGTTTTTGCAAGGCAGGCAAAAAACTTTTGAATCCCGCGCGCAATCTCTTGTTTGCCGCGGCTTCCTCGATTCCATACCTGCGCCGCGCATCGAGAAAAGCGCTCCAGGATAGAAAAAAGCGCTCTCCCTGATATGCGCAAACGCGCGCGAGCCAGCTCCTTTCCACAAGGCTGTGTAACACAACACGCCACGCCGCGCATGGAGGATACGATTTACGGATCCGCCGTCACCGCGCCGATTCCGCTTGAAAACCGTGGCGCATTTTGATATGATAAAGGAGTATTCATTCGATTTGCGAGGTGCTGCCGTATGGCGTACATTCCTCTGTTTCAATACCGCGATACGCCGGGTCCGGGGGTGGATCCGAACGCTCCCCGCAAGCGCGGCGTGCGGCGCTGGCTTGAAGTGGCGTGGCGCGACCTCGGAAAGTTCTGGCTCAGCGGCGCGCTGGCGCTGCTGGCCACGCTGCCCTATCTGCTCGGCCTGTATTTTGCCATCGCCAGCCATCTGCTGATTGCATTGCTGCTGGCGTGCATGCTGGGAGGGATGTTGGCGGCGCCGTTCTGGAGCGCGCTGATGGATGTGATGCTGCGCAGGTTTCGAGACGAGCCGGTCTTCTGGCGGATCGACTGGACGCGCGCGCTGCGCCGCGACTGGCGGCAGGCGCTGCTGCCCGGCGCGCTCTGGGGACTGCTGTTCGGGGCGCAGTTCTTTACGCTGTACCACTTGCGCCCCGGCGGGCCGGGCTTGCCGCTGTTGGTGTTGTTGCTGGCGGGATTGATCGTGATGACCGGCTTCGTAGTCTGGATGTGGACGCAGGTTCCGCTGTTCACGCTGCCGTTTCCCACGCTCGTGCGCAACACGCTGACGCTGGCGTTGGGGCATCCGCTGCCGACGCTCGGCGCATCGCTGCTATGCCTGGCGTATCTGGCGGTACTGCTGCTCTTTTCCCCGGTGAGCTTGCTGTTGCTGCCGCTCGCAAACCTATGGCTGCCCCTCTCCGCCGCTCTGGCGGCGATCTATCGCTCGCTGGACGAGGCCTTCGATCTGGAAAACTCCATCGCCGCGCTGCATGCGAAGGAACGAACAGAATCGCCGCAGGCGGAAGAGTAGGCTGAAAGGAGACTGTTGCTGCCCGTCGATGGGCATAGAATTGCGAAAGCCGTGCACCTGCGCGGCTTTCGTTCTGCTTGTCAAAAAGTTTGCTTGGTGTCGAAATTTTGGTTTGTTCGGAGAGCGCTGCTGCGGCGGGGAGTGGATATGCGGAAGAGAAAGGTTGCGCGGAGGAGAATGATATGCGGTGGGTTCGGTTGCTCTTTTGGTTTGGGAAGCTCCCGCTTCCCAAACCAAAACTCGCCTCGCGCGGCCCGCGCATGAGGGCGATGATGCATTGGTTCGCATCCCGGAGCCTTCTCTGGGCGCACGGTCCGCGGGGAGGGGCGCTGGGCTCCGCCCAGACCCGCCGGGCGCCGCCCGGACCCGCTGGACTCTGTCCAGACCTGCTTAAGGACCTGAGGTCCTTAAGAATCTCCCTTCTGCTGCCGCGCTTGGAACCGGCCTTTCTTCTGAAATGCAATGTCTGGCTTACGTTGTCACTTTTGAATGAGTCTGCTCCACATTCGCTCCGTGGCGGCGGTCGTCCCTTCATCGTCCCGGGGACTGGGAGCGCATAGGCCCAGGCTCATGCGTTCGAGCTGCTTGCGGGCATTATCATCCAGCTCGAGTCCCGCCAGCGCGCTATCCGCCCAGGGCACGACCATCTCCCGCCAATTGGCCGCGTCGTAGGCGTTTTCCTGCGAAGGGACACGGCCATCCAGATATTGCAGCGCGCCCGTGCGGCGCTGGAAGCCCTCGGGATCCTCCAGCAGAAAGATGCTCGCACCGTCGGCGGCATAGATGCTGCCGGTCATCAGCGTGATATTCGCCATGCGCTCGTCCATATCGCGATAGTCATCATCAGCGGCTTGGAAGTCCAGCGCGAACTGTTCCAGCCGCACCAGCGTCCGTCCGTCGCCGTTCACATCCTCGCAGAAGTCCGCCAACGCCTCCTCCAACGCGGCGACCGCCTCCGGGGGCAGCGCCTCGGCGGCCACATAACCCACACTCAAATCGGGCTTCTCCCGCGCGAACAGTCCGCGCAGCAGCACTGCCGCCACAATCAGGCAGAGCACAACCAGCACCACCGCCAGTTTGTGGTAGTGCCACCAGTTTTTCACCGCATCGCGGCCGCTCCTTGCGTTCATGTGCTCACTCCGCCCGGGAGATCACCCGGGTCTCCAATTCCACGCATCCCACGGGAATCTCGTAGCGCACCGCCGGAATGACGGCGTTCGGACTATACAGATTCGTGTTCGGCCAGGCATCCAGCACGAGGCCCGCTCCGCCGCTCGTGGACGCGACCTCGCAACGCATGCGCTTGTTGCTCGCCGCGGCGGCGCGGTCCTCCGCGCTTTGGGTGAAGCCCGGCTCGAACTTTGGCACCGCGAAGCCACAGTCGTAGGCGGCGCAGGCGACGCCGCTCTCGACGCGGTGGCGGCGGATGTGCCCGCCCTCGCAGGGAATCAACTCCGTGCGCACGTGCACACCGGGCATCGGCTCCCATGTGCTGACGAGCCGGTCCTCCCGCAATTCATATTCCAGGCTGTGCCGCCGCACGAACACCTGGCCGCCTGCCTCTCCCGGCAGCGCAAAGGCCAGCATGCTGTCCGGCGCGGCCTGTTCGATCTGCGCATAGCTGCGGCTGGCGGAAAAGCCGAAGCGGGTGTTGTAGCAGAACTTGGCGTACTTCTCGGCGAACTGACCGTGCTCGCTGCGCTCCACCAGCGCCGGCGCGTAGGCGTTAAGCTGACCGTCGGGCAGGCGCTGCAGCAACAGTGCCGCGTCGCGGTCGGCAACCACGCCCGGCGCGGCGAATTCCTCCGGCAGCGGCGCTTCCTCCGCCGCCCAGAAGGGGTGATCGTCCGGCAGCGCCAGCAGAAGGAAGCTCTTCAGGCCCCAGTAGGGACTGCCGGGAGCGTTATAGCGCTCGGACATGTAGAGGTTGGGATAGCAGTACCCGATGGTGAGCACGCCGTCGCGGTCGAGGATGGGCTTCTCCATCCACCAACGCAGGTTGCGCGCAATGATGCCCTTCATGGCGGAAAGCGGCAGCGGTTCCAGCCCCGCCCAGACGCAGGCCGAGTAGAACGCGCACTGGCCGAAGCGGTAGGTCAGGCTGCGGCCGTAGGGCAGCGCCGCGCCGTTTTTGTCGAACCAGCGGGCGAAGCTCCGGCCGAATTCCAGCGCGCGCTGGCGGTAGACCGCCGCGCGGGCGGGATCGCGCTCCGCCGCGAAGACACTGTAGAGCACGCCGTAGTATTGCAGCGCCCAGGGAATGTAGTAGTCCCGCTGGGGCTTGATCTCCGCCGGGCCGTCGGTGTACCAGCCGCCGCCCACGTACCAGCGATCGACTTCGTCCAGGTCGCGCTCCACCAGCGCCGGGTCAAAATCCCGTCCCACGCGCTCCAGCGCCAGATTCACCAGCACCCGGAAGAAGAGCCAGTTGCAATGGGGCAGTTCATGCGCGTTGATGCTGCCCAGCCAGCGGGCGAGATTCTCCTTCGCCGCGCCGTCCAGCGGCTCCCAGACGATCTGCGGGACCTCGATCATCGCGCAGGCGATGGCGGCCATCTCCACGAAGCGCTGGTCGCAGTCCTGCGGCTCGCCCCAGTATTCGGGGCTCTCCGGATCGGTTCCGGCGGCCAGGCCTCGGCGGTAGATGTCCTCAAACTCCGGCGCGCGCCCCCCGCCCAGCCAGAAGGGCGCGAGCGCCCAGAGCGGCCGGGAGAAGGCCTCCAGCTCGATGGCCACGCGGTCGTAGGTCGCGCCGGTCTCGCCCAGGCGCAGCCGCGCGCCGCCGGGGGAATAGAGCTCCGCCAGCGGGTCGAGCAGCTTGCGCATCAGTTCCACATAATCGCGCTTGCTTTTTAGTTCCATGTGCCGCCCCTCCTACCAGTACATCTTCCAGTCCGAAATGTAGCGCGTCAGGGCCTCCATGTAGAAGTAGTCGCCCCAGCTCACGCACTCGTCCACGCCCTCCGGCGTGCAGCTGTTGTAGGGGCTCTTCTTGCTGTAGGTGCCGTGGCGCACCAGCCCGACGCCTGGCGGGCCCTCCTTCACGGCGTAGCGCTCCGCCACGCTGCAGAGCATCTGCGCGGCGAGCGTGCGCCACGCCCGCGCCTCCTCCGCGCCCGCGTGCTTCGCCGCCTCCAGCAGCCCGCAGGCCACGATGGAGGCAGAGGACGAATCGCGGGGCTCCTCCGTGCCCGAGGTAAAGGTCATGTCCCAGTAGGGCACCATGTCCTCCGGCAGGCGCTCCAGGTAGTAGCCGAGCACCCGTCGGAAGGCGTCCAGGTATTCCGGCTTGCGCTCGTAAGTATAGCTCAGGGCGGTGCCGTACACGCCCCAGGCCTGGCCGCGCGCCCAGCAGCTGTCGTCCCGGTAGCCCTGACAGGTGCGCCCGCCCACGGCTTCGCCGGTGGCCGGGTCCATGAAGAAGGTGTGGTACGTGCTGCCGTCGGGGCGGATGGAATGGGCCAGGCAGGTGGCGGTGTGGCGGCGCGCGAGTTCGGCGAAGCGCGTGTTCCCGGTCTCGGCACTCGCCCAGTAGAGCAGCGGAAGGTTCAGGAGGCAGTCGATGATATAGCGATAATTGTCCGGTGCGCCCAGCGGCCCCCAGGCCTGAAAGAAGCTTCCCTTCTCCTGAAAGCGCGCGCAGAGCTGCTCCGCCGCGAGCAGCGCCGCCCGGCGGCCCGCCTCGCTGCCGGTGAGCTTGTACGCCGCCACGCAGCTCGGGCTGTAGAGGAAGCCCATGTCGTGGTGCTCCACCTCAATGCGCTCCTCGATGCGCCGCAGGAAGCTGTCCACCAGCGCGAGCCCCGCGTCCTTGAACGCAGCGTCGCCGGTGCGCTCCCACGCCAGCCAGATCTCACCCGGCCAAAAGCCGCAGGTCCACTGAACGTTTTCGCAGGAAGGATAGATGTCGTTGACGCTCGAATGGTTCTGACAGCGCCCGGCGAACAGCGGCAGGTTTTGCCGCACGATGCCCACGGCGGCGTCCAGCGCGCGCCCGGCTTCCTCCCGGGTGATGGATGGATTCGGAAATCGTTTCATATGCACTCCTTCGATGAACGCTCGAAAGGCGCGGAGCGAAAGCCTCGCCCCACGCCTCGCGGAATTGGATGCTTATCCCTTCAGGCCCGTGGAAGCCACGCCCTGAACGAAGTACTTCTGCAGCGAAAGGAACACGATCAGCACCGGAATCAGCGCGATCACCGAGGCAGCCATGATGAGGCCGTACTCCGCCGAATACTGGCTGATGAACATGCGCAGGCCGATCTGTATAGTCTTCAATTCGTTGCGGGTCAGATAGATCAACGGGCCGAGGAAGTCGTTCCAGGTGTTGACGAAGGTGAAGATGATCAGCGTCGACACCGCCGGAAGCGACAGCGGCAGCATGATGCGCGCGTAGATGCCGTACTCGGACAGGCCGTCGATGCGCGCCGCCTCGCACAGTTCGGTGGGAATGCCCTCGTAGAACTGCTTCATCAGGAACACGCCGAAGGCCGAGAACGCTTGCAGCAGGATGATAGCCAGGTGCGTATTGTTCAGATGCCAGGAGCGCATCATCATGAACTGCGGCACCATGTACGCCTGCCACGGCACGGCGATGGTGGCGATGTAACCCAGGAACAGCAGATTCTTGCCCCGGAAGCGCAGCTTGGCGAAGGCGTAGGCCGCGAAGCTCGAGGTAAACACCTGTAAAAACGTCACCACGACGGTCAGGAAGGCCGTGTTCTTGATGAAGGTCAGCAGCGGAATCTTCGTCCAGATGTCCACATAATTCTGCGGGCGCGGGTTGGACGGAATCCACTCGATTGGGAAGGAGAACACGTCCTTGTTCATCTTGAAGGACGCCGAGATCATCCAGACGAAGGGGATCAGCATCAGAAACGCGATAATGATCAACAGCGCGTAGATCAGCACGCGCGAAATGACTGCGTTGCGGCGAGCGTTCGCCTTCATGGGTTTGACAGACATTTTGCTTCTCCTCCTTCCTCAGTTGTCCGCCGACGATCCCTTGAACTGGATCAAGGTGATGATCAGCACCAGCACGAACAGCACCATCGAAATCGCGCTGGCGTAGCCGTACTTGGGCGTGTTGACGAAGGCCACGTTGTAGATGTCGTACACCAGCGTAATGGTCGCGTTGCCAGGGCCGCCCTGGGTGATCATGAACATCTGGTCGTACACCTTGAACGAGGAGATCGTCAGCATGATGACCACAAAGAAGGTGGTGGGCCGCAGCTGCGGCAGCGTGACGTTCCAGAAGGTCTGCCAGCTGTTCGCGCCGTCGAGGCTGGCGGCCTCCTTCAGATCGGGATTGATGCCCTGCAGGCCCGCCAGGTAGATGACCATGTAGTAGCCCATGTTCTTCCAGACGCTGAAAAGGATGACGGTGATCATGGCCGTGTCCTTACCCGCCGCCCAGCGCGGCAGATTTTCCACTCCCAGCTTCGAGAGCAGCATGTTCACCGGTCCCATGGACGGGTTGAACAGGTTGTTCCACACCGCGGCCACCGCCACCAACGAGGCAACGTAGGGAAAGAAGGATACCGTGCGGAAGAAGTTGCGCAGCTTTACGTTCTGGTTGAGCAGTATGGCCAAACCCAAACTGCATACCAGCGTGAGCGGCACCGTGCCGACGGAATAGACGATGGTATTGACAAAGGCGGTTTTGAAGGTCTTGTCGGTCAGGAGCTTGGCGAAGTTCTGCAGGCCGATGAATTCAATCTCGTGCACGCCGTCCCAGTTGCAGAAGGCCAGCGCGATGGCAAACACCATCGGTACCAGCGTAATCACGCAGAAACCGATGAAGTTCGGCGCGATGAAGCTGTAGGCGACCAAATTGCTGCGCAGCGCCTTGCGGTTCTTGCGCTTTGCCGCCGGAACAGCCGGATTGACTTGTGACATATGTACTCCCCCTCGCAGGATTTTCATATGAATGTGGGGCGGGCGTTCGCGCCCGCCCCACGACCGTTCGATTTTTTAGAATCGCGCTTTCGAATCAGCCGTTGAGAATTTCGGTGACCTGCTCGTTCATGTTGGCGATGCCCTCGTCCACGGTCTCCGCACCGGTCATGATGGCATCATGCTCGGTGTTGAGCACGGTCTCGATCTCGCTGGCCTTGTCGCTCAGCGGCATCTCCAGATAGACGGCGACGGTGTTGAGCGCCTCGAGGGAAGCCTCGTCGTCCGGGAAGTACTCGGTCTGGGCGATGACGGCGTTCACGTCCGGGGAGCTGACCGCCGGGAAGGTGCCGGTCTGGGCCAGAATCTGCGCGGCCTCAGCGCCGGTGCACCAGTCGACGAAGTCGATGGCCAGATCCTTTTTCGCGGAGTTAACGTTCACAGCCAGGCTGGTCACGGTGCCCAGCGTGGTACCCGCCTCGATTCCCTCGGGATGCGGATACTTGACCATGCCGAAGTTCACCGGCTCGACGCCATTGGCCTCGGCCTCGGCGTTGTAGGTCTGCAGGGTGGCGAGGAACCAGGAGCCCATGTTGCACATGGCGGCCTGGCCGTTCTCAAACACGCCGCTGTAGTGGATGTTGCTGGTCTTGGCCTCGCCGTAGTCCATCACGATGCCGTCGGCCTGCTCGGCCAGAACCATCTCGTAGTAGGGCTTCAGGAAGTCGTAGTTGCCGTCCACGATGGAGTGCTCGCCGTCCAGGATGCCGAACAGCGTCACGTCGGAACGCCAGGTGTGATAGTGGTTGCCGTAGATCTTCTCGGCGCCTTCGCCGGAGGTCACCGCGCGGGCGATCTCGTCAAACTGCTCCATGGTCATGTCGTTGGTGGGATAGGGCACGCCAGCGGCATCAAAGATGTCCTTGTTGTAGAACACGACCCAGAAGTCGGAGCGGAAGGGCACCGCGTAGTAGTTGCCGTCCGCAGCGGTCAGCTGCTCCAGCACGCCGCCGAAGCTCTCCTCGGGGGTGGTCAGGTGGCCGTTCATCGGCTCGAGCACCTCGAGGTTGATCAGGTTGGCGTAGCCCGGGATGTCCTTGATGGACAGCACGTCCAGCTCGCCGTTGCCGCCCGCCAGCTGGGTGGCGAGGGAGGTCATGTAATCGGTGGAGCCCAGGTCGATCATCTCCACGTGCGTGCCGGGATGGCTCGCCTCGTAGCCCTCGGCTAGCGCGCGCCAGTAGGCGGTGGATTCCAGATCCCACAGTGCCCAGGTCAGGGTCTGCTCCTCAGCCATCGCGGGAGCGGCGAAGGCGAAAGCCATCGTCAGGACGAGAATCAGAGCGAGAAGTTTGCGCATGATGTTTGTCCTCCTTATTAAGAAATTGACGATTGTGCAAAGAAGCGCCGACGATTCTCGTTCAATCCGCGCTACTTTTGACTGCATCTTTATACCGTTATTTTCGGTGAAATGAAATACCTTTTTTCATGCAAAACATGTTATTTTTTCTGATTTCAAGAAAAGGTATGGATTAAACATGCAAAATTTATCATTCAAGAGCGGCCCGGCGTTTGACAGTGTGCGAAAACCCGACTATAATAAATACATTGTACGCTGGCAAAGGGGGAAGTGTCGTGCTGGGAACGGAGCGGCGCCGGGGCAGCATTCAGCGCAGCGTGATTCTGCTGGCGGTTTCGTTCACGCTGCTGGCAGCGGCGGCGATCATCGCCGGGAGTGCGCGCACGGTGCGCCTCCGCCTGGAGCGCACCGCGGTGCAGTCCGCTGAGTACGCGCTGGACACCGCCGCCTCCGCCATCCGCAGCAACATTGAGGAAGTGGATTCTCTGGCGAACTGGTGCGCCGCCAACCCGAGCATGCGCACCTGGCTGCTCGCCGGCGGCACGGCCTCGCAGACCCAGACCGTGTATACCACGCTCTCCGGCAAGTACAATTCCATGCGCACAGCCCCCTACATCCAGCACTTTCTGCTCTTCAGCGCCGGAGGCGGCCACATGAACTTCGGTGCGCTGAGCAGCCAGGTGTCGGTATCGCTGAACGACGCGCAGGCGCGCGCGTCGCTGCCCGGCCTCGGCGGGGAGGGTGGCGCCTCCTGGCAGAGCATCGTCACTGATCCGCTGGTGCTGGCCAACCGCGCCTCGCAGAGCCTGCCCGTGGCCCGCAGCCTCTCCGCCGCTGACGGAAAGGCCGCGCAGGTGTACATCGGCGTCTCCCCCTCGCTGATCACCGACCCCCTGCGCGGCTTCGCGCTCCCCGATGGCGCGCGGCTGTACCTGCAGATGGGGGAAGAGCTCTATCTGGCAGCCAGCGGCGCGCTGACGCCGGCGGAATATCCGTCCGGCCTGCGGGAGTACGCCGGGCGCGGCGTGGGCACGCTGGACCCCGCCACGCAGCTCTTCGATGTCGGACGCGGCGGCGAGCGGATGCTGATCGTGCGCTATCCGCTGGGCGCGCACGGCATGTACCTGGCCGAAGCCATCCCGCGCGGCTCCTTCGATACGCTGACACTCTCCCTGCTGCTGCAACCCGCGCTGATGAGCCTCGTGGTGATCCTCCTGCTGGGCGTGGTGCTGGCGCTGGCGCTGCACCGCATGGTGGCGCGGCCGGTGCTGGCCCTGCAGCGCCGCACTGAGCGCGTGAGTCAGGGGGATTTCTCCCCCGACCCAAGGCCGGAGTGGAACAACGAGCTGGGCGATATCAGCCGCAGCATCGACCGCATGGCCCTGAGCATCTCCGCCATGATGGACAAGCGCCTGGAGGACGAGAAACAGAAGCAGGATCTCGAGTACCGCATCCTGCAGAACCAGATCAATCCCCACTTCATCTACAATACCCTCAACAGCATCAAGTGGATGGCCACCATCCAACACGCCTCCGGCATCGCCGAGATGACCACGGCCCTCTCGCGCCTGCTCAAGAGCGTATCCAAGGACAGCGAACGCCTGGTGCCGCTGGAGGAAGAGCTTTCGCTGCTCAACGACTACTTCCTCATTCAGCAGTACCGCTACGGCGGCACCATCGCCATGCGCGTGGAGGGTGTGGAGGACGCCGCGCTGCTGCGCGACTTCTCCATTCCCCGCTTCACGCTGCAGCCCCTGGTGGAGAACGCCATCTTCCACGGCATCGAGCCGCGCGGCCACGCCGGAGAGATTTGTCTGACCATCGCCCGCGAGCCCTCCGGCGACGCGCTGCTCACCCTGCGCGACGACGGCGTGGGCATGACGGCGGAACAGATCGCGCGGGTCCTCTCCGCGCCGGAGCCGGAGGAGGCCGCGGTCAAGTACCGCCACGTGGGCGTGTGGAACGTGCATCGCAGGCTGCAGTACAGCTTCGGCGAGGACTACGGCCTGCGCATCGAGAGCGTTCCCGGACAAGGCACGACCGTGTTCATCCGCCTGCCCCGGGCGAAGGGAGGTGCGGGCGCATGATCCGCGTCTACTTCGTGGACGACGAGCCGCTGGCGCTGATCGGCATGCAGGGCATATTGGACTGGCCCGCGCTGGGCTACGAGGTGGCGGGCACCGCGCGCAACGGCGCGGACGCCCTGCGGGAGATCGAATCCCTGCGCCCGGACATCGTCGTCACCGACATCATGATGCCGGTGATGGACGGATTGGAGCTGGCCGAGGCCTGCCGCAAGCGCGACGCGATTCTGCCCGTGTTCATCATGCTCACCAGCTACGACGAGCTGGACTACGTGAAGCGCTCCATCCGCATCGGCGCGGTGGAGTATCTGAACAAGATGGAACTGACCGCCGAGAGCCTGACCGCCGCACTGGAGCGCGCTACGGCCATTGTGGAGAAGGAAGCCGCGCTGCGCGCCCCCGCCGGAGCGCGTTCCGGCGACGCCCTGGCGCCCTACCGGGAGCGGGTATTCACGCAGCTCTACGGTTCAGGCTTCGCTTCCCGCGATGCATTGGACCACGCAATGGCGCAGCTGGGAATTCGCTTCGACGCGCCCGCCTACACCGTGGCCATCGCCGCGCTGCAGTGCGGCGACGAACCCATCGAGCGGCTGGGCGAGCTGGTCACGGGCATGGCGCGCATGGCCGGCGAGGTCCTGCCGAGCCTGCTGCCCTGCTGGGTGACCGGCATGGACCTGCGGCTGTTCTGCGCTCTGGTGCCGTTGGACGATCCCCGCGCCATGCAGGCGCGCCTCGCCTCCGCGCTGGAAAAGACAAGCGACATCCTGCAAAAATACTTCGGAACGCCGCTGTACTGGTCGGTGGGATTTCCGGTGACGGACATTCTGCAAATTTCCCGGAGCCAGCAGAGCGCCTTCGACGGGTTGCCGCTGTTGAGCGCCGCGCAGCCGATCCTCTTTCGCGGCGAGGCCAGCGCTTCCGACCGCAGCGCGGAGCTCGTGCTGCAGGCGCGGCGCTACATCCGCCAAAACCTCGACAAGCGCCTCTCGCTCAATGAAGTGGCCGCGCACTTCAACTTCAGCCCCAACTATTTGAGCCAGCTCTTCGCCCAGAACGGGGGCGAGGGCTTCGTGGAGTTCGTCACCGCCGAGCGCGTGACCGCCGCCAAGCGGCTCATGGCCGGCACCGACCTGAAGATCTACGAGATCAGCGAGCGCGTGGGCTTCGCCAGCCCCTTCTACTTCAGCAAGGTGTTCAAGAAGCTGGAGGGCGTGAGCCCGCGCGAATATATCAAACAAGTGAGAAACCGGCGAAGCGGCGCTTCGCCGGAACAGAAGAAGGTAACGGAACAAGATGACGTTGAGTGAACTGCTGACTGAATCGGACTACACCCCGCGCAAGCCTTGGCTCGCGCCCGCGCCGGGTGGGGCCGAATGGCGGGCGCTGCCCTGCGCGGCGCGCCTGATCGCCGCCGGAGAGGAGGTTTTGCGCGCGAGCCGCGTGCCCCCGCCGCTGCCGCTTTCGCTCTGGCTGCGCTTCTCCGCCAGCGGCGACCGCTCCGCGCACGAGGAGCCCTACTTCGCCCGCCGCCGCGCGCTCTGCGCGCTGGCGATGGCGGAATGCGCCTCCGGGGAGGGACGCTTCCTCGATGCGATTGCCGACTACGCCTGGGCTATCTGTGAGGAAACCGCCTGGCAGCTTCCCGCGCACAACAGTTACGTGCGCGACGCGACGCAGCTTCCGCTGCCCGATCCCGCGCGGCCGGTGATCGACCTCTTCGCCGCCGAGACCGGCGCGCTGCTGGCGACGCTCCGCGCGCTGCTGGGGGAAAGGTTGGATATCCTCGCCCCCGGACTGTCCGCCCGGCTGCGCGACGCGGTGCGCAGCCGCGTGCTCGCGCCCTACCTGACGGAACACTTCTGGTGGATGGCCGACACGGATCAGCCGCAGGACACGCCCACCTGCAACTGGATGCCCTGGTGCACGCAGAACGTGCTGCTGGCGGCCGCCGCGCTGCTCCCGTCGGAGGAGTTAAAGCCCTACGTCGCCAAGGCCGCGCGGGGGTTGGATCGCTTCATGAGCGAATACGGCGAGGACGGCTGCTGCAATGAAGGCGCGCAGTATTACGGCCACGCGGCGCTGACGCTCTGGGGCGCGCTGGAGCTGCTCTGCGGCATCGCCCCCGGTGTGTTCGAACCCATCTGGGCGGAGCCGAAGCTGCGCAACATGGCGGAGTACATCGTCCACATGCACGTGGCGGAGCCCTGGTATCTGAACTTTGCCGACTGCAGCCCGCTGGCCGGGCGAAGGGGCGCGCGGGAGTATCGGTTCGCCATGCGCGTGAACAGCGAGCCGCTGCGCGCGCTCTCGGCGCTCGATTTTGCCGCCACTCTGCGGGAAGGCTCCGGCAAGGTGGCCACCAACTCCGATGGCATCAGCCTTTGGGAGCGGATTCAATCCGCCTTCGCGGAAGAGGAGATGCTCGACGCCGCGCGGCGGCTCGACGGCGCCCTGCCCGCCGCGCCGAACGTCTGGTATCCCAGCGCGGGCGTGCTCTGCGCCCGGCGCGGCCCTTACGTGCTGGGCGCGAAGGCCGGAAACAACGCCGACAGTCACAATCACAACGACGTGGGCAGCGTGATTCTCTACAAGGACGGCCGGCCGCTGCTGATCGACGTGGGCGTGGAGAGCTACACCCGCAAGACCTTCAGCCCCCGCCGCTACGAGATTTGGACGATGCAGTCGAGCTGGCACAACCTGCCCGAGTTCGACCCCAGCGGCGCGGCCTATCAGCAGCTTCCCGGCGCGGATGCCCGCGCGGCAGACGTTGCGGTGGACGAGGATCGGTGCGGCATTTCGATGGACATCGCTCCCGCCTACGGCGAGGTGCCCGGCCTTGGCCGCTATCGCCGCCGCGTGCGCCTGGAGGCGGACGGTCTGCGCATGGAGGACGAAACCGACTATCCCGGCGCGGTCGCCCTCAGCCTGATGAGCGCGGAGAAGCCCGCCTTCGACGGCGCGGTTCTGCGCTTCGGCGCGCTGGCGGCTGCGACGGTCGCCGGAGCGGAACGCGTGGAAATCGAGCCCATCCCCATCCGCGACCCCCGCCTGCGCGCGGCCTGGCCGGAGACGCTCTACCGCACTCGAATTTACTTCACCCAATCGCTGACGCTGGAGCTGCGCTGAACGATTTTACAGGAGGGATGCAATCATGCCGCAGGAACCCATCAAATTGAAGATACTGGACGCTGAGGGGCGCGTGCTGTTGACCGCCCCGGCGGCGGAGCGCGTGAGCCTCGTCTATGCCAACCGCTACAAGAGCGGCGACCGCGTGGCGCTGGAGATCGGCGCGCCCGGCCAGTACTGCATGATTCAGTTCGAGGACACCATGCCCCCGGCGCTGGTCTACGTGGTGAAGCGGGAGATCAACTTCGCCATCCCCTTCGGCGAGCAGGCCGGCACCCGCAACCCCAAGAGCTTCCTGGGCGACTGCCACGTGGTGCGCGCCCGCCTGGCCACATCGGAAGAGATCGCCGCGCGCCGCAACCTCGCCTTCAACCCCTACGACGAGCACGGCGACACGGGCTTCTTCCCCCACGCGGAAGCCAACGTGGAGACCCGGGGCGAGGCGGTATTCGCCGCCCGCAACGCCATCGACGGCGTGTACGAAAACGACGCGCACGGCATCTGGCCCTATCAGAGTTGGGGCATCAACCGCGACCCCGAAGCCGCGCTGACGCTGCGATTCGGCCGCAAGGTATGCGTGGACGAAATTCGCCTGACGCTGCGCGCGGACTTCCCGCACGACAGCTGGTGGACGCATGCGACCGTCCGCTTCGACGACGGCAGCAGCGAAGTTCTGACCCTGCGGCGCACGGGCGAGACGCAACGCTTCCCCATCTCCCCCCGGACGGTCGAATCGCTGACCCTCTGCGAGCTGAAGAAAGCGGACGATCCCAGCCCCTTCCCCGCGCTGACGCAGATCGAGGCATGGGGCAAGGAGGCATAGGAAGGAGTACGTCAGCAAAAGGGAGAATCCAAGGAACCTCAGGTTCCTTGGTGGGTCTGGGCAAAGCCCGGCGGGTCTGGGCAGCGCCCAGCGTAACTCCAGGCGGCCCGCGCCAGCAAATCTCCGCCAGAAAAAACGCACAAACGCCGCGGCGTTCCCATGCGCGGGCCTTCGCGGCGATTTTTGGCCTGGGAAGCATGGCTTCCCAGGCCAAAAAAGTCCGCACTAACTTTTAATTGCGCAGCGTCCGCCGCCAACTCAGCGGCATCCCCCGCACACCTGCGAGATGCTACCTTTGCACTCTGCCGGAAGCGTCGCCGCCGGCGAGCTTCTCGACCTCGGCCACCGTCACACGGTTGAAGTCCCC
>CANQEW010000025.1 GCA_947596085.1 uncultured Clostridia bacterium | reverse complement strand
ATCCCGGCGAGCTTGCTCGGCGTGGCTTCGCCGCTGTGCATGTATGGCACCATCCCCATCGCCGCGTCCTTCTCCCGCAACGGGATGCGCGACGACTGGCTGGC
Organism: uncultured Clostridia bacterium; assembly: GCA_947596085.1. Taxonomy (GTDB): domain Bacteria; phylum Bacillota; class Clostridia; order Christensenellales; family Aristaeellaceae; genus SFTH01. Next base: position 39,075 of record CANQEW010000025.1, on the reverse strand, counting down.
GGCGTTCATGATGTCGAGCGTGCTGCTGAACCCCCAGCTCATCATGTACTCGACGGCACTGGGAACGACGGCGCTGGTCATCCGCGTCGTATCGTGTACGATCTGCGGCGTCGTGGCGGGCTTGCTGCTGCACATCTTCTACAAGGACAAGCCCTTCTTCAACTTCGATGGCTTCGAGCCGAGGGCGAGCCGCGACACGAACCCGAACCTGCTGTTGCGCTTCCTGTTCAACCTGGGCCGGAACATCAAGGCGACGGGCGGCTACTTCCTGCTGGGCGTGCTGCTGTCGGCGTTGTTCCAGCACTACGTTCCGGCGGACGGCTTCGCGGAGCTGTTTGGCAAGAGCAACGAAGGCTTCGGGGTGCTGATGGCAGCGACCATCGGTGTCCCCCTCTACGCCTGCGGCGGCGGCACGATTCCGCTGATCCGGGAGTGGCTCGCCCTCGGCATGAGCATGGGCAGCGCCTCGGCGTTCATGATCACCGGCCCGGCGACGAAGATCACGAACCTTGGCGCGCTGAAGATTGTGCTGGGGGTGAAGCGCTTCCTGCTCTACCTCGCCTTTGTAATGCTGTTCTCGCTGGCGACGGGGTGGGTTGTGAATCTAGCAACATAATACAAACCATCATCAACGTCGTACAACTAAAAATGGTGATAAGCAAAGGGCCAGACACATAAGAGGTATCGCCATCTTCGTCGCGTTCCCGTGTTTCAGAAAATACTCCATATACCGTTGACGCGCTTGGCTTCCTGTGTTATCCTATTCATGCAGAGAACCCTTCCTGTGATAGTTCTTGAGTCTTGAGTCTTACAATTTTATTCTATCACTTGGCTCTCTGTTTCGTTATCTCACGTGTTACCTATCTATTGTACCAAAACAAAATTCGTATTCTAATTACATACCCGCTATTGAGAAAAGAACGGTTTCATGTTACAATATATTCGTTGCATGGAACTCTTTTCCCATTGCCGGAAGGGAGTTTATGTTTGGTGATTGGATCGACGCGGCATCGGAGATCGCGCGCCCTGCGCGCCGCGGGATTCCGAAAGCGCGGCGCGTTCCGATTCGGTGCGCCCGCATGACAGGCGGCTGCGCGAAGAGCGCAGTCCGGCGGTTCGAGGGGAGTCAATGGTACAAAAATGGTACAAAGAGCCTTTCGAGAGGCCCAAAAAGCCCCGGAAATAAGGAGATGTTGGGAATATGAAACTTGGCGTGGTTGGCCTGCCGAACGTCGGCAAGAGCACCCTCTTCAACGCGATCACCTGCGCGGGCGCGCAGGCGGCGAACTATCCCTTCTGCACCATTGAGCCGAACACGGGCGTCGTGGCCGTGCCGGACAGGCGGCTGGACGTGCTCGCCGAGATGTATCATCCCGAGAAGTACACGCCCGCGACGCTGGAATTTGTGGACATTGCGGGCCTCGTGAAGGGCGCGAGCCGGGGCGAGGGCCTGGGCAACAAGTTCCTGTCCCACATCCGCGAGGTGGACGCCATCGTGCACGTCGTGCGCTGCTTCGAGGACGACAATGTGATCCACGTGGACGGCAGTGTCGATCCCGCCCGGGACATCGACGTGATCAACACCGAACTGATCCTCGCCGACATCGAGACCGTCGCCAAGCGAGCCGAGAAGGCGGCGGCGATGGTCAAGAAGGGCGACAAGAAGTTCGCGCTGGAGGCCGAGGCGGGCGCGGTCCTGCTCGACCATCTGAACGCCGGGAAGCCCGCGCGCACCGCGCCGCTGAACGACGATCAATTGGCCGTCGTGCGCGACTGGTTCCTGCTGACGATGAAGAAGGTCATCTACGCCGCCAACATCGGCGAGGAGGATCTGGGCAAGGACGAGGGGGCGCTCCCGTTGGTCGCACCGGTGCGCGCGGTCGCCGACGCGGAGGGCTCGCAGTTGCTGGTGATCTGCGCGCAGGTGGAGGAGGATATCTCCCAGATGGAGCCCGACGAGAAGCAGATGTTCCTGGAGGACATGGGCATCGGCGAATCCGGCCTCGATCGTCTTGTAACGCTGGGCTACAGGCTGCTGGGCCTGATCTCCTTCCTGACCGCCGGTCCCAAGGAGGTGCGCGCCTGGACCATCGAGGACGGCACCAAGGCGCCCCAGGCCGCCGGAAAGATACACACCGACTTCGAGCGTGGGTTCATTCGCGCCGAAATCGTGCCCTACGAGGATCTCGTGCGCGAGGGCTCCATCAACGCCTGCAAGGAGAAGGGCCTCGTGCGCAGCGAGGGCAAGGACTACGTGATGAAGGACGGCGACGTGACGCTGTTCCGCTTCAATGTCTGAGCCGCGCCCCGTCCCCGCGCCCCGGCCGAGCCGCCGGAGCGCGCTGCTGTTGTGGACAATCGCGGGCGCGGGGCTGCTGCTGACGAACCTGTTGAGCCTGCCGCTCTCCCGGGTGCTGGCCGGGCTGAACCCGTTTGCCCAGTCGCTGATCTACAACCTCGTCTATTACCTGCCCTTCGCGGCGCTGCCGGCGCTTCTCCTCGCGCGGCACGAACCCGGACTGTGGCAGGCCTACCGCCCCTATCCGATTTCGCTCTTCAGCACGATTTCGATCATCGCGCTGGCGCTGCTGGGTGTGTTTTTTGTGACCGACATGGGCATCCTCTGGTCGATGCTGCTGGAAGCGTTGGGACTGCGCTTTGCGGACGTCGCCATCGCCCTTCCCACGAGCGCGCAAGGGCTGGCGCTGTGCCTGCTCTACCTCGCGGTGCTGCCCGGCGTGTGCGAGGAATTCGTGTTCCGGGGCGCGATCCTGTCCGCCTTTGAGGAGGGGGGCACGCGGCGCGCGGTGGTGGTCACGGCGCTGCTGTTCGCGCTGCTGCACGGCTCCGTGGAGGGCCTGCCGATGCAGTTTCTGATCGGCCTGATCCTCGGCTGGCTGGTAATCTACTGCGATTCCATCTATGCCGGATTGATCTACCATACCACGCACAACGCCGCGACCGTGATTCTGCAATTCACCATCAATCGCAGCGCGAGCGCCGCTCTGGAGGCCCAGACGGAGAGCGCGAGCACGCTGGAGCTCGTGGGCGGCCTGTCCGGTGTGCTTCAGTTGCTGCTCGAGCTGGCGATGATGGGCGCGATGATGCTGTTTTCCCTGCGAATGTTCCGAATGATGGCTCAGCTCCGGGGCGTGACCGTCCGGCCGCCGCAGCCCCGCGCGCACCTGCGCGCGAGCGAGTGGGCGATCCTGGCGCTGGGTATCGTCTGCGTGGCGCTGCTCTTTGCCGCCGACGTCTACACCGGCCTGTTTCTGGGAGGCGCGAAGTGAACGCCGCAGTGCTCTGCGTGGGAAAATTGAAGGAGAACTGGCAACGGGAGGGCTGCGCGGAGTATCTGAAGCGGCTGTCCCGCTACGGAAGGTATGAGATCGTGCAGGTGGACGATCTGCGCGAACCGGAAAACGCCAGCCCCGCCCAGATCCGGCAGATCGTGGACCGGGAGGGCCAGGCGCTGCTGCGGCAGATTCACCCGGGCGACCGCGTGGTGGCGCTGTGCATTCGTGCCAGCGCGCCGGATTCGCTGCAGTTCGCCGAGCGCGTGCGTGCCTGGAGCGCGGACGGCCGCCGCACACTGTTTGTGATCGGCGGCTCGAATGGCCTCTCGGATGCCGTGCTCGCCCGGGCGGACGAGCGGCTGTCCTTCTCCAACTTCACCTTTCCTCACGGGCTGATGCGCGTGATCCTGCTGGAGCAGCTCTATCGCGCCGAGCGCATCTGCGCCGGCGAGAAGTATCATAAATAGGGGAATACACATAGAGAGGGACTCGCCGCATCAATCGCGGCGAGTCCCTCTTTGCTTCATATTTAATTCTATTCCGTCGGCGGATTGCAGCGACCGCAGGGCTTGTAGCCCAACAGCTTCGCTTCTGCAACCGTGAATCTGTGTCCGCTTCCGAAGGCGAACTTGCAGGTCGAAAGGTGATAGCACTCCTGATCGTCGGAGGCGTAGACGTAGGTCTTTTCCTCGTCGCTGGCGGTGCTCTCCGGGAGAACGACGCTCTCCACCACCGGCACGGGATAGCTGCCCACCGTGCTCTGCGGAAGCTCCGGGCCGTAGACCTCGACCTCGGGATCCTCGCCGTAGAGCTCTATGCCGCTGAGCTTGCCGTCGTCCGGGGACGGCGCCAGCAGAACCCCGATCAAAACCGCGACCGCGACGCCGAGAAACAGCGCCGGCTTCAGCATCGTGCTGTGCCGTTTCGCCGCCTTTCGGCCCTCTTCGCGCCTTCGCAAGGTCCTCACACACCTTCCCATGACAACATTCCACAGTAATCGTATATATTTTACTCCGCCACGCGGAGGGAGTAAAGGGAAGGACGGAAGGCTTCATTTTTTCTTATCGGCATGGGAACATTTGTAATGATTGTGCAATATCTCTCGGGCGAAACGAGGGCAGACTTGACAGCGTGCGGAAATTTTCTTATAATCGAATCGTGAGCGTCCCATTCGAATAGTAAATAGCCAGAGGTGAAACCTTTGAACGCATATGAGGTGCTCAACCTGCCGCCCTCGGCCACGAAGTCGGAGGTGCGCTCCGCCTACCGCGCGCTGGCTCGCCGCTGGCATCCGGACCGCTTCCAGGAGGGTCCCGAGCGCGACTGGGCCAACGAGAAGATGGCGGAGATCAACGCCGCCTATCGCGCCTGCCTGGACGACCGGGCCAAGAGCCGCGACATCGAGGCCGACGCGCGCACGCTTCGGCGCATCGAGGAGCTGATCGACGGAGGTCAATACCCGGTGGCGCGCCGGATGCTGATGAGCATCGCCACGCGCTGCGCCGAGTGGAATTATCTCTTCGGCGCGATGCTGCTCAAGACCCGCGACACGCGCAAAGCGCTGATCTACCTGAGCGTCGCTGTCCATCAGCAGCCGGAGAACGACAAGTATGCCCGCGCTTTCACGGAGGCGCAGCGCGCCCAGCGCCGGGACGACTTTTCGTCGTTTTTGAAGCGCGTTCGCTCGCGTTAAATTCCCGCTCTGTAGGTTTGTCAAACATCTTGGACAAGAAAGGCAAGCAAAAATTTCTGCGGGGAGAGCCAATTGAGGGGCCACATCGGCATGGAGTTGGAGCGGCGCTGGTGGACGGCGAGCTGGGAACGATAGTCAACGAGAGAGTAGAAGCGATGGGAATCATAGAAACGCTTCTGATCCTCGCGATGACTACGCTCCACCTTGCTACTCACTAACGCCGCTCCAACTCCATGCCGATGCATCCGTTTCGCTGGCTCTCCCTATGGGATTTTCTACATGCCTTTTTTATCAAAAATGCATGATAAACCTGCAAATCACGATTTTGTGCGCCGGTTGTCCAGCTTTTTCAGGTGGCGTAGTATACCTTGCCCGCCGTGCCACCGTTCGCGCGCGCGTCCAGCATTTCGGACACGGTCACCAGCTGATAGCCGCGTTCGGAGAGCTCGCGAATCGCCGATTCCATCGCCGAGGCTGTCTCGGGATACAGGTCGTGGCAGACCACGATGGCCCCATCCCTGGCGTTGTCCAGAATGTGGCGGCGAATGCCGGAGGCGTCGCGCGTCTTCCAATCCTCGGGATCGACGTTCCAGTTGGCGATCACCAATCCGAGTTCGCCGCAGGCCTCCTTCACCTCTGCGTTCACACTGCCGTAGGGTGGGCGCAGCACCGTCGGCCGCACGCCCGTGGCGCGCTCGATGGCATTCAGGCTGCGATTCAGCTCCTCGCGCACGCGCTCGGCGCTCAGCTTCGTCAGATTCGGATGGTCCCAGGTGTGGGTCGCGATCTCGCTGCCCTGCTCGGCCACCTTGCGCGCGGTCTCCGCGTAGTCGCCCAGACGGTTCGCCACCATGCAGAAGGTCGCGCGGCCGCCCGCCTCGTCGAGCGCATTCAGAATGCGGCGGGTGCCCGCGCCGGGGCCGTCGTCAAAGGTCAGCGCGATCATCTTCGCGTCGGGATCGATCCGGCGCGCCTCCGCCTCCTGCTGCGGCTCGGACTCCGGCCTCGCATCCTCGCTCTCCACCGGCACCGCGCTGGCGGTGGGCGCTTCGATGGCCAGACCCCCTTCCTCCGAACGCTCGCGCCCGCAGGCGCTCAAAAGGGGCATGGCGGTCAGCATCAACGCGGCCAACGCCCGCACATTCCATTTCAGCATGCGTCTCATTTCCTTTCCCGCCGATATCCGCACCGGCTTGCGTAGAGTTAGACGGTACATGGCTTCATTTGTTCCCGTCACAAAAATTAAAAAATTATTCCAAAAATTCCAAAATTTTACGCGCGGCGGGCGGCGGCACGTGTTATAATCGAAGCGCAATCATAAAGTGGAAGGGATCGTGAATGCGATGTCGATCGAGCGCGCGCGGGCGCATCTGAAAAAGTGGAACCTGGACGGCCGCATCCGGGAGCTGGAGCTCTCCAGTGCCACGGTGGAACTGGCGGCGAAGGCGCTGAACGTGGAGGGTGCGCGCATCGCCAAGACGCTCTCCTACATGGTGGATGGTTCGCCCATACTGATCGTCGCCGCCGGCGACATCCGCGTGGACAATCGCAAGTTCAAGGACGCCTTCCACACCAAGGCGAAGATGCTGACCCCCGAGCAGGCGGCCGAACTGATCGGCCACGCGGTGGGCGGCGTGTGTCCCTTCGGCGTGAACGATGGTGTGAAGGTCTATCTGGACGAATCGCTCAAGCGCTTCACGACCGTCTTCCCCGCCGCGGGAAGCGGCAACAGCGCCATCGAGCTGACCATCCCCGAGCTGGAGGAGGCCTCCCTCTGCGCGGGATGGGTGGACGTGGCAAAGGAAGCGGCGCCGGAATGACCGCAAACGAATACCAGAAATTGGCAATGGCGACGCTGAATCCGGCGCTATCGAAGCGGGACATGCTGTTGGACGGCGCGCTGGGGCTGTGCGGCGAGGCCGGCGAGGCGGCCGATCTGCTCAAAAAGCACCTGATGCAGGATCACCCCTTCGACCGGGAGCGGTTCGTCCGGGAACTGGGCGACGTGGCCTGGCATCTGGCGGAAGCCGCCGCGGCGCTGGATATGGATCTGGAAGACGTGCTTCGGATGAATCTCGACAAGCTGCGCCGCCGCTATCCCGAAGGCTTCGACGCGAAGAGATCCATTCGGCGCGAAGCGGAGTGACCGCCCAAATTTTCAAGGAGGCCGCATGAACACGCTGATTTTCAACGGCTCCCCGCGCGAGAACGGAGACACCGCCCATCTGATTCGCGAGATCGAGCGCGGGCTTGCGGGGGAAGTGCATATTGTGAACGCCTACCGCAGCGACGTGTCCGCCTGCGTCGACTGCCGGTACTGCCGCGAGCACGAGGGCTGCGCCATCGACGACGGGATGCGGGAAATCTATCGCCGGATCCAGGAGTGCGACAACATACTGATCGCCTCGCCGCTCTATTTCTCGGAGCTGACCGGGCGGCTGCTGGACGTGGGCAGCCGGCTGCAAACCTACTTCAGCGCCCGGCGCTTCCGGGGTGAGGAGCCGATCCCCAAACCCAAGCGGGGCGCGATTCTTCTGGTCGGCGGCGGCACGGGCGACCCAAACCGCGCCTGCGCCACGGCACGAGTGCTGCTGCGCGCGATGAATTGCCGGGAGATTCACGAGGCGGTGTGCATCCACAACACCGACGCGATTCCCGCAATCGAGGACGCGAACGCGCGCCCGGGGCTGGAGAATATCGTCAACTTCTTTTGGGGCGGAAACGCGGCGGCATCGAGCGGAGGGGATTCGGAATCATCTCCTCCGGCTGAAAAAAGCGCTTCTACCAAAAACACCGCGCCTTGACGATGCTGATCAAGGCGCGATATTCATTCACTTTGCATTCATCCCCGTGTTCGAACAATATCGGGCCAGGGATCGGTTCTTGCCAGTATCCTTAGACAATCCAGCCATCTCCGAATCCAAACAACTGCACCCAATATGTTTTATTGTCATATGTATACACTCCGACGCCAATCATCCCCCAGTTTGAGTCAAGAATATTATGCCGGTGTCCCGAAGAATTCATCCATGCTTTCATCACTGAGCTGGGGGTTCGAAAACCCGCGGCAATATTCTCCCCAGCCGCATCGGGATCAACGGTGAGACAGCTGCTTCCGTCCGGGCGCGTGTGGGCAAGCCTCTGAACCAGCTCCTTTGCGCGAATCATCGCCGCACGGCTTAGATTCTCGCTGATCTCCAGTGGGTCGAGTCCTTCCTTCTGCCGCTCCTGATTGACAAGTCTCACAACTTCATCCGTCATGGCCTTCTGTTCGGCCGCGCTATTGCCCACGACTTTCACCTTGACCGTGGCGCGCTTGTTCGTCTTGACCGCCGTCGCAGTGATCGTCACGGTGCCCGCCTTGATCGCCGTCACCTTGCCCGTCGCGTCAACCGTCGCAATGTTCGCCGACGAGCTCTTCCACGTGATGTCACTCTTCGCCGTCGATGGTATAAGCGTCGCCGTCAGCTGCAGCGTCTTGTCGATATCCAAGTTCACCGTTCCGCTGTAGCTTAACTGGATCCCCGTCGGTTTGTACGGGTCCACCACCTTCACCTTGACCATCGCGCTCTTCTTCGTCTTCACCGCCGTCGCAGTGATCGTCGTCGTGCCCTCCTTCACCGGCGTTACCTTGCCCGTCGCGTCCACCGTCACGATCTTCGTCGAAGAACTCCTCCACGTAATCTCGCTCCTCGCCGTTGATGGCACAAGTGTGGCTGCCAATTGCAGCGTCTTGTCGATATCCAGGCTTACCGTCCCGGTATGGTTCAGCTGGATCCCCGTCGGCTTGTACGGGTCCACCACCTTCACCTTGACCGTCGCACGCTTGTTCGTCTTGACCGCCGTCGCCGTGATCGTTGCGGTGCCCTCCTTCACCGGCGTCACCACGCCATTCGTCACCGTCGCGATCTTCGTCGACGAGCTCTTCCACGTAATCTCGCTCTTTGCCGTCGATGGCACTAACGTGGCTGTCAATTGCAGTGTCTTGTCAATGTCCACGCTCACCGTTCCGGTATGGCTCAACTGGATTCCTGTCGGCTTGTACGGGTCCACTACCTTGACCTTGACCGTCGCGCTCTTCTTCGTCTTCACTGCCGTCGCAGTGATCGTTGCGGTGCCTTCCTTCACCGGCGTCACCACGCCGTTCGTCACCGTCGCAATCTTCGTCGATGAGCTCTTCCATGTGATCTCGCTCTTCGCCGTCGATGGCACCAACGTGGCGGTCAGTTGCAGCGTCTTGTCGATGTCCACGCTCACCGTACCGGTATGGCTCAGCTGGATCCCCGTCGGCTTGTACGGGTCCACTACCTTGACCTTGACCGTCGCGCTCTTCTTCGTCTTCACTGCCGTCGCAGTGATCGTTGCGGTGCCTTCCTTCACCGGCGTCACCACGCCGTTCGTCACCGTCGCAATCTTCGTCGATGAGCTCTTCCATGTGATCTCGCTCTTCGCCGTCGATGGCACCAACGTGGCGGTCAATTGCAGCGTCTTGTCGATGTCCACATTTACCGTTCCGCTGTGGCTCAACTGGATTCCCGTCGGCTTGTACGGGTCTACCACCTTGATCTTCGTCGTCGCCTTCTTGCCGTTCGCCGTCTTGACCGTGATCGTCGCGCTGCCCTCGGCGACCGCCGTCGCCACGCCGCTTCCGTCCACCGTCGCGATCTTCTTGTTCGATGTCGTCCACGTCAGCGCGGAGCTCGTACCCTCCGGCTGGAACTTCACCGTCAGCTGCAGCGTCTCCCCGACGTTCATGCTGCGGTTCTGTTGCTCAATCGCAACCGACTTCGGCGGCTGCGGCGCGGCCACCGTCACAGCACAGACCGCCTTCACACCGCTTCCATCGGCGGCCGCGCAGGTGATCGTCGCCGTGCCCGCGCCCACGGCGGTCACCTTGCCGTTTGAAACCGTCGCCACGGAGGGGTTGCCGCTCGTCCAGTTTATCTTCGCGTTCGTCGCATAGCTGGGCGTCACCGCCGCCGTCAGGTCCGCGCTCTCGCCCCTCGCGAGCGTCAGGGCAGCGCTGTTCAGAGCGATCTTCGTCACGGGGAAGGTGATGTCCCGCGCGTACGTGCAGAAGGGGCAGTAGCCTTTGGAGTCATACATGTGCGGCTCGGGAACGCTTTCGCACTGCACGCGGTCAACGATCGAACCGCAGTCGAGACAGACCTCCGCGCACTGATAGAGCGTGTAATGGTTCTCCGCATCCTTCCAATTGTATCCCCACACCACGTCAAACCGCCGCTTTTCCGTATTCTTGTGGGCACAGTGGCTCACATATCCGCAGTATTCGCACGTTCCATTCAGGAGATAATGAGGCTCGACGTACGGAGTATTATTGTTATCGTCATATTCATCATCAAGCTCTTCTCCACAATCGAGGCAAAACAAGGTCCAAGATCGTTCATAATCCGTATAGATATGCCCCTTACCATCCGGATTTTGGCATGGTTCACCTTCCGTGTATACATGTTCAACCCGCTTGACTCGGTCATGGCGGCATGCGGAGCTTTGGAGTCTCGCGGCCCCACAAATTATACATTTGTCATCGTCCCAATCATATTGACAGGGCTGTGTTCCATCCACAATACGCGTTTCTGTAAACTGCCCCCCGCAATCCACGCATCGCCAGTTAGTCGTTTGCACCAACTTGCCGGTATGCGTACCATTTCCATTACTTACGATTGGAGAAGTTCCGGCAATCACATCGCTATATTTTGTAGAGTAGTCGTTGAAATAGGAACCACCTTGGTAATATCGACCACTGTATGTATACCCCTCGTTCTTTAAATTTATATGCGCGCATTTACGCTTCGTACCGCAGCGATAACAGCGCCCATCCCCATGTCCTATGGCATAGTCATCCCTATGCTCCGTTTCGTATGTGGCATCCGGATCATATGTGCTAATATAATATACCTCTCCACAATTCCGGCATTCGTAGCGCACGGACTTATGAACACCGTGGCCCTCGCATATTTTCTCGCTCTTATACTCATAAGAATCGCATTCGATACTTTCCGACGCGAGAACGAAGTCGTGAACGCCGCTCTTTGAACATTTACTTTCATAGCCGCAAAGCGTACATTTGCCACTCACATCGTAAGTATGTGCTTCCGGCGCGGCATATGTATAAACGTGATCATAGTGAGATATATTACCTCTTACGCCACATATCTTGCAATTCACGCGATCAACTACATCATTGTCTGTAAGAATTTTTCGATGCTGATCGGGAGACACGATCTCATAATCGCCAACATCATCATTCCCGTGTAGCTCCTTATAACTTTCTGTTCCGGTCGTCACATAGCCTGGATGTTTGCACTCATACTCACATTTCTCGCACTCACCATATTTATTAAACTTATGCTTCTCATACGGCATTTCCTTGATGTCGCCAATGGAATATTCCGTGTACGCGCCGCATGCCTTACACTTGCGTCCGCTGATTTCCCGCACGTTGTAGACATGGCCGTACTCGTCCCAGGATACCCACGAGTAGAACTCCGTCTCGTGGATTTCCTCGGTCTGCGTATGCGGACAGCCATTGTAGATCACCGGCATGATGCCATAGTCCGCCTCGACGGGCTCCGGCTGCGCGGGTTCGATTGGCAGCGCCTCGTCCACCTCCTCCGAGGTCACAGGCGCATCCGCGTCAAACAGATAAGTGGAGGAAACGGCGTAATCCTCCGCGGCGCAAACGCAGCGATAGCCGTACTCCGCATAGCCGTCGCCCATCGCCGCGCACGCGTCCAGCACGCACTCCGTCGCGCCGTCGATATTCTTCCACAGTGCGTCCGCCTGGGAGATTTCGCCGGTCCGCTGCGCCTCCTGATAGGCCGCAAGGTTCAACTCCTGCCACTGGTAATAGAGCTCGCCCTCCGCGCCCGTCACCAGCGCCTGCAAGAGCGTCTCCCCAACGCGCACGACCTGCACTTCCATCCCCGGGAGCGCGCTTTCCGGCGCTTCCGTCGGCTCCTCGGCGGGCGCATCCTCCAGCGGCGCCTCCAGTTCCGGCGCGTCCTCCCCCGCGAGCGCGGGTTCCTCTGTCGCCGCGGGTTCCTCTGTCGCCGCGGGCCCCTCCTCTAGCACGGGTTCCTCCTCCGGTGCGGGCTCCTCCTCCGGTGCGAGCTCCTCCTCCGGTGCGGGCTCCTCCGCAGCCATGAACTGCTCAACCGCCGCGTCCGATTCCAGCGCCGCCGCACCGTCCTCCTCCGCGAAGCCGAACATCGCAAATAGCATCGCCGCCGCCATCAGCAGCGAAAACAGCCGCTTCATTCTCTTCATAATCCCCTTCCCCCATTCTTACCATTGTGGTTAATTCCACATGTTTTATTACAACAATTATATTACAATACCCCCCCCCGCTGTCAATATTTACCGCTCTGTTTCTTGGCTATAAAGCAAATAGAATAAAGCCATCCCGCCGAATCCGTGTGGATTGCGGTGGAACGGCCTTATCAAATCCTACCTTTATAAACAATATTGAGCTTTTCGTCAGTCCCCTTCGACCTTGCTCATGTCGGCGGCGCTCGTCCACGCCTCGATGATGTGGTCGCGATTTTCACCGGTCCAGGTGGAGTCGTAGTCGATCAGCTTCACGCCCATGTCCGTGACCGCCTGCGCGGCCTCGGGGTCCCGCGCGCCCTCGACGGTGAGGAACTGCAGCGAGCCGACCGTCTGGCCGATCTCCTGGGCTTCGGGGCTCATGGCGAACGCCATGAACAGCTTGGCGGCATCCAGGTGCTTGCAGCCCTTGACGATGGCGGCGCCGCCGACCTCGCAGCCGGTGCCCTCCTCGGGCGCGACGAGTTGGAGCTTCTCGCTGCCCTCCTCGATGTACTGCAGGCCGTTGTGCAGAAAGCCCACGCCGATGGCGGCCCCGCCCTCGGCCACGCGCGCGGCGACGCCCGCGCCGGTGCGCACGTAGGAAATCACATTCTTGTCGATCGCGGAGACCAGCTCCATCGCCCTGTCCTCGCCGTAGATCTGCATCAGTATGGACACGGTCATCATGCCGGTACTGGCCTCGGCCGGGTTCGCCATGCAGATCATGCCCGCGTACTCCGGCTTGGCCAGGTCCTCCCAGCTCGACGGGGCCTCGACGCCCGCGGCCGCCAGCGCGTCCGCATCGCAGATGAAGCCGATGTAGCCGGAGTAGATGCCGAACCAGTAGGGCTCGCCGACGCCGTAGCTCTCCGACTTGTAGGGCGCATGTTCGAAGTTCGCGTAGGGATAGAGCAGATCCTCCTTCGCCGCGGCGATGAAGGGATCACAGGTGCCGCCATACCACACGTCGGCCCCGGGGTCGTCGCGCTCGCTCAGGATGCGGTTGTAGCAGGCGTTGCCCGAGAGGCGCATGTAGGTGATGTTGACGCCGGTCTTCTGCTGAAACGCCTTCAGCACCGCCGCGCCGTGCTCGTCTCCGCAGGCGACGTAGACGGTCAGCTCGCCGCCCTCGCATGCGCGCCAGTTGATCTCCTCCGCCGACGCGCACATGCCGCCCAGGCACAGCGCAAGGGCCAGTATCAGGATCAGGAACTTTTTCATCGCATACACTCTCCCAGGTTCGCGAGTCTTCCGGCGGCAGTCATTCGCCACCGCTTTCATTCTAACATGCAAACGGCGATCCTTCAATCTTGAAATCCAATGATTTTCAAATCTTTCCCTAATTTCAACAAAAATCCCGCCCGCGAGCGCCGCTTTTTGGCAGGCTTCGCGGGCGGGACGCGCTCACATCAGGTGCGTATCGATCACGTTGAAGTCCAGATAGGCCTCCTCGCCGACCTGGTACACGCGGCGGCCGACCGGATGGTTGTCCGTGACGCGCACCAGCGCGTCGCCGACGCGCACGTGGTAGTTCTGGTACGATCCCATGAAGCAGGACAGCACCACCTTGCAGGGCAGCGCGCCCGAATCGCTCACGCGGATGCCCTCGGGACGCAGCATCACCGTGCGATCCTCGCCCGCGGCCACGGGAATCTCCGGCTTCTGCACCGGGAAGCGCACGCCGTTCATCTCCACGGTCACGCCGTCAGCGTTCACCTCGCGCACCTTCACCTTGAGGAAGTTCGCCTCTCCGATGAAGTCGGCCACGAACTCGCTGGCTGGGCGGTAGTAGACCTCCTGCGGCGTACCCATCTGGGCGATCACGCCCTTGTTCATGATGATGATGTTGTCGCTCAGCGCCATGGCCTCGGACTGGTCGTGGGTGACGTAGATGGCGGTGATGCCCACCTCCTGCTGGATGCGGCGAATCTCGGTGCGCATGGAGATGCGCAGCTTGGCGTCCAGGTTGGACAGCGGCTCGTCGAACAGCAGCACCGACGGCTCGATGACCAGCGCGCGCGCCAGCGCGACGCGCTGCTGCTGGCCGCCGGAGAGCTGGTTGGTCATGCGCGCCTCCATGCCCTTCAGCTCCACCAGCTCCAGGATGTGCATCACGCGGCTGCGGATCTCATCCTTGGGAACCTTGCGCAGCTTGAGGCCGTAGGCCACGTTGTCGAACACGTTGTAGTGCGGCAGCAGCGCGTAGCTCTGGAACACCATCGCCGTGTCGCGCTTGTTGGGCGTCAGTTCGTTGATGGCCTGATCGCCCAGATAGATTTCGCCCTCGTCCGGGCTCTCAAAGCCGGCGATCATGCGCAGCGTCGTGGTCTTGCCGCAGCCGGAGGGGCCCAGCAGCGTCACAAAGGAGCCGGGGCGGATGTCCAGCGAGACGTCGTGCACCGCGTAGAAGTCCTTGCCCGTCTTGGGGTCCTGATAGATCTTGGAAATATGGTCGAGCTTCACGCCCTTTGCGATCTTGGCCATCTCACGAATCCTCCCTTATCTTTCTGCTGGTACCGAAGAAGCGGATGAACAGGTTCATCAGAAGCACCGCGCCGTAGGTGATGAGGATCAGAATCGTCGCGAAGGCGCAGGCCACGCTGTAGGCGCCCTTCTCCGCGAATTCGTTGATCTGCACGGTGATGAGCAAAAACTGCGGCGTCACCAGCAGGATGATGGCGGAGATGGCGGTGATGCTGCGGACGAAGGCCGTGACCAGGCCGCTGAGGAACGAATCCTTGATCAGCGGAAGCGTGACGGTCATAAACACCTTGAAGCTGTCCGCGCCCATGTCGTAGGCCGATTCCTCGATGGACTTGTCGATCTGGCGAAGCGCCGATATGCCGCTTCGGGTGCCGGTGGGCAGCGAGCGCACCACGAACACGATGATCAGTATCGCCGCGCTTCCGTAGATGCCCTGCAAAAGGCCCGTGCGGAACAGTCCGCCGGAAAAGCCGCGGATGTATCCCACGCCCAACACCGTGCCGGGCACGGCCATCGCGAGCATCGACACGGCCTCAATGAAGCCCTTCGAGCGGAACTTGCGCTTGACCACCAGGTAGGAGATGATCATCGACAGCAGCGCCGTGATCGGCGCGGAGATCAGCGAGAGCACGAAGGAATCCTTGAACGCCTTGAAGCCCTTGTAGCGCGTGAACACCTGCTTGAACCACTTGAACGTCAGCGGCGTGAACTTGTAGCCCCAGGTCGGGAACAGCGCGCCGATGGGAACGCAGATGTACATCATGATGACGAAGATCGCCGCGAGGCTGCACAGCACCGTCAGCGGAATCGTGACACTCCTGTCCTCGATCAGCATTCTGGCGCGGGAGGCCTTGCCGGTGAGCGTGGCCGCCGTCTTCTTCTCCAGATAATACTTCTGCACCGCGAACATCAAGAGCGTGATCGTCAGCAGCACGATGGCCATCGCCGCCGCGCCCTCCTTGTCGTAGGCGCCGGTGATCTGCAGGTAGATGGTCGTCGCCAGCGTATCGTAGGAACCGCCGATGATCATCGGGTTCGCGAAGTCCGCGATGGACTCGATGAACGTCACCAGAAAGGCGTTGCCCAAGCCCGGCAACAGCAGCGGCAGCGTCACGCTGGTGAACACCTTCATGCGCCCCGCGCCCATGTCCCGCGCCGCCTCCTCCAGGGAGGGATCGACGTTCTTCAACAGGCCCTTGAGCATCATGTAACAGACCGGGAAGAAGGTCAGCGTCTGCACGACCACGATGCCCCAGAAGCCGTACACGCTGTTGTCGTAGATGCCCAGCAGAAAGCGCGTGATCAAACCCGCCTTGCCGAAGAGCATGATCATCGACAGGCTCAACACGAAGGGCGGAGACACCACGGGCAGCATGGACACCACCTTGAACAGTCCGCCCACGCCGCGTCCCACGCGCACGTACACCTCCACATACGCGAACAAAAGCCCCAGCGCGGCGGACAGGATGCCCACCAGGAAGCCCACCTTCAGCGTGTTGGTGATCGCCGTGCGAAAGGTCTTCATCTCCAGGACGCGCTTGAAAATGTCCAGCGTGAAGCCGCCTTCGCCATAGAAGCTGTCCACCAGCAATATCGCCAGCGGATAGAGAATGAACAGGGTCAGGAACGTGATGAGCACCACGATGGTCGTCACCATGACGGGATCGGCCAGCAATTTTTTCCGATCCAGCGCCGCGCTCTGACTTCTCGCCACGGGAAGTCCCCCCTTTGTTTAAGATCCATCAAAAGACGAGGGATGGCGCACGCCATCCCCCGTCGCCGGTTCAATGGTTGGATATGGAATTATCTCTCCATCACTCGGTCTGGAAGCGATCGTCGCCGCCGCCCAGCGCGTTCATGACTTCCTCCACATAGGTGGTGATGTTCGCGGTGGCGTCATCGAAGTCATAGTCCATGACGTTCTCGGGATCGAGGCCGAACTCCGCCGCCTGAGAGGGCTGCTCGGCGTTGTCGATCACCAGGAACTGATAGGAGCCATTGTCCTTGGCCTGGTTCACGCAGTCCGGGGACAGGGCGTACTCGATCCACAGCTTGGCCGCGTTGGGATGGGCCGCGCCCTTGAAGATGGCGGTGGCGCCGATCTCGAAGGAGGTGCCGCTGGACGGGATCACGAGCTGAATGTTCTCGTAGCCGTTGTCGATAATCTGGGTGATGCCATCATGCAGGAAGCCGATGCCGATCACGCATTCGCCGGTGCCCACGTTCTTGGACGGACCGGAGCCGGACTTGGTGTAGACCTCGATGTTCTTGTCCAGATCCACCAGGTACTGAATGCCCTCGTCGTGGCCATACTTCTGGATCATGGTGTTGATGACCAGCTTGGCGGTGCCGGCGGTGTTGTAGTTGGACAGCCAGATCAGGCCCTGATACTGGGGGTCGGTCAGGTCGGCCCAGTCCTCGGGGATCGGCAGCTCCATGCGCTCGAGCTCATCCTTGTTGACCATGAATCCCAGGATGCCCTTGTAGATGCCGTACCAGCAGCCGTCCGCGTGGCGATACTGCGGGCCCAGCAGGTGGCTGGCATTCTGCGCCTCGTAGGGCTCCAGCAGGCCTTCCGCCGCGACGACGTTGTAGGGATCGGTCGTGCCGCCGAACCAAACGTCCGCGGAGGGGTTGCCAGCTTCCTCTTCGATCTTGGCCTGCACCTCGCCGGTGGACAGGCGCTGATACTGCACCTTGATGCCGTACAGGGACTCAAAGGTCTCGCACGCGGCCGCCAGGTATTCCTCCTCGCAGGAGCCGTACACCACCAGTTCGCCCTCCGCCTGCGCGGCGGCGATCAGATCCTCGCTGATGCCGGCGTCCTCAGCGAACGCGACGGAGACGGACAGCGCGAACACCATCGTCAGCGTCAAGAGCAGTGCCAATAACTTCTTCATGTTCCAACCTCCATATCTTTCATTTTTTCTGACATGCAAGTTTCTTTCCATGTCATTGTACTTAACATTATAGTTCCGGTGGGTCAAAATGTCAATATGTTGAAGAAATTATGGTTAACAATTCGTGGCGAGCGCCTCCGCGCGGATCTCCTCCGGCACCAGGCTTCCGCCCGTCGCCCAGGCGATGTGCGTCGCCGCGCCCATGCGGCCCTCCAGCCCCTGCGCGCGCAGATACTCCCCCGCCTCGGCCATCCTGCGCGGCCCGGCGAACGCCGCGCAGGCGCTCGGCTCGATGAACACGCCCTCCGTTTGCCAAAGGAGCCGCAGATCGTCGAACAGCGCGCCGTCGCGCACCGTGAATTCGCCGGAGAGGAACGGCTCCATCATCCTGCCCACGAAGCCCGAGGGTCGGCCGACGGCCAGTCCGTCCGCGCGGGTGATCCCCGTCAGGCCAAAATCGCGGACGCAGACTTCGCTGTGCAGTCCGCTCGCCATGCCCAGGAGCATGCAGGGCGACTGCACCGGCTCCACGAAGAAGCAGTGGACATTCGCCCCGAATCTGCGCTTGAGGCCGTAGGCGATCCCGCCCGGCGCGCCGCCGACCCCGCAGGGCAGGTAGACGAACAGCGGATGCGCTTCGTCCACGGCGATTCCTGCCGATCGCAGTTGCGCTTCGAGCCGTCCCGCTGCCACGGCGTAGCCCAGGAAGAGCGTCCGGGAATTTTCGTCGTCCACGAAGTAGCTCATGGGATCGGCGTCCGAACGCCTGCGCCCCTCGGCCACCGCCGCGCTGTAGTCGTCCGCGTACTCGATCACGGTCACGCCGCTCTCGCGCAGCAGCGCCTTCTTCCACTCCATCGCGTCCTGGGACATGTGCACGACCACCCGAAAGCCCAGCGCCGCGCCCATGATGCCGATGCTCAGGCCGAGGTTGCCCGTCGAGCCCACCTGTATGGTGTACCTGCCGAAGAACGCCCGCGCCTCATCCGAATCGAGGCGGCCGTAGTCGTCCCCCGCGCGCAGCAGCCCGCCGGCGAAGGCCAACTCCTCCGCGTGCTTGAGCACCTCGTAGATGCCGCCGCGCGCCTTCACCGATCCCGCGATCGCCAGATGGCTGTCCATCTTCAAAAAGAGCCGTCCCGAAAGCCCGCAATCCATCGCCCGCAGCATGCCGGGAATCTCCCGAAGCGGCGATTCGATGAGCCCCGCATCGGGCAGCGTCTCCGGGAACCTGCGCCGCAGAAACGGCGCGAAGCGCAGCAGCCGCTGGCGCGCGTCTTCGATATCCGCGTCCCCTGGCGCGTCCCCCGGCAGCTCGCCGCCATATCGGGGATTCATCCAGAACACTTCCTCCGCCCGCGCGACCCGTGCCAGCACTGGTTCCTGCTCCATCGCGCGTCGAATTCGCTCCTCGTTCATGCATCGCGCCTCCCTTACGCCCCGAGTTCCCGCTTCAAAGTCTCCAGCAGCCCCCGGCAGCCCGCCTCGATCTGCGCGTACACGCCGCTGAAGTTTCCCGTGTACCACGGATCCTCGATATCCTCGTCGCGCCCCGCGAAGGACATCAGCGGTCGCATTTTCCCCTCCGGATCGTCCACGATGCGCAGCATGTTGCGCAGGTTGTAGCGCTCCATATAGATCAGGTAATCGCACTCCCGATAGTCCCGCGCCGTCATTCGCTGTGCGGTTTTGCCCGCGCAGCCCAGCCCGTGCCTGGCCAGCTCCCGCCTCGCCGGCGGATACACGGGATTGCCGATCTCCTCCGAACTGGTGGCGGCGGACGCGACAAGGATTCGATCCCCCAGCCCCGCCTTCTTCACCAAATCCTTCATAATAAACTCCGCCATGGGCGAGCGGCAAATGTTGCCGTGGCAGATGAACATAACGCTCACTTTTTGCTTCATAACCCTCCAAAACCTCCCGAAAACCCCCGTAAATTCAGCATTTTGGGCCACCGCCCGCGGCCGCCACTTTCACATAACTTCACGCTTGTACACCAATTTTACACCAATATTTTCAGAGCGATCGGTGTAAATTTGGCGGCCGCGGTTGTGCCCTTTGCGCTATCCGCCGGAGGCTCTCGCGCCGCTTCCACCGAAGTCCGGCCGCACGATCTTCGCCATGGACTCCTGCGCGTGCTCATAGCTCGCGTGGGTGTACACGTTCAGCGTGACCTCCACGTCCGAGTGGCCCATCAGATACTGCAAGCTCTTGACGTCCATCCCGGCGTTTGCCATGTTCGTGCAGAACGTGTGCCGGAAGACGTGCGGCGTGATCGCCGGAAGCGGAACCTCGTGGGTCTGGTTGTACTTCGCCAGCGCCCGCTTCATCTGCTTCTGGAAGTGCAGTGCCACCTTGGGCTTTCCGAAGCTGTCCAACAGCAGAAACCCGCTGTGCCCGTCTACCATCGTCTCGACTGCCGGCGCCTTGCGCCTTCGCAGGATGTTGCGCAGACTCTCGTACACGCGATCCGTCATGGGGATGAAGCGCACGCCGTTCTCTGTCTTTGGCTTCTCCACGTAGTACGCGCCGCCCTTGCCCTTGGCGAGCTGGTGATCGACCTTGATCCTCCGGTTCTCGAAGTCCAGATCGCGCATCGTCAGCCCGGCAAACTCGCTCACGCGCATCCCCGTTTCCAGCAGGATTACGTATTCATCGTAGTAGCGGGAGAAGTGATCGTCCTCGCGGATGAAGTCCATGAAGGCCCGCTGCTGCTCCGGCGTCATCGCCTCGCGCTTCTTCGAGGTGTTGGGGATGATGTCCAGCCGGAAGTCGAAGGGATTCTTGTGGATGATGTCGTCCTCGAACGCCATCTGGAACGCCGGCTTCAAGACGCCCCGCACGCTGCAGATCGTGCTGTATCCCTTGCCACTCTCTGCCATGCGGATGATCCACAGCTTCGCGTCGGAGATGCGCACGTCCCGAATCTTCAGACGACCGAACTTCTCCTTCTTCAGCAGGTTCAATACGTACTCGTACCCCACCTGCGTGCGGTAGCGCATTCCGCGCTTGAGCTCGATGTAGCGCTCCACCAGCTCCACCACCGTGATTCCCCCGGCGGAGTAGTCCAGCCCGAGCCCCTCCTCCAGCTGCACCCGGCGCTCCTTCTTTCGCAGCGCCTCCAATGTCGTCGCATAGACCGTGTTGCGCCGCCCGAGTGCGTCCGTCCAACGGTACTGATAGGTCAGATTCTTCCTCTGGCTCTCGCCCTTTTGCAAAACTCTTCCTTCGCTGTCCTTTCTCTTTTTCCCTGGCATTCAAACTCCTTTCCTTTGAAAGTGGCCGTTTGTGGTACGTTTATCGTACCACAAACGCGCCTCTGTTTCCAGCATCTCTTCGCTAAATTGCTTGACTCTGATTGAGAAATTCCTCAAACAGCTTGCGCTTGAACAACCGCCGGTTGCCGACCCGCAATATGAACTTGCAGTCCTCCGAACTTGCCAGCTCCCGCAGCCGGTTGATGCCGATGCCGGAATACTCCGCAGCCTCCCGCAGACTCAACACAGCCTTTTCCCACACGGGAATCGAATTGTTCTCCGTTTAGCGTTCCTCCCTTCTCATTGATTTTTGTTTTCCATTTTTCATCTCCTGCAGAATCTCCCGCCGCGCCTCTTCCGCCGCGAGCATGGGCTCCACCCTGTACAGCACGCGCTCCTCGATGCGGTCCGCAATCCGCACCTCCCGACGCAGCCCCGCAAGGCAGATTCGATACTCCTCCAGCTTCGCGTCCAGCTCCGCCATCCGCTGCGGATTTTCTCTCGCCGCCACGGTTCGGCGCTCCCGATAGATTTCCTTCCGCTGCTCCACGAGCGCGGAGATCGCCGCTTGTATTTCATCTCTCTTCGCGCGCAACTCCTCCACGCTCGTGATTCCGTGCTTCTCCTGAAAGCGGAAATCCTCCTGCCACTGCTCCATCTTCCGTATCTCCGCTCGCAGCGCCGGAGCGTAGCGCAGATGCCGCTTCTCCGCCAGCTTTCGCATCTGCCGGGTGATACTGTAATACTGCGCCTGAATTCCCACGTACCGGTCCAGCTCCTCCGGCTCCGGCAGCTTCACCCGCTCCGCCGGAACCACGCGCTTCATCGCCCGGAAGTTCTCATACAGCCTCTGCTGCAAATCCTTCGTCCGATAGCCCTCGCCCAGCGACTTGAAGCGAACGAAGCGTTCCATCCCCGGAGCCTTCAGGGACACCGTCTTCGCCGTTCGCTTGATGACATAGCCCTGCAAGCGCAGCGCGCGCTCCAGATCGTTCATCGTCACGCTCTCCCCAATGGCCCGGTCGATGTCCGCGCGAATCTGATCCCGGCAGGTCGGCCTTCCCTGCCGCACCCGGCGCGCCTCATCCTTCGTCGTCCTTCGCACGCGGCCGTCGCCCTCGATCACCGAGAGCCCCCAAGCCCGGCACTGCTCGTCGCACAGCTCCCGGATTCGTTCCAAATACTCGCCTCGCGCGGCGTGGTACTTCTTCCCGTCCACCCAGGAGACGGAATTAAAGATGATGTGCACGTGAACGTGCGCCCGATCCGTGTGCACCGCCGCCACGCCTTCGTAGCGGTTGCCCAGATACTTCTCGATAAACTCCATCCCGAAGCGCAGCGCGTCGCCCGCCTCGATCTCTCCGGGTTTGAACGATTGAATGATGTGGTAGCCCTGCCGCTTGTCCAGCTTGCCGTACTTCCGCTTGGTGCGCATCATGTCGCCAAGCGCCGCGCCCGGCGTCGTGTTGATTCCCACCACCAACAGCCCATCTTCCGTCTTGGCAGAATTCATGATGTACCGCAGCCGATCGCCCAGATTCCCGTGGATCACTCGCATCCCGTTAAACGCCACGGTTCATCCACTCCGTCAGCATTTGGTACACCTCCCCGGCATACCGCTTCGCATCGCTCGCCGCCCGGAACGCATCGCGCGCATTCATATGTACTGCCCGCGCGATCTGATTCACATTGTTGCACAGCCCGGCGATGTCTCGCCGAAGTTCATTGAAGCCCTCGGGCAGCGCCGCCGCCACCGGTTCCATCAGCAGCCGCTTCCGTGCATACTGGCTGACTGTCAGTCCCGCCTTCTCCGCATACCGTCGAATCGCTTCGTCCTCATGCGCATTGACGCGAATGTAAAGCCGTTCCCTTCTTAAACTTCTTTCATCCTTGGTCTTTCTCACCCCTTTCTTCGCCATTCCCTCGCTGCGGGAGCAGCGAGTCACCCAGAATCGGATTCTCCATCGATGGGTTTGGGGAGGCTATGCCTCCCCAACGAGCGCGCGCAGCGCGGCATTTGTGCGGGAATCGAAGATTCACGCCGCCGCCAGGCGCGCACCGCCGATCCTCGCCGGAGGCAGGTCGGCGTGTGCGTACAAATGCGTTGCTCGCAAGAGTTCCGTCATCCCCCGCGCCCTCTCACGCGCCAAGTTCACCCCACGCTGTTCCTGCGAAAGTTTCCCATTTTCTGTGCATCAATTCGCATACTTTTCGCGCACCTTTGCTCCGCTGTTCTTCCTGCGCGGCGCTTTGAACTGCACCAGTTTCGCGTATCCGGCGATCCAAATGACGTCGCTCTTCACGCGAATCAGCCCGTACTTTGCAAGCAAGTTCAACGCATTCTGCACGACCTTCGCATCCATGTGCGTCAAACTTGCAATGCTTTCGACGTCATATGGGATGTCATCTGCAACGTACAGTGCCCCGCCGCGGTTTGACTTTGCCGCAAACGCGACCAACATCAGATACAGGCAAACCGTGCTTGCGCCATCCTTTTGCCCGTACAAAATGCGAATCGCTTCCCGGTCAAAGATGTTCACCGGCAATTGAATCGCCACCGGTTCGCGCTTGTCCTGCGGGATCGTCTGCATGTTTTCCCGCACCGGCTGCACGCCCATCCGTCCAGCGGATTGCACTTGCCTCTGCACGATCTCCGCCGATTGTGCATTCCCGTTCACCTTGTTCTGCTCGATACTCACACCTCCCTTCCATTTTGATCTTTCCACATGTTCCTCCCGGCGCCGTTCCTGCGCTCTTCCGACCGCGTATCGACAGCCAAATCAACTCATTCTCCCTCGGACCCGCGCTCATGAATCCCTTCACGTCCTCGCACAGTCTCTGATCCAGCCTGCCATATCTCTCCGAAAGCCTGTGATTCAGTTTTTCTATGTAGCGTTCTGGCTACAATTCTATTATACATAGCGATGTCGCTACTTGTCAAGATGTAGCGGCATAACTACATGAAATTTAACATTTATGTGCTATACTTACCTTGGTATTTCATTCATGAGGTGATTGAAATGACGCTCGCCCAGAAGATCCGTTACTTGCGCCGGCGCATGAACATCACGCAG
Organism: uncultured Clostridia bacterium; assembly: GCA_947596085.1. Classification (GTDB taxonomy): domain Bacteria; phylum Bacillota; class Clostridia; order Christensenellales; family Aristaeellaceae; genus SFTH01. Next base: position 15,039 of record CANQEW010000025.1, on the reverse strand, counting down.
GACGCGCTCGCCCAGATGGCCGAAGTGCATCCCGTGTCCATTCGCAAGTACGAAACCAATAAGATGGTTCCCCAACCCGCGCAACTCCGGCGCATCTCCGCCGCGCTGGGTGTAAGCTATAATGCCCTCAGCGACATGAAGGACGCGGGCCTCGGCACGCACACCAAAGGCGATCTGACGGGCGTATTTTTCGTCATGTTCAACACCGGCATCCTCGAAATGACCGGCGAGCGCGGCGAAGACTACGCCTACAAACCCGAAACCGTCCGCATCACCGCCAACCGCAACCTCGCGGCATTCATTGATATTGTGTACCCCGCCACGACCACCGGCCAGCACATCTCCCTCGACAACGTTCTCTTCAACGTCTTCGACGAGCAAGTCTTCAACAACCTTCTGCAATGGGAACGCATGTGCTTCCTCTGTGAGAAATACAAAAGGCAGGCCGAAGAACAGCCTACAGAGGAAAACAAAAAGAACTACGCAAACATGCTCGACGCAAAAGAATATGTAGAATTGGATTTGCAACGAAGCGGATCGAGGTGGTAAGAGCAACGTATTCGCGTCGTTAAGTCCTATAAATAACCGTTCAAGGCCGCTTTTTAACCCTTGATCCTTGATTTCTTCGTTGTCCGGGCGCTCAATATATGCTATAATATTAACATTCATAATGGGTGAGTAGGTGTTTCAAATGGCAAGGCTCGAAGATTTAACCATCGGCAGCGTCGTAAATGGCATTGTTCCAAATGAGCCTGTAACCGTCGTCTCGACAAAATGGTATGGCTCAAATGGAATTGAGTTAATCTATAAGACCAATACCGGCGTGTTGGGAAGCATGTCACTATATCGGGATGACGAGCCGTCTCTGTCCATCCTCGAAAAATCCCTGCCGTGGTCTTTTGACGTGCCTGGCGAGCAGATGCGCCTGGTTTCCGAGGCATACCGCATCGACCTGGCGCACCTCTTTGATCCCTACCTGGCCGTGCATACGTCCAGCATCGAGCCGTTGCCGCACCAGATTTCCGCCGTATATCAGGAAATGCTGCCCCGCCTCCCCCTGCGCTATGTCCTGGCGGACGATCCCGGCGCGGGCAAAACCATCATGACCGGCCTGCTGCTCAAGGAATTGATCGTGCGCGGTGATTTGAAAAAGTGCATGATCGTCTGCCCCGGCAATCTGGCGGAGCAATGGCAGGACGAGCTCTATCAAAAATTTCATTTGCGCTTTGAGATTCTCACCAATGATCGCTTGGAATCTAGCGTAACCGGCAACATATTCTCGGAGATCAATTATTGCATAGCACGCCTAGATAAATTGGCCCGGAATGAAAGCATCCAGGAAAAGCTAAAAGTTACCGATTGGGACTTGATCGTCTGCGACGAGGCCCATAAGATGTCCGCGTCCATGTGGGGCGGAGAAATCCACTACACAAAGCGGTATCAATTAGGCCGCCTGCTTTCGAGCATCACCCGCCATTTCCTTCTGCTTACGGCTACGCCCCATAATGGCAAGGAGGAAGATTTCCAGCTATTTATGGCGCTGATCGACCCGGATCGCTTTGAGGGCGTATGCCGCACGAGCAATCAATCCATAGATATTTCCGATGTCATGCGCCGATTGGTGAAAGAGGATTTGCTCAAATTCGATGGCAAACCCCTATTCCCGGAGCGCCTCGCCTATACCGTAAACTATGATCTCTCACCCATGGAGGCGCAGCTCTACAATGCCGTGACGACATATGTGCAGGAGGAATTCAATCGCGCCGACAATTTGGAGGACGAGCATCGCAATTCCGTGGGCTTCGCTCTGACCATCTTGCAGCGCCGCCTGGCATCCTCGCCGGAGGCAATCTATCAATCTCTGCGTCGTAGGCGCGAGCGCTTGGAAAACCGCTTGCGCGAAGAAAAATTGGGCAGACGCGCCCGTGAGATGGAATGGCAATTTGACATTCCTGACGATATGGATGATTTAGACGACCTGCCCGCCGACGAGCTGGAATCCGAGGAGGAAAAGGTCGCGGAGCGCGCGTCCGCCGCCAAGACCATCCCGGAACTGGAGGCCGAAATCGCCACCCTCAAGCGACTGGAAGCCATGGCAAATCAGGTGCGCAATTCCGGCACGGACAAGAAGTGGGAGGAATTATCCTCCATCCTGCAGGACAACGATTTAATGTTTGGGGAAGATGGCCAGCGCGAAAAGCTAATAATATTTACCGAGCATCGGGATACCCTAAATTATTTGGCCGACAAAATCCGCACGCTGTTTGGGAAGCAAGAGATTGTGGTGACGATCCACGGCGGAATGCTCCGCGACGAGCGTCGGAAGATTGAGACGCTGTTCAAGCAGGACAGGGATGTCCGCATTCTGATCGCCACCGATGCGGCGGGTGAGGGCATCAATCTGCAGCGCGCGCACTTGATGGTGAACTACGACCTGCCGTGGAATCCCAACCGCATCGAGCAGCGCTTCGGCCGGATTCACCGCATCGGCCAGATCGAGGTCTGCTACCTTTGGAATCTGGTATCGAAGGAAACTCGCGAGGGCGCCGTCTACCAGCGCCTCTTTGATAAACTGGAGGAGGAGCGCAAGGCGCTTCACGGAAAGGTTTTCGATATACTCGGAAAGATCACCTTTGACAACCGATCCCTTCGGGATCTGCTGATCGAGGCGATTCGCTACGGCAACCGGCCCGAGGTTCGCGCAAAGCTGAACCAGGTCGTGGATCGCGCCATGGATATAAAATCCCTGCAAAAGCTCATTGACGAAAATGCGCTGACCGAGGATACCATGGACGTGCACAAGGTCATGGCGATCCGGGAGGAGATGGAGCAGATCGAGGCGCACAAGCTGCAGCCCTTCTACATCCAATCCTTCTTTATGACCGCCTTCACGTCCCTCGGCGGCATCATCCGCAAGCGCGAGGCGGGCCGCTGGGAGATCCCCCGCGTCCCCGCCAAGCTGCTGCGCCGAGATCAGGTGATCGGCTTCGGCATCCCCGTCGCCCCGAAGTATGAGCGCATCTGCTTCGACAAGGAATATTGCACCGTTCCCGGCCAGCCCACCGCGGATCAGATTTGCCCCGGTCACCCGCTATTGGAGGCCATCATCGACGTCATACTGGAGCAGAACGCCGACGTGATGAAGCGCGGCTCGGTGCTGATCGACGAAAACGATCCTTCGGAAGTGCCGCGGCTGCTGTTCTACGTCGAGGATTCCTTCCAGGACGGCAAGAAGGTATCCCCCACGGAATTCCGGGTCATCAATCGCACCATGCAATTCGTGGAGCTGGACGAGGCCGGACACTCCCGCGGCGCGGGCTATGCGCCATATCTGGACTACCGCCCCGCCAGCGAGGCCGAATCCGCCGCCATACAGGATTACATCAAGACGCAATCCTGGCTCATGGATGGCGTGGAGGATCGCGCCCTCGGATACGCGATGCAGTACATCGTGCCGCCGCACTTGAAGGAATTGCGGGAGCACCGGCAGAAAATGGCGGACAAGACTGCCGCCGCCGTGAAGCAGCGCCTGACCAGCGAGATTCAGTATTGGGACCGGCGCGCCACGGAATTGCGGGCGAAGGAGCAGGCCGGCAAGGGCAATCCGAAGCTGAATTCCATCAATGCCGCCCGGCGTGCGGACGAATTGCAGGATCGCCTGCAGCATCGCCTGGCCGAATTGGAGCAGGAGAAGGCGGTCAAGGCCCGGACGCCGGTCATCATGGGCGGCGTGCTGGTGATCCCTCAGGGCCTTTTGAACAAGCTCATGGGAATACCCAACGAGGGCGAGCTGTTCGGCGCGGATCGCGCGGCCATCGAGAAGGCCGCCATGGACGCCGTAATGTATCGGGAATATCAGCGCGGATACGAGCCGGAGGACGTATGTATGCTGAAAAAGGGATATGACATCGTGTCCCGGATTCCAGAGCATATGCGCGGCGAAGGCCCGTGCCTGCGATTGATCGAGGTCAAGGGCCGCCAAAAGGGAGCGACGACGGTAACGGTCACGAAGAACGAGATCCTCACCGCATTGAATTCCCCGGATGACTTTATCCTCGCCATCGTCGAGGTGGACGGATCGCAGACCCACACCGTCTACATACGCAAGCCCTTCAACAAGGAGCCGGATGATGGAGCCTGCAGCGTGAATTACGAAATCGCCGATCTCCAGCGGATCGGCATCATTGAGGAATGAGGGATACCATGGAACAGAAGAAGAAACTGATCGAAGTCGCTCTCCCCTTGGAGGCGATCAACGCGGAGTCGGCGCGGGAGAAATCCATCCGCCACGGCCATCCCAGCACGCTGCACCTGTGGTGGGCGCGGCGTCCCTTGGCGACGGCGCGGGCGGTGATTTGGTCGTCGCTGGTGGACGATCCCTCGAGCCACCCCGAGGAATTCCCCACGGAGGAGGCGCAGCGCGCGGAGCGCGAGCGCCTGTTCGACATACTCACCCGGCTGGTGAAGTGGGAGAACAGCAACGACGAGGGCGTACTGAACGAGGCGAAGGCAGAGATCATGAAGTGCACGGGCGGCAATCCACCCGCGCTGCTCGACCCCTTCGCGGGCGGCGGAGCGATCCCGCTGGAGGCGCAGCGCCTGGGCCTGGAGGCCCACGCCCACGACCTGAACCCCGTGGCGGTGATGATCAACAAGGCGATGATCGAGATCCCGCCGAAGTTTGCGAACCGCGCGCCGATGAACCCGGAGTGGCGCGCGCAGATGGGCGCGAGCAGCGCGCCGAAGGGTGCGGCGGGCCTGGCGGAGGACGTGCGCTACTACGGCGAGTGGATGAAGCGCGAGGCGTACAAGCGCATCGGGCATCTGTATCCCAAGGTACAAGTAGCCCCCCCGACTTAACAATAGCTTAAACAACAACGAAGCCACCGTAATCGCCTGGATCTGGGCGCGCACGGTCAGATGTCCCAACCCGGCGTGCGGATGCAGAACCCCCTTGGTAAAATCATTTGTCCTTTCCAAGAAGAAGGGCAAGGAAGCGCATATTGTCCCTTCCCTTTCGGGGGATCATTTTACCTATACCGTACAGAATGGAAAATCGGAAGACGTCGGCACGGTCATCCGTTCCGGCGGGCACTGTCTTGCCTGCAATGCGACGATTCCGTTCGACTATATCCGTAACGAAGGAATGCAAAAGCGCCTGGGCGCAGATTTGATGGCCGTAGTTGCCGAAGGCAAGAACGGCAGACTTTATGTTTCCCCCGACGAATTACAGAAAAAAGCTGCAAATGTGGACAAGCCCGCAGATTATCCGAGTGGAGTTCTCTCAGGCAAGGCTCGCGTAAACGTATCGCTCTATGGATTTGATGAAACGAGCGATCTCTTTACCAATCGCCAGCTCACCGCGCTGACGACGTTTAGTGCGCTTGTGGGGGAGGCTCAGAAGAAGGCGGAAGCGGATGCAATAGCTGCTAGTTTAGTGGACGACAATATTGGTTTGGCAGATGGAGGATTTGGCGCGCGTGCTTATGGTGAAGCCATAGCGATATATCTTGCATTTACCATTGATAAAATGGCTGATCGTGGATCAACTATTTGTGGATGGGATACACAAAGAGATGGTGTAACGAACACATTTGGTCGTCAGGCTATCCCGATGAAATGGGATTTCGCCGAAGCAAATCCATTCAGCAACTCTTCGGGGTGTTTTGACAATGTAATGATGTGGATAACAAAATGCATTTTAGAATTCCCAGCCAGTTCAAAGGCTGATGTGAGACAATTCGATGCACAGCAAGATTGTGGCTTGCGTAATATTATGGTGTCGACTGATCCGCCATATTATGATAACATTGATTATGCGGATCTGTCAGACTATTTCTTTGTATGGATGCGAAATTCGCTGCAAAAATTCTACCCAGAATTGTTTGCAACATTATTATCGCCTAAATCGCCGGAATTAGTGGCCACACCATATCGCCATGATGGGGATATGAGTAAAGCTAAATCCTTCTTCGAAAGTGGTATGTTTAAGGCGTGCCAGCTAATCTGTCAATATGCTGCCGACAATATACCTACAACGATTTATTTTGCATTCAAGCAGAACGATACGGATAAAGACAATAAAACAGCTTCCTCTGGATGGGAAACTATGCTATCTTCTCTCATAAATGCAAATTTTGCTATTGTTGGCACCTGGCCGATGAGAACAGAGCTTACAACTGCTTTGAAAAGCAGTATGAACGCCCTCGCCTCTTCCATCGTCCTCGTCTGCCGCAAGCGGGCGGAGGATGCGCGCAGCGTCACCCGGCGCGAATTCATCAACGCCCTGCACCGGGAGATACGCCCGGCATTAAAAAAACTCCAATCCGCCAACATCGCCCCCGTGGACCTGGCGCAGTCCGCCATCGGCCCCGGCATCGGCGTGTTCAGCCGCTACAGGAGCGTATTGGAGGCCGACGGCAAGCCCATGAGCGTCCGCGCCGCCTTGCAGATCATCAATCAGGAATTGGACGCCTTTTACAACGAACAGGAGGGCGAGCTGGATCGGGAGTCCCGCTTCTGCGTGGAGCTGTTCAATCAGTCCGCCTTCAACACCATCAAATTCGGCGACGCCGACATACTGGCCCGCGCAAAGAACACCAGCGTCCAGGCCCTGGCGGATCGCGGCGTGTTGCAGGCCGCCAAGGGGCAGGTCCGCCTGCTCACCCGCGAGGAGATTCCCGAGAAGGTGCGCTCCACCGAGGAATGCGTGTGGCTGCTCACCCAGCAGCTGGCCCGCGCCATGGAAGTGGGCGGCGTGAAGGAGTGCGCGCAAATCGTCATGAACCTGTTTGGCAGCAACGCCGAAAACGCCAAGGCCCTGGCCTATCGCCTCTACACCATTTGCGAACGAAAGAATTGGGCGGCGGAGGGCTACGCCTACAACAACCTCGTCGTCGCCTGGCCGGACATTCAGTCCATGGCGGCAAATCTGGCCGCGGCCACGCCCGTGCAGGTATCCATGGAAGATGTATTTAGCAGCACCGAGCAATGAACCAAAGGAGCGAAACCATGAAGAACAAGGATTTGGTACAGCGGGCCCTGGAGATTCTGCGCGACACCATGGCCCCGTGGCTTTGCCAGCAGATCAAGACCGAGATTGCGGACTATGCCCAGGATGACACCCTCTGGTGGGAGGAGGGCGTCGTGCCCTTCGCCTCGGGCTACTACGACGATCAGGTGCGGCTGCGCGATTGCACCGACCTGAAAAGCCGCATGGATTCCCTGGACATGCAGGCCTGCTGCAAGGTGTTCGACGGGAACTGGAACAACCTGTTCTCCCACATCGCCAACAAGAAGGCCCGCAGCTGGAACAAGCTGGTGCAGGGCGCGCGCAACGACATCTCCCACCTTGGCGCGGGCGACTATCCCGACGCCGACACCACCAGCGCATTGGACAACATCGCCCGCCTGGCCGGGGAAATGAAACAGGAGACGATGGAGGAGATTCAGGCGCTCTACCGCACCCACGTGTATGGCAGCGCCAGCGGATCGCTCGCCGCCACCTCACAAGCAGCGCCGGAAACCGCCGCGAAGAAACCCGTGGGCGTGATGCAATCCACGCCCGTCACCGGCCTTCCCAGCTGGCGCGATGTCATCGAGCCGCACCCGGACGTGGCGCAGGGGCGCTACAAAAACGCCGAGTTCGCCGCGGATCTGGCCCAGGTTGCGCGCGGCGAGGGCGCATATGAGTACCGCGATCCCGTGGAGTTTTTCAGCCGCACCTATGTGACCGAGGGCATGAAGGGCCTGCTCATTCAAGCCCTCCGGCGCGTCGGTGGATTGGATGGCGAGCCGGTCATCCAGCTTAAAACCGCGTTCGGCGGCGGCAAAACCCACAGTATGTTGGCCCTGTACCACCTGCTGCGCGGGCGCACCGCTATCGACAAATTGCCGCACATTAAGGCCCTGATAGACGAATCCGGCATCGACCGCCTCCCGGTGTGCCGCGTCGCCGTATTGGTCGGCACGGCCCTCGAACCCGCGAAATCAAAGCGCCCCGTGAATCTCCCCGGCAGCACCGTGAACACGCTCTGGGGCGAATTGGCCTACCAGCTCGCCGTTGATTCCGGGAATCCGAAGCTCTACGATATGGTGAAGGATTCCGATAAGAAGGGCGTTTCCCCCGGATCGGTCACTTTGAAGAATCTATTCGACGCCTGCGGCCCCTGCGTCATCCTGATCGACGAGCTCGTGGCCTACGCAAAGAAGCTCTGGAAGAAGGACGACCTTCCCGCCGGAACCTTCGACAATCTGATTTCCTTCGTCCAGGAGATCACGGAGGCGGCCCGCGCCAGCGAGAATAGCCTCGTCGTCGCATCCATCCCGGAATCGAATATCGAGATCGGCGAGGAGGAGGGCGGACGCCGCGCATTGGAGGCCATCGAGCACACCTTCGGGCGCATGGAGTCCATTTGGAAGCCCGTCGGCGCAAACGAGGGCTTTGAAATCGTGCGCCGCCGACTGTTCCTGAATTGCAAGGACAAGGCCGCCCGCGATACCGTTTGCCTCGCGTTCAGCCAATTCTATCAGGACAACAGCGGCGATTTCCCGACTACTGCCAAGGAAGTCGAGTATTTCGAGCGGATGCGCAGCTGCTATCCGATTCATCCGGAGATATTCGACCGCCTGTATGAGGATTGGGCGACCATTGAGCGCTTCCAGAAGACGCGCGGCGTACTTCGCCTGATGGCAGCCGTTGTTCACAATCTATGGATCAATCAGGATGGCGGCCTGCTGATCATGCCCGGCTCCATGTCCTTCTACGTCTCGAACATCCGCGATGAATTGACCCGGCACGTCGGCGACAATTGGAACCCCATCGTCGAGCGCGAGGTCGATGGCGAGGCGTCCATCCCCTATCAGAAGGACAAGGAAACCCCGCGCTTCGGCAGGTATATGGCCGCCCGGCGCATCGCCCGCACGATCATGCTCGGGTCGGCCCCGTCCAGCCGCAGCGATAAGATCCGCGGCTTGGAGAGCAGCCGCATCCGCCTGGGCGCGGTGCAGCCCGGCGAGAATATCGCCACCTTCAATGACGCCTTGAATACCCTTCAAGCGTCGCTGAGCTATCTGTACAGCAATCCCTCCAACGACCGCTTCTGGTTCGATACCCGCCCGACCCTTCGCAAGACCGTGGAGGATCGCGCCAGCCAGCAGCCGGCGGAGAAGGTGGAAATGGAGATCGAAAAGCGATTGAAGGGATTTCGCAAGGAGCGCCCGTTTGCGCGCCTGCACATCTGCCCGGATTCCAGCATAGATGTTTCCGACGATCAAGATGTGGGCCTCGTGATCCTCAATATCGACCAAGCCTACAAAACCAACACGGGGAATGACGCCGCCATCCATGCCGCCGAAAATATCCTGAATACGCGCGGACAATCGCCCCGCATCTTCCGCAATATGCTGGCATTCATCGCGCCTGATTCCAGCATGGTCGGTGCGCTGCGCGAGGCCGCAAAGATGTATTTGGCATGGGTTTCCATCCAGCAGGACAGCGAGGACTTGAATTTGGATGCGGCACAGATTCGGGAAACCGCGAATAACGTAAACCGCTGCGATCAGACCATAAGCGTCCGCATACAGGAAACCTATTGCCATCTGCTCGTCCCCTACATTGACCGGGAAATTGATCTCAAGACCGTCATTTGGGATGAGATCAGCATTCGCGGTGGCACGGATTCCATCATTGCCAAGGCTGCAAAGAAGATGGAGCAAAATGAGCAGCTCATTACAAATTGGGTGCCCGCGCTTCTGCTCATGCAGTTGGATGGCCTGCTCTGGCGCGATGCCAACGAAATCTCCGTGGGCGAGCTCTGGAAGATGCTTTGCACCTATTGCTACCTGCCGCGCCTTGCGAACTACGACGTATTGGCGCAGGCCATCCAGACCGGCGTGAATTCCGAGGAGTATTTTGCCTATGCCGAGGGGAAGGCGGAAAATCGCTATATCGGCCTCAAGTACAATCAATATGTGGGGATCATTGACCGCAGTGGGTATCTGGTAAAGCAGCTGGCGGCATTAAAACAAAAGGCGCAGGAGAGTGTTCCGCCGAAACCCGGCCAGCCGTGGGTGCCGCCGACTACTTCGCCATGGCTCAGCCCAGATTCTACACCGCCCGAGGAGCACCCTGTCGCGCCCATGCAGCCGGACAATCCCATTCCGGCAGGGCCGCAGAATACCCGCTTTTCCATGGCCACAACATTGGATTCGACCCGCGTAATCAAAAACATCAGCGCCTTGATGGACGAGGTTATCAATCATATCACCGCCATCAATGGAGCGAACGTAGAGATAAAACTGATCGTGGATGCCAATATCCCCGGAGGCACCCCGCAATCCACAGTCCGCACAGTCACCGAAAACTGCAAGACACTCAAAGTGGAGGACTTCGGATTCGACGAATGACCAACAGTAAGCGCAGGCCCTCGGCACTTTCATCAACTGCCGGGGGCCTTCTTTGTACCTCTTTCTGACTTGAAATTATGTTTGAAATCCATAATGTGCTTTAGAATATACCACCAAACGGGTCTTTTGCCTCATCGAGAGCTTCTTCATATTCTTCTTCCGTTTCATAATCCTCGGGATCGAGGCCATATTCAAACCCATCTTCACAAGTCTCTCGCCAGCCATATTTCGCGTCATGGAGGGCTTCTTCATATTCTTCTTCCGTCTCGTAATCCTCGGGGGACAGGCCGTATTCACTTCCATCCTCACAAATATCCCGCCAAGCGTACTTAGCTTCTTTCAGGGCTTCTTCGTATTCACCCTTCGTTTCGTAATTCTCAGGTATAACGCCGAATTCCAATCCATCCTCGCAAGTATCGCGCCACGCATATTTCGCTTCTTTTAGGGCTTCTTCGTATTCAAATTCCGTATCGTAATTCTCCGGGAAGATACCATATTCCGATCCATCCTCGCACGTATACCGCCAAGAATAATCAGTATCGTCATCAAACAATGGATCATCAAAGTCGGAGGAACCTACATCTGGCTTATCCTCTTTTGTGACTTCCTCAAATATTTTGTGTCCGAGCCACAATTCCCCCAAATCTTCTTTGCCATCCCCATTGAAATCAAATAAACCGCCAAACGGTTTGTTAAACAGGTCATCCCAGAAGCCACCTCTCTTGCCCGCCATAATTCACCCTCCTCATACGTAGGATACAGCACAGCGTGTAACTAGCGATCATGGGCTTTATTAGCTATATATTAGGTGTTCCACATATGTTTGTCAAGGTACAGAAAAAGCCGCCCTTCCGAGCGACTTGTGGTGGTCCATATTATACTCGAACAAATGACCCAGCGATGTAAACACAGTATTCTACCATGCTGGCTAATTTACATAACTAAATCAGGCATTGAAAACAACCAATCACATTGAACCACAATTGCAATATTTATAAAGCATTCTCTGATTCCTTCTATTTTTTAACTACATAAACTCAATATTTTGAATTTTTTATTCAAATCCGCGTGTTACTATTGACTTTTTGCTTCTTCTGTGTTAGAATGTATTCAATCTTATTATGGAGGGTGTGCCATGAGTGAGTTCTTAGGGGTTCTTGGTAAGCTGTCGGAAAACGGTCTCGTGAAGATTGCAGTCTACACCATCGTGGGCTTTCTGGGAGCCGAGAGTATTGCCTGCATTTCGGGATATGACCTCGAAATTGGAAGGCAGGGCATTCGCTGTCATAAGCACAACGAAGCCAGCGCTTCGTTCGCTTGAGCGTCTACCGCAACGAGAAAACCGCATAAGCGAGACAAAATGAGTGTAAACTAAGGCCGTGACTCCAGGGTTTTTCCGTTGATGTGACACAGATCCAGCCTCGGGGGAGAAATAGCAGCATTATTAGATGGGGTGAAGACTATGTTTATTTCCGATGAACACGGTGATAGGTTGCCGACTATTCGGATTCATAAAGCGGTATTGCGTCATTTTAAGAGCGTTGATTATGGTGAGATCACATTTGATTGTGCAAAACAATATATTCCTATGGGAACGCAATCTGATATCCTTGGAATTTACGGCCAGAACGGCTCTGGGAAAACGGCCTTTATTGAAGCTCTCTCCATCCTAAAATCCGTCATGGAAGGCAACTCGGTCAGTCCCTTTTATGCTGATTGCATCACCAAGGGAGCTGATCATTCCGAGCTTGAATTTACCTTTGATTTGCAATACCCCACAGAGCCAATAACAGTTAAGAAGGTTGTATATTCCTTTTGTATTCGTGTTGACCATCTCGATGAAATCAATCCAGAATATAAGGAGGCGTTGAAAGATATCAATCTAAGTGAATTCAGAAAGGAATTTGATTCCGAGGTTTTCAAGCGTAAAATCGTCATTTATAATGAACGTTTATCTCTTGGTGGGGATATTGATGGTGAAAAAAAGAAGCTTCAGTTGGTCATTGATACGTCCGTCGATAAAGGCGTATTTGGACCTGTATCGAAGCGAAAATTATTCTATATACCATCAAAGCAAGCAACTAACATACTTGAGGTAAAGAAACAGCTTACAGCGGAGCGTTCGCAGTCGTTTATATTCTGTGATGATACTCTCCAACTGTTTTTTGAGCAAGAGAACAAAACTTCTTATCAAGAAGTGCTTTTTGAGCTACATCTCTTTGCTAATGGTTATTTTTCTGTTATTGATACGAAATCTACTGGAATGATTCAGCTTAATTATGCCGTACCTCTTTGGCTTGATCCTAGGCGTGGTGTTATTCCAGTAAAAACACTAAAACCGGAGAAGTATTCTCTCAAAGCTTTCAATGGAATTAAAGGGCTTCTCGCTTCTATGAGCAATGTATTATGCCAGCTTGTTCCAGGGATGCGCATTGATCTAAAAGAAGTGAGTACAATCATTCTGCCAAATGGCAAAGAAGGAAAATATGCAGAAGTCATAATTAATAGAGATGGCGTAGAGCTGCCCTTGAGGTGTATTTCTGATGGGGCGCGAAAGTTGATTTCGATGCTAGGCCTTTTGATTGCTGCCTATAATGGGAGATCCGTGACCATAGCAATCGACGAACTTGATGCCGGTATTTTTGAATATTTGCTTGGAGAAATACTGCAGATCTTTGAAGAATCCGGCAAGGGTCAACTTATCTTCACTTCGCATAACCTGCGTCCGCTTGAGGTTATAGATAAGAAATTCATCTGCTTTACGACCACGAATCCTGAGAATAGGTATATCCGGCTCAAAAACGTTGGGGCTTCGAATAATCTTCGTAATCTTTATTTCCGCGAAATTCTCCTTGGAGAACAGGACGAGGAAATCTACAAGGCAACAAAGAAGCAGAAGATAGTTGCGGCTTTCCGAAAGGCGGGGGAATAGTGGCGCGCGTACGAAAGACAAATGAACGACCCAAGAAAAAAGTTGTTATTATCATTTTAGAAGGCCAGTCGGATGAGAATGCTCTTTCCGTAGCGCTCAACGAACTGTTTGAGGAAAAATACGGAGAAGATACTATCGTTTTATTCGCAAAGCATGTCAATGATGATGGTAGTAAGGGCGGCGATATAACTTCAAAGCGTGGGGTGGTCCCAGAGAAAATTGAGATGGTGCTTAACTGTACTACCATAATGCCATGCATTGCAGAAAACAGTTTAATGCCTAAATATGTTACGGAGATTGTACATATCATTGATACCGATGGTGCCTTCATTCCGGATGAAGTGGTAACCTACCGTGAGTGTGAAGATGAAATCCACCATCATCTATATATGGAATCCGGTATTCAAACAGATAATGTTGCAAACATAATTGATCGGAACCATCGAAAGAGACAAAATATACTAAAGTTGCTTGATTATCACCATGCTGGATTTCCCATCGTTAATTATGTTGACACGGAACATGGGAAAAAGCAAACCACCAAGCCCATAGTTGTTCCGTATTCGCTCTACTATTTCTCATGCAACTTGGATCATTTCACAGTAGATGATCCAAACCTTGAATCGTATCTAAAAATCCTTCGCGCCGATGAATTTGGCCGTGAATTTGGCAATGATCTTGAATCCTTCAAAAGGTTTATCTGCCAAGATAGTGGGAGGGTAGACATGGATTATGGTGGATCGTGGACATACATACAAGAGGGGCTAAACTCTTTGCATCGGCACACCAATCTCAACCTACTATTTTAGTTGCGAAGATTAAACTTTGCACAACCAAAAGAAGAACGAGATTCACGCAAAGCACTATTGTAACTGAAAATAACATTAGGTTTCAAGGTCCTTACAAGGATTATACTGCAATAATGTCGATGATTGAGAAATTATCTCTCCTATGCGTATGAGCGATGATGTGTAGTCATTAGAATTAAAACATAAATTGAGGTGGTACATATGATCCTTACGCGCGATGACGCTTTTCGTGCGGTATGTGAAATTCTTACACCTGATCCCACAACAGGAAAATCCAACATTGGTACAGGTATGTTTGTTAGTTCTCCAGCAGGAGGAGAAAATGCGTTTGGTTGGATTGTGACAGCTTCGCATGTTGCAAGGAAAACCAATAACCAAACGAAACTAATCGTTGCAAATGCGGAAGGAAAAGCAGAAGAATTACCTTTGATTCTGTTTGGAAGTATGAGCAATTGGCGGCACCACACAAGAGCTGATATTTCTGCATTTAGAGTTGTTTTTTCCAAAATCAATGCACAATTTATGAGCAACCGTTTTTTCCCTTTTGATCATTTTCATCTTGACAAAACCCCGGTTTCAAGAGATTATGAGCTGACGGCGATAGGCTTTCCTAACGGATTAGGAACCTCGGGCTATTTTTCTCCGCTTACTTTCCGATCCTTTGCTTCTTCCGCTTTTCTAACATTATTGCGGGCAGATACACATCAACCATCAACATTCTTTTGCTTAGAAAATCCAAGCGTTGGTGGCTATTCAGGCTGTCCTGTCTTTGATCTTGGGTATTCCACAAATGGAGTCATCACAACAAGAAAAGAAAACTGCAAATTCCGGGGCGGTAGGGCCATTTGCACGGAGTTTTAGGACCACCGACGCGGAGTTTTAAGGCCACCG
>CANQEW010000024.1 GCA_947596085.1 uncultured Clostridia bacterium | reverse complement strand
ACCAAAAGAGCGTTGCGAACCTCCAAAAGCTTGTATCCGTATACATAGCCGAATTTCGTTTGACCGTTCGGCCTCTTACCAACGACATATCTTCCCTCATACCGGCCATCCTTTCTCTTATAGATGTTTTCTCCGCGCCTCGCCATAGTTTTCTTTTCCTCCTCGTCGCTTCAAATTCTGACGGTTGCCTGACGGCTTATTCGATTTCCGCTTCCTTTGCCCTGAATTGCCCGGTTCCGATATTTCGCTCTAGACTATTAACTAAAAATACATTGATTCCCTCCCAAAGTTTTTGTATAATAGAAAAACATAGTGGAGTTATATGGATACGGTTTCGTAGAATCCATAATTTTGCGACTGGATCATACTCACCAGATCGAAACGCTCTGAATTGAGATTAGAGTCAGGTCAAGCTGTTGTGTAAGACAAGTGGTAAAAAGCAAAGCAAAGACACCTCTCATAATTGAAAGGTGCCCTTGTGTATTTATTGGTCATTTGTAACTGGAAAACAGCAGATGCGCTTATCTCACATCCGCTGTTTTGCGTGCGTTGAAACCTTATTTCTTTGAGGTCAGCTTCTGGTACATCTGCATCAGGGCAGCGACGCAAGTGGGTTCATTCACGTCCTTGACAGAGAAACCATAGGCTTGCATCACAGCGCGGTCGTTGTTCTGGCAGGGCTTGCACAGCTTGGGAGCATGTACTTCTCGCCATAGAGAACAGTCAAGCCGTAATCCGGGAAAAGTGCCCAGGCATCGAGGATGGTCTGCCCGTCTGCTCAATTTTCGCCCACTGTGCATTGGTAGGAGTAGGCTATGAAAAGTTGTTGTATACCGCTGGAGAATAGCTATAGTCACTCTTCAGTCAGCCACATATCGATCTTATTCACGTCATCTGAACATTAGATATAATCAGGAGCGCGGTGTTGAAAAGGCAGGCGTACAGCTATTGGACTACAATAAAATTAGCACAAAATCACACCCCCGAACCGTAGAGTTGCCATTAAATTCGCAGTCAACGCGCCGTGGATCAGCGCTTGCAGGCAATGTCCACCCTCAAAACCCAAACGCGGCAGAGGGCCGGTCGAGGTCGGCCCGATAACGGAGGGCAGCGATAGAAGCAGAACGCCACCCCCGGGTCAAGGGCCGCAGCCCTTGCCAGGAAGGGGAGGGGAGAATCCAAGGAGGGACCGGGGAGCGCTTGGCGCTCCCCCTCCCTTCTTGGGCCGCCGGCAGGCGCCCCTGCCGTGAGGCAGCAGCGGCGGTGCGCGCATCGCCGCTGCCTGGAATCCCCAGTGGGGATTCCAATTCCCCAGCACTTTTCAAAAGTACATCCATTGACCAAAGTCCCGCTCATTGGGATGCAGCCAAATTGAATTCAATGCGTAAGCCGCTTTCTGCAATAGGAGACGGCTCCGCAGTGAGGGCATTTTAGCCTCCGCTTTGTAATAGTGTGCGGCCCGGCGATGTAGGCCGCCGTCGTGGGAACAAACCTTTTGCCGCATTTGGAACATTCAAAGGTTCCTGCCGCCGCGTCCAACACAACCGCTACACCGATTCCTCCGACGATCACAATGAGTCCAATTGCGATGAGCAGGATGCGAAGCCATGTTTCCAGTCCCTGTACGTCCGATAGCACAAACAGAGTCGTACTGGATAAAAGTGTCAGGAAAATCACGATTGTCGATAGTATGATCTTCTTCTTACTTTCTTCCCGTTCCTGCATCAGATCCATCATATTCTCCTCCGCCTTGTTTTTGTACTCGGAGTCGATCAGGCGCTGACCGGAAAGCAGCTCGTTGACGCTGATTTGCAGCGTTTCGCACAGCGGCAACATCAGGGAAATCTCCGGAAGCCCGTTTCCGCATTCCCACTTGCTGACGGTTTTATCGCTGATGCCGAGGATATCCGCAAGCTGGCGCTGTGTAAAGGACCGCTCCTTCCGCATCTGGGCAATAAACTTTCCAATTCTGATTTGATCCATAGCCTTGATCTCCCTCCTGTGAGATTAGAATATAATAAATCGACATGAAATCACACCCACGAAACGTAGAGTTGCCATTAAATTCGCAGTCAACGCGCCGTGGATTAAGGTCTTTACCTTCAATATATCCTATTTATCGGGAAACGACCAATCGGCATTTGTGGAAAGTGCACTATCCTCAAAAGCCAAACGCAGCAAAGGGCCGGTCGAGGTCGGCCCGATAACAAAGGGCAACGATAGAAGTAGAACGCCACCCCAGGTCAAGGGCCGTAGCCCTTGCCAGGAAGGGGAGGGGAGAATCCAAGGAGGGACCGGGGAGCGCTTGGCGCTCCCCCTCCCTTCTTGGGCCGCCGGCAGGCGCCCCTGCCGTGAGGCAGCAGCGGCGATGCGCGCATCGCCGCTGACTGGAATCCCCAGTGGGGATTCCAACGCCCCCAAGACTTCTCAAAAGCGCATCCATTGACCAAATTAGAATCCGCAAAAAAATAACGTCAGCCTCTCTAAGAAATCGACCTTGACATCGCGATCTCTCAATGCTATACTATTATCAATCGTACAAGATTAAATCTTGCAAAAACAAATGGAGGCGTTAATATGAGCATCTACGATTTCAAAGTCAAGACGCAGGAAGGAAACGATGTGTCGCTGGCCGAATATAAGGGCAAGGTCCTTCTCATTGTCAACACGGCAACCGGCTGCGGGTTTACGCCGCAGTACGACGAGTTGCAGAATCTGTATGAGCTTCATCAGAAGGATGGATTGGAAATCCTCGACTTCCCCTGCAATCAATTCGGGGAACAGGCTCCGGGCAGCGACGAGGAAATCCACAGCTTCTGCACCGGGCGGTATGGCATCACTTTTCCGCAG
Organism: uncultured Clostridia bacterium; assembly: GCA_947596085.1. Lineage (GTDB taxonomy): Bacteria > Bacillota > Clostridia > Christensenellales > Aristaeellaceae > SFTH01. The sequence goes on along the minus strand of CANQEW010000024.1, from coordinate 37,058 downwards.
TTTGCCAAGATCGACGTCAACGGGGAAAACGCGATCCCGCTCTATCGGTATCTAGCGTCGAACACCACGTTCGCCGGGTTCAGCGGCCCGATGGGGCTCGTGCTGAAGGGCGTCGTCAAGAAGATGGACAGGGATTACAAGAACAACGGCAATATCAAGTGGAACTTCACGAAGTTTCTGATCGGCCGCGACGGCGAAATCATCGCTCGCTTTGAACCGACCGATTCGCTCGACAAGGTCAAGGCAAAGGTGGAGGAGGCGCTGTAATGTTCCACTACGACTATAAGACGGAAAACACCTGCTCCCAGTTGATCAGCCTGGATCTGGACGGGGACGTCGTGCATAACGTCCGCTTTACGGGCGGCTGCAATGGAAATTTGAAGGCCATTCCCCTGCTGATCGAGGGTTGGACGGTGGAACAGATCGCCGGAAAACTGTCCGGCGTTCTCTGCGGGCGCAGGCCGACCTCCTGCGCGGATCAGCTCGCCCGGGCGGTTCGGGTGGCATACGAGGCACAGCGCACAATGAATTCAAAGGAGGACTTGACATGAATCTCGCGGTGCGATACTATTCAAGGGGCGGCAACACAAGGAAGATCGCGGAGGCCATTGCGGAAGCGGTTGGCGTGGAAGCAAAGACGGTTTCGGAACCGTTGAGCGGAGATGTGGACGTCCTGTTTCTCGGCAGTGCGCCCTATGCCTTCGACGTGGACGAAGAAGTGAAGAAATTCATTCGCGGCATCGATGTTTCCGTCGGCAAGGTCGTGAATTTCAGCACGTCCGCCGCCGTCAAATCCACCCGCAAGTATGTGGAGAAGCTGCTTGCGGAAAAGAAGATTCCTTTGGCGAAGGAGGAATTCTCCTGCCGGGGCGCTTTCGCGATGCTCCACAGAGGCCGGCCGAACGAGAGCGACCAAAGGGCCGCCGCCGACTTCGCAAGGAAAATCCTGTCGTAAAGAGAGGCAAGCGCTATGGCGGATCAATTCGACCCACTCAAACTTGAAAACCAGATATGCTTTCCCCTCTATGCCTGCGCGAAGGAAATTGTGAAGGCGTACAAGCCTTATCTGGATGAACTCGACCTCACCTACACGCAGTACATCACCATGATGGTGATGTGGGAGCACGGTCAGCTGCGGGTGAAGGAGGTCGGCAAATATCTATATCTCGATTCCAGCACGCTGACGCCGCTGCTCAAGCGCTTGGAGGAAAAGGGGTATGTCGCGCGGCGACGCTCGACGGAGGATGAGCGCGATCTGATTGTGTCCATAACGGACGCAGGCAGAGCGCTGCGCGAAAGGGCGCTGAGCGTGCCGCGGCGCCTCGCGGCCTGTGTGGATCTGGAGCCGGACAAGGCGCGGCTTCTGTATGAGATTTTGTACGAGCTGCTCGGCAAGCTGGGCGGCAAATAGAGCGGGCGGAAGGGTGGAAAAGCGTTCCCGCAGCAATTTTTTGTTTATTGGGATGCGGCGAAATCGGAGTTTAAGGAAGCGGCAACTATGAATTTAAAGTTGATTCGTGCTGACGTGAAGGATGCTGAATGTCTTTGGCAAATGCAGGTCGAGGCTTTTATGGATATATATAATAGATACCAGGATACAGAGACAAGCCCCGCAACCGAATCAGTAGATAGAATGATTGAACGACTGAAGCAGCCCTTTACATATTACTATTTCATTCAGGCGGATGAGATTGTTGTTGGTGCTATCCGGGTAATTGATATGAAAGAGCCGGATAAATCGAAAAGAATATCCCCTATTTTTATAATGTCGCCCTATCGAAACAAAGGCATAGCGCAGAAAACGATATTAGAAGCAGAGAAAATACATGGTGATTCAAACTGGGAGTTGGATACCATATTGCAGGAAACTGGCAACTGTCATTTGTATGAAAAAATGGGATACCATCAGACAGGAAAGACAACAGCTATTAACGACAAGATGACGTTGGTATTTTACAAAAAGAATTAAACAAATTCCAGTTTGTGGAGGACAAACTATGGAAATACGAAATATGCAGCTCGATGACTATGATAACGTATATGCTTTGTGGCTGAGTTGCCCTGGCATGGGATTAAATAATTTAGATGATTCACGGGAAGGTATTGCAAAGTATCTCGCTCGGAATCCTGATACCTGTTTTGTCGCAGTGGAACAGGGCAATATCATCGGTGCAATTCTCACAGGACATGATGGTCGCCGCGGATATATCAGCCACACAGCGGTATCTCCTGCTCACCAGCGACAAGGTATTGGTAAGCAACTGATCGAAAATGCTCTAAATGCCTTAAAAGCGCAAGGTATCAATAAAGCCAACTTAGTTGTTTTTGCTCACAACGACAAAGGGAATGCTTTCTGGGAAAAGATGGGCTTTACCCAACGGCCGGATCTGATATATCGGAATCGAACGCTTGTGGATATGGTGCGCATTGATACTTGACAAATTCCCGTTTATCGGGAAACGGCCAAATCGGCGTTTGTGGGAAACAATCCATCCCCCAAACCTAAACGCAGCAGAGGGCCGGTCGAGGTCGGCCCGATAACGGAGGGCTGCGGTAGAAGTAGAACATCAACCCCGGGTCAAGGGCCGCAGCCCTTGCCAGGAAGGGGAGGGGAGAATCCAAGGAGGGACCGGGGAGCGCTTGGCGCTCCCCCTCCCTTCTTGGGCCGCCGGCAGGCGCCCCTGCCGTGAGGCAGCAGCGGCGATGCATGCATCGCCGTTGCCTGGAATCCCCAGTGGGGATTCCAATTTCCCCAGCGTTTTCGGAAGCGCAGCCATTGACCAAACCGAGATTCATAGAGGCGATTTCATTTGAAGCGTCCATTCTGCGGTGCGGAAATGCCGCATCCGCACCACATAGAAAGCGAGTGCTGTTCGCAATGCAAGCATATTATTATGGATGTATCAAAATACGACACGAAGCTGAATTGACGCCATTCCGTTTGGCGAATCGCCGGTAAGGAATCGCTTCGCAGGGTTTAGAAAGAGTGCGGCTGTTTTGATTTGGAAAATGCCGTTTTCCAAATCAAAAAGCGCCGCGGCCCGCGCTGGGTTGCGATGGAGGATTTATGCGAATCGCCCGATGGTGGATTGTGTGCGCGGGCCGCTGGGGTTACGGGGGTTACGCTGGGCGCTGCCCAGACCCGCTCAAGGGGCATCGCCCCTTGAGAATCCCATTCTACTGCCGCTTTGAAATCGACGGGTTTGAATATACGCTTGGGAGGAAGAAATATGCGAAAACTCTTTCCCTTTGACGCCGCTCTATTCGATTTGGACGGCACGCTCTTGGACAGCATGTATGTGTGGTCGCGCGTGGATGAAATTTACTTCGAAAAGCGTGGCATGGTCGCGCCGCCGGACTACGGGCCCGCACTGGCGGGGTTGAGCTACCGGGAGAGCGCCGAATACACCAAGGCGCGCTTCGGCTTTGAGGAATCCTGGGAAGAGATCGTCGACGAGTGGACCCAGCTCGCCCACGACGAGTACGCGCTACACGTGGAACTCAAGCCCGGCGCGCGGGAATATCTGACGGCGCTCGAGCGCGCGGGCGTGAAGCTGGCGGTGGCCACGGCGCTGCCCGAGTACCTATACAAACCCTGTCTGGAGCGCTTGGGCATCCTCGATCGCTTCGAGGCGCTCTGCTCCACCGACGACACCGGCGGCCGGGGCAAGGCCAACGGCGAAGTTTTTCTGCTGGCGGCGCGGAAGCTCGGCGTGGAACCGGCGAAGTGCGCGGTATTTGAGGATGTGCTGGAGGGCGTGCACGGCGCGAAGCGCGCGGGCATGCTGGCCTACTGCGTGCGCGACGCGGCCAACGAGCAGAGTCACGCGGAAATTGAAACCATCGCCGACGGTATGATCGACGGCTACTGGGACATTCTGCCCCGCCGCCGCAGCGCGATCTTTACCGCCCGCTGCGAGGGCGATCCCGCGCGCGCCTACGATTTTCGCGAGGACGATCTGATCCTCTGCGCCGACGCGGGTTACGCGCTGGCGAAGCGGCTCGGCCTGAAGCCCGACGCGGTGATCGGCGACTTCGATTCCTCCCCAGCCCCGGAAGGGGAGACTGTATTCCGCCATCCGGTAATCAAGGACGACACCGACGCCATCCTCTGCGCCCGCTATGCGCTGGAGATGGGCGTTTCCGACTTCCTGATCGTCGGTGGGCTGGGTGGGCGGCTCGACCACACGTTGGCGAATCTACAGACGCTGGGCTGGCTGGCGGCGCAGGGCGCGCGCGCCGAGCTATGCGACGGCAACGTTCGCGCCTGGGCGCTGCGGTGCGACAGCATCCGCATCCCGCGCACGCCGGGGAAGCTCTCGCTGTTCGCGCTGGACGGCGTCTGTGAGGGCGTGTGGAGCCGGGGCGTCAAATATCCGCTGAGCGACGCCGCTCTCACGCCCCTCTTCCCTCTGGGCATGGGCAACGACTTCACCGAGGATTTCGCCGAAATCGGCGTAAAGAAGGGAACGCTGCTGGTGATCGTGGAACTGGACGCGCGAGAGGAGCGCGGCGGTTCCGCGAATTGAATGAATTTTCGCGAGGATGGACGCGGGCGATGGACAACTGGTTCACAGTTGAAGAGATCGATTCCCAAACCTTCGCGATCAGCGAATACAGGCATTGGGAGGAAACGCATTGCTACCTGCTGTGCGGCCGGGATCGCGCGGCCCTCATTGATACCGGCCTGGGCGTTTCCGACATCAGAAAAGTCGTGGACAAGTTGACGGACTTGCCAGTCACGGTCATCACAACGCATGCGCATTGGGATCACATCGGCGGACACAAGGCTTTTGATGAGATCGCGATCCATGAAGCGGAGAGGGCTTGGTTATCCGTCCGGTTTCCGCTTCCACTGCGAATCATCAAGGAAAATTTGACGAAGCGCCGCTGTGACTTCCCGCCGGAATTTGATATTGACACCTATCAAATTTTCCACGGGGAGCCGCAAAGAATTCTGCGCGACGGCGATTCTCTGGATTTGGGCGGACGGGAGATTCGGGTCATTCATACGCCGGGGCACTCCCCCGGGCACTGCTGTTTCTATGAACCGGAGCGGCAATACCTGTACTCTGGCGATCTGATCTACAAAGGTTGCCTTTACGCGTTCTATCCGACCACCGATCTGCTGCTCTTCTACCGCTCCGTGCGTCGGATACGGGCGTATCCAGCCGCAAGGATTCTGCCCGGCCATCATTCGTTGGATATATCGCCCACCTTGGCGGGAGAAATCGAGGCGGGATTTGCACAATTGGAAAGAAGCGGACAACTCAAACAAGGGAACGGATTGTTTGCGTTCGATGATTTCCAAATTCGAATCTGAATTGTAAGTTCTTGTTTGGTAGGATATACCCAAATTGGAGTTTAAGGAGAGAGACTTATGTATCGAAAAGCAACAGTGAGTGACTGCGAAAAGGTTTATGGTCTGATCTGTGATATGGAGAATAAAGGACTTCCTTTTGATAAATTCTCTGCAATTTTCCAGGAGCAAATAAACGATAAACGTTATTATTGTCTTATCAACGAACAAAAACATACTGCAGTGGGCGTTTTAAACTTAAGGTTTGAACAACAACTGCACCATGCAGAACGCATTGCTGAAATTATGGAGTTTGCGGTTGATCCGCTTTACCGTCATCAAGGAATTGGAAAAAGAATGTTCGAGAATGCTTGCCAAATTGCAAAAGAATGTGGCTGCATTCAAATTGAAGTAGCTTGCAATCAGTTGCGTTTAGACACGCACAGATTCTACTTAAGAGAGGGTATGCATAACTTTCATTTCAAATTTTCAAAAGCATTGATCGGAGAAGAGGCAGTAGAAAACACGCTCGGAAAATAACTTCCCGTTTATCAGGAAACGGCTAAATCGGCGTTTGCGGGAAGCGATCCATCCCCAAAAGCTAACCGCATCAGAGGGCCGGTCGAGGTCGGCCCGATAACGAGGGATAGCGAAAGAAGAAGAACGCCAACCCCGGGTCAAGGGCCGCAGCCCTTGCCAGGAAGGGGAGGAGAGAATCCAAGGAGGGACCGGGGAGCGCTTGGCGCTCCCCCTCCCTTCTTGGGCCGCCGGCAGGCGCCCCTGCCGTGAGGCAGCAGCGGCGATGCGTGCATCGCCGCTGCCTGGAATCCCCAGTGGGGATTCCAATTTCCCCAGCGTTCTTCAAAAGTGCATCCATATTACCGTTCATTTTTTCGCTTAAATATGTCGAAAAGTTCATTTGGAGGGATTGACAAAAGAAATGTTGCAACATATAATGTAATTATCGTTACATAACGATAATTACTAAACAAGGAGAAAAGTTATGCCGCCAAAGCCGAAAATCACAAGAGAGATGGTTATTGACACCGCTTTTGAGGTTGCTCGCGAAGCGGGTTGGGAAAACATCAACGCAAGGACGGTCTCAAATAAACTGAACTGCTCTACGCATCCAGTTATGTATCACTTTGCTACGATTGAGGAACTAAAGCTCGCGGCTTTTGATAGAACCGATCGGTTTCACTTGGAGTATTTAATGAATGTTTCGGGAAACGAAGAGGAAATCATGCTCGGAATTGGGTTGAATTATATTCGCTTTGCGGTGGATGAACCGAATTTGTTTCGATTCCTGTTTCAATCGGGGTACGCAGAGGGTAACAGCTTGCTTGAAATAATAAATTCTGAGGGTCTTGTGCCCGTCCTTTCGGCAATGCAGCGCGGGATGAATTTGGATTTAGACCAAACAAAAGAGGTTTTTATAACGCTTGCGATGTTTGTTCACGGTTACGCCAGCATTATTGCCAATAACTCGCTTGACTTCGATGAAAAGCTGATTGCAAAGCACTTGGAACGGGTATACACAGGTGCGATATTCGCGATACGGGAGGAAATGAAATGAAAAATCAACAAGCGATGGAAAATAATAAAAAGAGCGTTGCCCTCACGATGATCGGTGTGGCAATAATGATATTATTGACAGGAACAAAAGTTGCGCCGTCCTCGAACATTGCGGGGTATTCCGTGTTCGTTGGGATCGCGGCTTTCTTCATCGTGGAAGCGGTTTCCAAAACACCGAATACCGAATCAGGGTTGCGCCTTAATACGATTGTGGAGGATATTAAAAAGCCGGGTGTATTTGCATGGGTACTGTTGCCAGGTGTGAGCGGTATTGTATCGCTTGTAGTGGGAAATCTGATTTTCAGCGGAGCATTTGTTGCCCATGTAATGGGGCGGACGAGTTCTATCCTGTCTTTTGACAAAACAGCGCTGCTGATCGGGCAGGTTATCATTGCGGCGTTTGGCGAGGAAATCGCGTATCGGGGTTTCTTCCTTGGGAAAGGTATGAAGATATTTCCATTTGGGATCTGCGTAGTTGTTTCATCGCTTACTTTTGCGGCAGGGCATATTGCCGCAGGGAACATCGGGCTTGTAGTTTATGATGTCGCCTCTGTATTTATCGACAGCTTGATTTTTTCGGTGATTTATCATAAATCGGGCAATTGTGTTATCAGTACCCTTTCGCACATTTTTGGAAACGCCATATCTCTTGTTGTGGTATTCTTATTCTTTTAAGTTATATTAGGAAGATAAATGACGTAGCAAGTGTACTACAAATCAGAACTTATGGAGGTATTTGCATGAATAAGATCACTTGTGTCTGTTTAGGCGTGAGAAATATGGAAAAGGCGATCAGCTTTTACAGAGACGGATTGGGATTCAAAACGGATTGTAAGGAAAATAACCCACCTGTCTGCTTTTTCAATACGCCGGGAACAAAGTTTGAATTGTTCCCTTTGGACTTGTTGGCAAAAGATATAAGCCAAGATCATCCGCCGAAAATTGGGAAAGGTTTTGGCGGTATTACATTGGCATATAATGTGGAAAGCAAGGAAGAAGTAGATATAACAATCGAACTGGTCAGGCGTGCAGGCGGCGCGATTGTAAAAGAACCGCAAGAGGTGTTTTGGGGCGGGTATCATGCCTACTTTGCCGATTTAGATGGATATTATTGGGAAGTTGCATGGGGACCGGATTTTCAGTATGACGAGGACGGACTACTGCAATTCTAACAAGTGTGACTTGTTCGATTTTACTTGCCATGCTTGTCCGGCATTGTGCGGAATTGGAGCATAAGGCGAGTGCAAAGCACGGCAGGAGGGTTTCCAGAGAGAAAACAAAGTGGGGGAATGAAATCATTCTCAGTTGTGGGGATGGCTGCCAGAGCGCAAAATTGGAGTTTAAGGAGAGAGACTTATGTATCGAAAAGCAACAGTGAGTGACTGCGAAAAGGTTTATGGTCTGATCTGTGATATGGAGAATAAAGGACTTCCTTTTGATAAATTCTCTGCAATTTTCCAGGAGCAAATAAACGATAAACGTTATTATTGTCTTATCAACGAACAAAAACATACTGCAGTGGGCGTTTTAAACTTAAGGTTTGAACAACAACTGCACCATGCAGAACGCATTGCTGAAATTATGGAGTTTGCGGTTGATCCGCTTTACCGTCATCAAGGAATTGGAAAAAGAATGTTCGAGAATGCTTGCCAAATTGCAAAAGAATGTGGCTGCATTCAAATTGAAGTAGCTTGCAATCAGCTGCGTTTAGACACGCACAGATTCTACTTAAGAGAAGGTATGCATAACTTTCATTTCAAATTTTCAAAAGCATTGATCGGAGAAGAGGCAGTAGAAAACACGATAGGAAAATAAATTCCCGTTTGTCGAGAAACGGCCAAATCGGCATTTGCGGGAAGCGCTCCGTCCCCAAAACCCAAACGCAGCAGAGGGCCGGTCGAGGTCGGCCCGATAACGGAGGGCAGCGATAGAAGCAGAACGCCAACCCCGGGTCAAGGGCCGCAGCCCTTGCCAGGAAGGGGAGGGGAGAATCCAAGGAGGGACTGGGGAGCGCTTGGCGCTCCCCCTCCCTTCTTGGGCCGCCGGCAGGCGCCCCTGCCGTGAGGCAGCAGCGGCGATGCGCGCATCGCCGCTGCCTGGAATCCCCAGTGGGGATTCCAACCCTCCCCAGCGCTCTATGCAAGCGCATCCATTGACCAAATTTCTGTTTTTCGGAAGATCGAATAACTTGAATCAAGCAAAAGGAGGAATCCCCATGAACACAATTTCCATGAACGCAACCGAAGCCTTGGAAAAGCTGAAGGACGGCAACCGCGGATACCTGAGCGCGCGAACCTGCCCCGGTGACGTCTCGCCGGAGCTCCGCTCCAAGACCTGCGTCGAGGGCCAGCGGCCCTACGCCGTGATTGTGACCTGCTCGGATTCCCGGGTGATTCCCGAGGCGATCTTCTCGGCGGGCATCGGCGAGCTGTTCGTGATCCGCGTGGCGGGTAACGTGATCGACGACCACCAGCTCGGCTCCATCGAGTACGCCGCGGGACACTTGGGCTGCCGGCTGGTAGTGGTGCTGGGCCACGACCATTGCGGCGCGGTGGACGCCGCCATCCATCACGATCCGGACGGCTACGTGAAGTTCATTACCGATGAGATTCGCCTGGCCATCGGAAGCGAAACTGACGACTACCGCGCCTGCTGCCTGAACGCGAAGCGCAGCGTGCGCGTCATTGAGGAGAGCCTGAACATCCAGCGCGAGGAGCATGAGCACGGCCTGAAGGTCGTCGCCGCGCTCTACCGCCTGGAGAGCGGCGCGGTTGAATTTTTTGAAAATTGAAAAGTTTTAAAGATGTTGTCCAATGCTGACAACATCTTGCGCGCATCCCTATTGACAAATTCCAAAATACGTGATACTATTATTTTACATACATTTTGGAATCCAGCCGCCTTGCTCAATTTTGGCGGTTGAAAATAGAATAGGGAGGATACCCCCATGAAGAAATTGCTCACCCTGGCGCTTGCCATCGCGCTCTGCCTGTCCTGCGTCTCAGCCTTCGCGGCCGAATCCTGGAAGGTCACCTGCCCCTGGGCGCCGTCCGGCGTGGCCGCGATGGTCAGCCAGAAGGCGGCGGCCATGTCCACCACCTACAGCGACGACATCGTGCTCGTGGCCGACGCCATCAAGGGCGACGCCGCCACCGTCAACAGCTGGGTCACCCAGTACGAGGCGGGCGATCCGGAGCTCGTATTCGCGGGCGAGGGTCTGTTCGGCATCACCATTCTGCTGGACCCCGACCGCATCCAGTTCACCTATGACGACTTCGCCTACGTGGAGAACCTGTACTCCTCCGTGTTCGTGATGAGTACGGACGCCAATCTGGGCATCGAGAACATCGAGGGTCTGAAGGCGTATCTGGAGGCCGGCAACGAGATCTCCGTCGCCTGCAACGGCGCGACGGGCTCCGAGGCCTTCCTGGCCGCGGCGCTGATTGGCGCGATGGGCTACGGCGAGCAGCTCACCATCATCCCCTACGAGAGCGCGGGCGAAGCGGCACAGGCCGTGGCGCGCGGCGAGACCAACCTGGCGGTTTCCCACCAGAGCCAGATTCTCGAGACCTATAACCAGGGCGGCGTGAAGGTGATCTGCGCGTTTGACGGCGAGCCGATCGCCCAGGGACCGTTCGCAGGCGTCGAGGGCGTGGGCCAGTACGGCTACCCCTACTTCCGCAACCGTTGCTTCATCTTCGCCAAGGCCGGCACCGACGCGGCCAAGATCGAGGAGCTCAAGAAGCTGTACGACGACATCCTTGCCGACGAGGAGATGGTCACCTGGCTGCACGACGACATGCTGCTGGAGGTCGATCCCATGGCTGAGGAGGATGTGAAGGCGCACATCGACAACGTGCAGGCCATCGTCAACGAGTACTACGACCTGGTCGCCGAATAGTCGGCGGGGCCGACAGCCACCTGCTGCCGCGCATGAGTGACGGGCTTCTGGCCCCATAGATTCAAGGGCCAGAAGCCCTGCCTTGCGGTTCTGATGGAGGCTCAGCATTTCCCTCCGAAATCTGACCCCATTGATTCGAGGGTCAGATTTCTTCGTTTCTGCGATGGGAGAGTTTATGCGATTGCGTTGTTTTTCATGAGGTGATTTTCAATGGATAATCAGGCCAAACGCGGCGGGCCGCTCGCCCGCGTCGACCGCTGGCTGGACGAGACCGGCGCAAAGCTCAGGCAAAAGGAGATGGCCGTGCCCACCGATCTGCTGGGCGGCGTTCTCTTTTTGATCTTCGGTGTGGCGATGCTGTTCATCATTCCGAGCCAGATTGAGGTCGGCAAGAAGGAGGTCGTCACTGGGCGCGCGTTCCCGAATCTGCTGATGTACGTGCTGATCGCGTGCAGCGCCGCGCTGGTGATCACGCAGGTCGTCAAGCTGATCCGCCATCAGCCGATCAAGGTTACGAAAATCAATCTGCTGGTGGAGGTTCGCGCGCTGCTGATCTTCCTGTTCATGCTCATTTACTTCTTTGTCTGCCAGTGGACGAACAACTTCGCCGTCGGCTCCTGCGTGTTCGCGCTGCTGATGCTGCTGTTTTTCCGCTGCAAGAAGCCGCTGTACTACGCCGTCGTGCTGGTCGCGGCGGTGCTGATCTGGGTCGCGTTCCGCTTCGGGCTGAATGTGAATTTCTAAGGGGGGATCGGAATGCTGCAATACATCGTCCCCGCGCTGCAAAACCTGTTCCACGTCGAAAATTTCATCTGGCTCAACCTGGGCGTGTTCATCGGAAGCGTGTTTGCCGCCGTTCCCGGGCTGACGGTAATTCTGTGCATCATCCTGTTTTTGCCGTTCACTTACCAGATGACGGCCATACCGGGCATGATGTTCCTGCTGGGCATCTACTGCGCGGGCGGCTACGGCGGCAGCGTCAGCGCCATTCTCATCAACACGCCGGGCACGCCCCACGCGGCCGCCACCATGCTCGACGGCTATCCGATGAACAAGCAGGGCCGCACCAAGGCCGCGCTGAAGATCGCGCTCTACGCCAGCACCTTCGGCGGCATCTTCTCCGCGCTGATGCTGCTGTTCCTCGCGCCGCAGGTGGCGAAGCTGGCCGCGATGCTGGGCACCGCCGAATACTTCCTGGTGTGCCTGTTCGGACTGACGATCATCGCGGGCATCTCCGGCGACAGCATGTTGAAGGGCATCATCGCCGCGTGCCTGGGGCTGCTGATCTCCTGCATTGGCTCCGACCCGATGACCAGCCGCGCGCGGCTAAACTTCGGCATGGACCGCATGTATCTCGGGCTCGATCTCGCCATCTGCCTGATCGGTCTGTTCGCGCTTTCGCAGGTGCTGACCAAGGCCGAGGGCAAGGAGGAGCGCATGGTGCTGGACACCTCCCGCATCAAGGACGGCGGCGAGATCACCAAGTCCGAACGGAAGCGGATGATCCTGCCCATGTTCATGAGCTCGCTGATCGGCACGATCATCGGCATCATCCCCGGCACGGGCGCGTCCATGGCGAGCTGGTTCAGCTACGACCGGGTGCGGGCCATCTCCAAGCACAAGGAGGAGTTCGGCCACGGCTCCGTGGAGGGCATCGCCGCCGCGGAATCCGCCAACAACGCCGTGACGGGCGCGACGCTGATCCCGCTGCTCACGCTGGGCATTCCCGGCGACGGCTGCGTGGCGATCATGCTCTCCGCGCTGATGATCAACGGCCTGAATCCGGGCCTGAGCCTGTTCACCACGCAGGGCGACATCATGTACGCCATCATGATCGGCCTGATCTTCGTCAACCTGTTCATGTTCCTGCAGGGCCGGTTCCTGACGAACCTGTTCGCCAAGGTGGTCAGCGTGCCGCAGGAAATCCTGACCCCCATCATCGTGATCTTCTGCTTCGCCGGAGCCTACTCGGTCAACAAGAGCTACTTCGACGTGGGCGTGGCGCTGGCTTTCTGCGCCATCGCGTGGATCCTGCGAAAGATCGACTTCCCGGCCGTGCCGATCCTGCTGGGTCTGGTGCTGGGCCGCATGACCGAGACCAACTTCCGCCGCGCGCTGCAGCTCTCGAAGGGCAGCCCGAGCATCTTCTTCTCGAGCCCCTTCTGCTTCATCTTCATCGCGCTGACGGTGCTCGCGGTGGCCTCGGTGCTCATGAGCCGGTTCAAGGAGAGGAGGAAATCCGCGGATGCCAAGGAATGATCGACCGAACATTCTGTTTTTCTTCACCGACCAGCAGCGCGCCGACACCTGCGGCTGCTACGGCCAGCCGCTCGATGTCACGCCCCGGCTGGACGCGCTCGCCGCCGAAGGCACGCGGTTCGAGTGGGCATTCTCGCCGCAGCCGGTATGCGGCCCCTGCCGCGCGCTGTTTCAGACCGGCAAGTGGCCCACCGACACGGGGTGCTTTCGCAACAACGTGATGCTGCCGTCGAACGTCAAGACGCTGGCGGACTACATCACCGAGGCGGGCTACGAGACTGCCTACATCGGCAAGTGGCACCTGGCCAGCGACGGCGAGCTCGAGCAGAAGCCCACGATCGACCATACGATCACCGCCATCCCCGAGGAGCTGCGCGGCGGCTACAGGGGCTACTGGCGCACGGCGGACGTGCTGGAGTTTACCTCCCACGGCTACGACGGCTATGTGTTCGATGAGAACAACCGCCGCGTGGACTTCCACGGCTACCGCGCCGACTGCATCACCGACCTGGCGCTCGATTTCTTCGACCAGTACGACCGGGAGAAGCCGTTCTTCATGACGATCTCCCACATCGAGCCGCACCACCAGAACGACCGCAAGCACTACGAGGGTCCGGAGGGCTCAAAAGAGCGCTTCGCGAACTTCGTGCTTCCCCCCGACCTCGCCGCCCTGGGCGGCGACGCGGCGGCGGAATATCCCGACTATCTGGGCGCGTGCGCGGCGCTGGACCGGAATCTGGGCAAGGTGATCGACCGTTTGAAGGCCGAGGGGCTGTACGAGAATACGGTGATTCTCTTCGCCGCCGATCACGGCTCCCACTTCAAGACCCGCAACAGGGATCACATGTGCGGCTACGATGACTACAAGCGCACCGGCCACGACGCGGCGCTGCGGGTGCCGCTGGTGATCGCGGGCGGGCCGTTCGCGGGCGGCAGGGTCGAAGAGCGCATCGTGAGCACCGCCGGGCTGCCCAAGACGATCCTCGCGCTGGCCGGAGTGGATGTCGGCGACGCGATGATCGGCGAAAACCTCGCCGCGCTCGCGCCCGACCGCCCCAACGAGGTCTTCGCCCAGGTCAGCGAGAGCAAGGTGGGCCGCTGCCTCCGCACGCCGGACTACCTCTACGGCGTCTACGCGCCCGGCGTGGACGGCGGCCGCCACGCTGCGGCAGACGTCTACGCCGACGACTACCTCTACGACCTGAAGGCCGATCCGAACCAGCTCAACGACGTGGCGGGCGATCCCAGGTATGCCGAAGCGAAGCGAATGCTGCGCCGGCGGCTGCTGTGGTGGATCGAGCGCGCTGAGGGCGCGCGGCCGGAGATCGTGGACTGACGCTTCCGCCGCGGCGAGTTCTTCACCGCGGCGGCTTTTTACTTCATTCGATCCTCGACCATGCGAATCAATTCGCTCAGCCGGAGCCCCAATGCCTCCGAGATGCGCCAGAGCGTATCGACGTTCGCCTGCACCGTTCCGCTCTCGATCATCGCCAGATGACTGCGCGCGACTCCCGCGAGCCCGGACAACACCTCCTGCGTAACGCCCTTCTCCCTGCGCAGTTCGCTGATGACGCGGCCGGTGACTTTTTCATCGTAATTCACATGAAACACACCCTTTTCTTCGTGATAGGCGCAAGCCTTCACCATAGAGCATGTTTTTTTTGCGAATTGAAAGGTGTAAAAAGCGATTTCCGCGACGACCTCATCTTTGACGAAAGCGGATCTAAAAAAACAGCGCGCCCGGAATGATCGATTCACGGGCGTTTTTCGATTCCAATGATAAGTTTTGTTTCTCCCGGCGCGGGATATACCTCCTGTTTTCTATTGCGCCGATGCGCGTCCTGTACGTTTCAAGTACAAAGAGACACAATTTTCGCTTTCAGCGGTCATCGCGCCCTCCTTCGCATATCTCTGGCCATCGCCGCCATGCGCTCAGCGGCAAAGTCAAAGAAGGCCTTACGCGCATCGCACCAATGGTTGACGTGAGTCTCCGGGTCGCGTTCCCGGCGGCAGCCGTCTCGACAGAGCGGATACCAGCGGCATTCGCGGCACCGCTCCGGGACGACAAAGGACGCCTCCAGAAAGCGCCGCATGGTTTCCGAGCGCAGCGCGTCCGCGAGCCTTGTGTCCGCCACGTTTCCCAGCCGCCATTCATCCAGCGCGTAGAAGTCGCAGGGATACAGCTCGCCGTCACTCTCCACCACCAGCCCTGGCGCACAGCGGCCCGCCATGCCGCAGCTCTCCGGCGGCAGGCCCAACAGAATCAGCAGCCAGTTGTCAAAATTGCGCACGCTCACGGGCCGTCCGGCGTAGTAGGCGCGCTCGTAGAGTTCGAATGCCGCCTCCAGAAAGTTGAGATAGCGCTCCGGCGCCAGTGCGTCGGCGCGCGGCGGGCCGTCCAGCGGATCGAGGCAGGGTATAAACTGCACGCGGCCGTATCGCGCCAGCGTTTTGAACGCCGCCTCGGGCTTGCGCGCCACCGCGTCGTTCACCACGCAGAGCGCGCTGCACTCCACGCCCGCGCCGCACAGCCGCTCCAGATTCGCGCGCACGCGCTCGAACGTCCCCCGGCCCTGCGCGTCCGGCCGCGCCGCGTCATGCGTCTCCGCGAAGCCGTCCAGCGAAACGCCCACGAGAAAGCGCTCCCGCGCGAGAAAGTCGATCATCCCATCGGACAATTCCAGCCCGTTTGTCTGCATCGCGTGTGCGACGGGGAGCTTTTTCGCGTTATATTTTTCCTCAAACCGCAGCAGGGCTTCGTAGAACTCCACGCCTGCCAGCGTCGGTTCGCCGCCCTGAAACAGCAGGCTCACCGGTCCGTCCGCATCGGCGAAAATGGCGCGGACGGCGCACTCGAGCGTCTCCGTCGACATCGCAGGCCGCAGGCCGCGCTTCCGGCGCTCCATCTCGTCCGCGTAGAAGCAGTGCGGGCAGCGCATGTTGCACGCTCCCGAGACTGGTTTAATCATGATCGAAACCGGCGGCACGTGCGCTCCCATCCTTTCGTGACAGCATTGATGGAAAACTAGTCTTATCTCCGCGCGAGGCGGCGCTCCGCCTTCGGCAGCAGGCGCAGGCAGAGCTCCGCCAGCAGTATGGCGACGGCCGCGCCCGCGAGCACGTCCGTGGGATAGTGTACGCCCACGTACAGCCGCGAAAGCGCGATCAGCACCGCCAGTATGAGCGCGGGCACGCCGTACTTCTTTGGCGCCATTCGGAACAGCACCCAGGCCACGGAAAAAGAATTCGCGCTGTGGCCCGACGGAAAGGAAAAGTCGCTCTCCGCATGCACCAGCAGCTGGATCTCCGGAAACAGGTCGTAGGGGCGGATCCGCGCCACCAGCGGCTTCACCGCGCAGTTGACGACCAGAAACGTGAGTGCCATCGACGCGGCGCAGTAGACGCCCACGCGCCGCGTGCGGCGGAAGCACAGCAGCGCGACCGTCAGCGCGATCCAGAAAAGCCCCCTATCTCCGAGCAGCGAAAACAGCCGCATCGGCGGGGTCAGCGCCGCCGCGCGCAAATGTTCCTGAATCCACAGCAGAATATCCCGCTCCGCCGTCAGAAATGTACTCATCGGTTCCACCCCTTGCGCATAAATTTCAGGGCTGCTCGCGCTCGCGGAAATCCTCCGCGCGCAGTTCGCCCTCGGGCATATCGCGCTGGTAGTCCTCCCGCAGCGCCAGCGCCGCGGCATTCACCTCCGCGTCGGGGATCATTCCCGCCCGGCGCATGCTGAAGAGATCGTCGCCGCCCACCAAAATCACGTCCAGCAGCTCGCAGTCCGCCGCGCGCAGCGCGTCCGCGTAGCGCCGGGCGCGGTCGACATCGTAGCCGCCGGGTTCGGGAGCGCGGTTCCCGGTCAAGAGCAGCAGAATGGCGCTGTTCGCCTGCGCGCCGAGCATGTCCCCCAGCGCGGCCCGGAGCGCATCCGGTTCACCCCAGCTCAGCGAGGCGCACACCGGCCGCCGATACAGCAGGCGGCCCGCCGCGTCCAGGCAGAGCTGCACGCAGCAGGGCGGCGGCAGCTCCCTTCGCGTCCGCACCGCGAAGCGGAATGCGTCCACGCAGTTGCGCAGCTGGGGGCGATCCTCCGCGCTCAGCGGCGCGCAGGCCGCGACGGCCTCCCCCACCAGCGCGAGCCATTTCGCCGTGCGTGTGCCCACGCCGGGGACGCGCGCGAGCGCCGCCGGTTCCGCTCCGAGCACCTCGCGCACGCCGCCGAAGCGTTCGATCAGGCGGTGCGCCAGCTCGTTTACATCCTGCCGGGGAATGGCGTAAAACAGCAGAAATTCGATGATCTCGTGGGGCTCCAGGCCCTCGAAGCCTTCGCTTCGCACCCGCTGCCGCATCCTTGAGCGATGGCCGCCGTGGGCCTCGGAATCGCGCCTTTTCTCCATGACTCAATCCGTGAACACGATCTTGTCCCGGTCGAACATGTCCAGGGAGCGGTCGATCGCGCTGCGCGCCGCGCCGCGCGTCTGGACGGGCACCTCGCCCTCACTCTGCATGATCAGCCGCGTCGGCGCGCCAAAGCTCTCGCTCAGTGCGGCCTCGATCAGCTGCGTCCGGCCCTCCAGCAGCCGGCGCACGATCACCGCGTCCCGGCCGAAGCGCACCGTCACCGCGCCGTCCCCGGCGCTTACGAAGCGCATTTTCCGTATCATGTTGCGAATGGACGGATTCTCCGCGCCGAGCTTCTCAATGGCGTCCAGATACGCCTGCGGCGGCGCGCCCGCGGGCGCCTCCGCGGCCCTTGCTGCCGGAGCGGGCGCTTCCGCGGGCGCGGCGGATTTCTCCCGCGCGGGTTTCGCGGCGGGCGCGGCGGCGACCACGCCGTTCTCCAGCATGCGCTCCATGCGCGCCAGGCGCTCGGAAAGTTCCGCGCTCTCCTCCTGCTCGGGGTGACAGGCGCGCACCGCCGCCAGCTCCAGTATGACGCGCGGCTGCGTGGCCCACTTCATTTCGCTCTCCACGCGCATGAACAGCTCCATCGCGCGCATCAGCTGCTCCCGGTTGGCGCGGCCCGCCTGCTCGCGAAAGCGCGCGGCATCCTCGGGCGTGATCTCCAGCAGCTGCGCGAGATCGTCTCCGGCGATGTCCGCCAGCAGCACGGCGCGCAGGTGGTTGGCCGCGTCCAGCGAGAACACCCGGGGATCGCCGCCCCGGCGCATCGCCTCGTCAATCGCGCGCAGCGCCCCGGCGGCGTCCCAGGCGATCAGCGCGTCCGCGAAGCCGAACATGAAGTCCCGGCCCACGGTGCCCAGCACGTCCCGGGCCAACGCCGCGCTCACCTCGCCCTCCGTAAAGGAGAGGCATACGTCCAGCAGCGAAAGCGCGTCGCGCATCGCGCCCTCGGCGGCGCGGGCGATCTCCCGCAACGCGCCCTCCGTGGCCTCGCGGCCGATGCCCGCGAGCACCACCTTGAGCCGCGCTACGATGGCCTCCACCGAAATGCGGTGGAAATCGAAGCGCTGGCAGCGGGAGAGGATCGTGGCCGGGAGCTTCTGCGGCTCCGTGGTGGCGAGAATGAACACGGCGTGGCGCGGCGGCTCCTCCAGCGTCTTGAGCAGCGCGTTGAACGCGCCGGAGGAGAGCATGTGCACCTCGTCGATGATGTAGACCTTGTAGCGGGCCGTGGTGGGGGGATATTTGATCTTTTCGCGCAGGTCGCGGATCTCGTCCACGCCATTGTTGGAGGCGGCGTCGATCTCGAGCACGTCCATGCAGTTCTCCCGCAGAATGGCCCGGCAGATCTCGCACTCCCCACAGGGATCGCCGTCGCGGGGCGAGAGACAGTTAACCGCCCGGGACAACACCTTCGCCGCGGTGGTCTTGCCGGTGCCGCGGGTACCGCAGAACAGATAGGCATGCGCGATGTGTCCCGTCTCCACCTGGCGCCGGAGCGTGCGCACGACGGCGTCCTGATCGCAGATCTCCGAAAACGTCGTGGGCCGCCACGCGCGGTAAAGCGCCTGATAACTCATGCTCCACCTCCGAATCCGAGCGGCGCAAGGCCGCCCTTCTTATATAATAGCGCATTTCGCTGGAAAACAAAAGAACTTTTTACAGCGAGATAAAAACATTTTTCAGCGCGCGTGCTATAATGAAGCGAAATCTGATTTCTCTCGGAGGAGAGGCGTTTTGTCATGAAGAAAATCGTTATGACGGGCGGCGGCACTGGCGGCCATGTGACCCCGAATCTGGCGCTCATCCCGCGGCTCCAGGCCGACGGCTGGGAGGTGCATTACATCGGCGGCGCGAACAGCCCCGAGCAGGAGCTGATCTCCCGCGTGCCGGACGTGACCTTCTACACCGTGGCCGTGGGCAAGCTGCGGCGCTACTTCGATCCGAAGAACTTCTCCGATCCCTTCCGCGTAATCAAGGGCGTCGCCCAGGCCACGGGCATCATCCGCAGGATCCGGCCGAACGTCGTATTTTCCAAGGGTGGCTTCGTTTCCGTGCCGGTGGTCTACGGCGCGAAGCTCAACGGCGTGCCGGTGGTGACCCACGAATCCGACCTCACCCCCGGCCTGGCGAACAAGCTGTGTTTGCCCTTCGCCTCCGCGCAGTGCTGCACCTTCCCCGAAGCCGTGAAGTACGCCAAGGGCAAGGGCGTCTACACGGGCACGCCCATCCGCCCGGAGGTGCTGCGCGGCAACCGCGATGCGGGCCTGGCGCGCTTTGGACTGCACCAGAATCTGCCGGTACTGATGGTGGTGGGCGGCTCCTCCGGCGCGCAGGCCATCAATGAGTGCGTGCGCGCGGCGCTTTCGGACCTCTGCGCCTCCTTTCAGATTCTCCACCTGTGCGGCAAGGGCAACCTCGCCCATGATCTGGATGGCGCGCCCAACTACGTGCAGTGCGAGTACCTCAATGAGGAAATGGCCGACGCCTACGCCTGCGCGGACGTGCTGGTCTCCCGCGCCGGATCGAACGCACTGTGCGAGATTCTGGCGCTGCGCAAGCCCGCGCTGCTGATTCCCTACCCCGCCTCCGCCAGCCGCGGCGATCAAATTTTGAACGCGAAGTCCTTCGCGGACCGCGGTTTGAGCCGCGTGCTCGACCAGGCAGAGATGACGCCGCAAACGCTCGTAAACGACATCATTGCGCTCTATCGCGACCGGGGCGAATTCTACAATGCGATGGCCGCCGAGGGCGCGCTCAACGGCGTGGACGCCGTTCTCGAACAGATCTACAAATACGCGAAGTGACCTCCGTTCGAGCGCGCATGAGTGCCTGGGAAAAATTCCCCCTTCGCCCGTCCGCGCTTGCAAAAAATCTGTATTCGTCTATAATAAAATATAGTATTTGCACATATCTGTCATACCTCGGAGGATAGCGATGCAAAAGAAAAACTGGATTCGGATATTCGCGGTCTGGACGGCGATTTCGCTGCTCGCCGCCTGCTTGCCCTGTTTCGCCAAAGCGTCCGGTGAGGACGGCTGGCAGAACATTCTGCTGCTCGGCTGCGATTCCTACACCAAAAATACCCGCCAGCGCACGGACTCCATGATCATCCTGTCCGTCAACGCGGCGGAAAGCCGCGTGAAGATGACTTCCCTGTTGCGCGACACCTGGATTCCGGTGCCCGGTTCGAGTGGCCATCGCAAGCTTACGGAGCTCTGCGCCGTGGGCGGCCCAGAGTTGACGATCCGCGCTATCAACGAAAATTTCGGCATGAACATCGAAAAGTATGCGCTGATCAGCATGGCGGGCGTCGCCGAGGTGATCGACCTGCTCGGCGGCATCGACATCGACGTGACCGAGGCGGAGCGCAAGGCGCTCAACAAGGGTCTGTTCGACCTGTCAGGCCTGTCCGCCATGGAGCAGCTGGAAGAGAGCGGCGAAAACGTCCACCTGAACGGCAATCAGGCCACCGCCTTCGCCCGCATCCGCAAGATCGACAGCGATTACGTGCGCACCGAGCGTCAGCGCACCGTGCTGCTCGCCATGGCGGGCAAGCTCAAGAGCGGCGCGAACGCCGCCACGCTGCTGGGCATCGTGACCACGCTGGTCAACTACGTGGAGACAAACCTGAATCTCGCCGAGCTCATGGCCCTCGCGCGCGTGGGCATGGATCTGGATCTGTCGCAGATCGAGGAATTCCGCGTCCCGGCGGACGGCACCTTCTCCTCCGGCATGTATCAGGGCTATTGGAGCGTTCGCCCCGACTTCGCCGAAAACGCCGAACTGCTGCATAATTTCATCTACGGGAATTGATTTCGAGGATTGAATATCTGCATGAATATACGAATATTGTGCATGTTATGTTAAATCGAGCCCGAAATGCTTGAAAATTTCCGGGTTCGGTTGTATAATTCATACATCAATCGCGTTCAACGCAGGAGGAAAACAAATATGAAAAAGATTCTCGCTCTGGTTTTGGTTTGTATGTTCGCCCTGACCGGCATGGCCATGGCGGAGGAGCTGCACATGGGCACCAACGCCACCTTCCCGCCCTATGAGTTCTACGAGGGCGACAAGATCGTGGGCATCGACGCCGAGGTTGCTGCGGCGATCTGCGAGAAGCTGGGCTACGACCTGGTGATCGACGACATGGAATTTGACGCCACCATCCCGGCGCTGGTCGCGGGCAAGATCGACTTCATCATGGCCGGTCTGACCGTCACCGAGGAGCGCAAGCAGTCCGTGGACTTCACCGACAGCTACGCCACCGGCGTGCAGGCGATCATCGTTCCCGAGGACAGCGACATCACCTCTGTGGACGATCTGTTTGCCGAGGGCGCGAACCACACCGTGGGCGTGCAGAGCGGCACCACCGGCGACATCTACTGCACCGGCGACATTCAGGACGCTGGCCTGGGCACCGTGCAGCAGTTCAAGAATGGCGCGGACGCCGTGCTGGCGCTGACCTCCGGCAAGATCGACTGCGTGGTCATCGACAACGAGCCCGCCAAGAACTTCGTGGCCGCCAATGAGGGCCTCAAGATTCTGGACACCGCCTACACCGAGGAGGACTACGCCATCGCCGTGCAGAAGGGCAGCGAGCTGACCGGCAAGATCAACGACGCGCTCAAGGAGCTCATCGCCGACGGCACCGTGGCCGAGATCATCAACAAGTACATCCCCGCCGAATGAGCCGGGATATGAACCCCGTGAAATCGGAAACGCCTGCGCGTTTCCGATTTCCATATCACCGTAGCGGAGGAGGAAGTACATGCAAGCCTGGTTTGAGGGTTTGAAGGCGGACTTCACACTGAATTTCATCAACGATAACCGCTGGCAATATCTGTTGAGCGGCCTCGGGCAGACGGCGCTGATCACGCTGCTCTCCGGTCTGATGGGCCTGGCGCTGGGCATCGTCATCGCGATGGTGCGCTCCACCTACGACAAGACCGCCGACAACGCGCGCCCGACGCTGGGCCGGAAGCTCTTCGGCGTGGCGGACTGGTTCTGCCGGGTGTACCTGACGGTCATCCGCGGCACACCCGTGGTGGTGCAGCTGATGATCATCTACTTCGTGATCCTGGCGAGCGTGCGCAACGGCACGCTGGTGGCGTCGCTGGCGTTCGGCTTAAACTCCGGCGCCTACGTGGCGGAGATCATCCGCGGCGGCATCATGGCCATCGACAACGGCCAGTTTGAGGCCGGGCGCAGCCTGGGCTTCAACTATCTGCAGACGATGCGCTTCATCGTCATTCCGCAGACGATCAAGAACGTGCTGCCTTCGCTGGCGAACGAGTTCATTGCGCTGCTCAAGGAGACGTCGGTCGCGGGCTACGTGGCCATCCAGGACCTGACCAAGGCGGGCGACATCATCCGAAGCCGCACCTATTCGCCGTTCATGCCGCTGTTGGCGGTGGCGCTGATCTACCTGGTCGTGGTGATGTTCTTTACGAAGCTCGTGGGCATACTGGAGAGGAGGCTGCGCAGCAGTGACCACTGATACCTTAATTCAAGTGCGCGACCTGGAGAAGCACTTCGGCGGGAAGATTCACGCGCTGAACGGCGTGTCCACAGACATTCATCGCGGCGAAGTCGTCGTGGTGATCGGGCCGTCGGGCTCGGGAAAGTCGACCTTCCTGCGCTGTCTGAACCTGCTGGAGATGCCCACCAGGGGCACGATCACCTTCGAGGGCGTGGACATCACAGACCCCAAGGTCAACATCAACCTGCACCGCCAGAAGATGGGCATGGTCTTTCAGCACTTCAACCTCTTCCCCAACATGACGGTACTGCGCAACATGACCGTCGCGCCGGTGGAGCTGCGCAAGAAGAGCAAGGAGGACGCGGACCGAATGGCCCGGGAACTGCTGAAGCGCGTGGGTCTGGCCGACCGCGCGGACGCCTATCCCAACCAGCTCTCCGGCGGCCAGAAGCAGCGCATCGCCATCGTGCGCGCGCTGTGCATGGAGCCGGACGTGATGCTCTTCGACGAGCCGACCTCCGCGCTCGACCCCGAGATGGTCGGCGAGGTGTTGGAAGTGATGAAGAACCTCGCCCACGAGGGCATGACGATGGTGGTCGTCACCCACGAGATGGGCTTCGCCCGTGAGGTGGGCGACCGCGTGCTGTTCATGGATGGCGGGCGCATCCTGGAGGAGGGCTCTCCGGAGCAGATCTTTTCCCACGCGCAGAACGCCAGAACGCAGGAATTCCTGGCGAAGATCATTTAATCGCACAAAAAGCGCCGCCGCGGAGGATCCGTCCGATCCCTGCAGCGGCGTTCTTAATTTTATTGGAATTTATTCGTAAACGCTGAAATCCTCTTTCCTCAATGGAAACACCGGCAGCGGCGCGAGTTTAAACAGATTCATCGCGTGCAGGCGGTCGATGCGCGCCTTCGCCTCCGGATCCGCGCATATCCCGGTGCGGATGTAGCGGTCCAGCACCGCGTATGTGAAGCCCAGATTGTCCTCGTCCGTCTTGCCGCACAGGCCGTCGATGGGCGGCTTCTCCACAAATTCCTCCGGCAGGCCCAGCGCGCGGCCCACGGCCTTGACCTCCTGCACCGTGAGTTTGGACAGCGGGCTGAAGTCGCCCGCGGTGTCGCCGTAACGCGTGGCGTAGCCCACCCAGTCCTCGGACAGATTGCTCGTATTCGCCACCCGGCCGTTCAGGCTCTGGCTCGCCGCGTAGAGCACCGACATCCGCAGCCGCGGCGGCAGGTTGACCACCGTCTGGTTGCTAATCTCCGGCAGCGCGCCGCGCAGCGCCTCCATCGCGCCCTCGTAGGCGGCGCGGATGTTGACTTCAAAGGAGCGAATGCCCAAAAACGACACGAGCCTTCGGGATACGTCGATGTCGTGCTGCTCGCCGTTGGGCATCAGCACGCCCACCACGCGCTCCCTTCCCAGCGCCGCGACGCACACCGCCGCTGTCACCGAGGAGTCCTTGCCGCCGGACACGCCCAGTACGGCGTTGCAGCCCTTGCCGTTCTCCTCAAACCAGTCCCGCGTCCACTGAACGATCTGATCCCTGACCTTTTCCGCGTTAAACCTCATGTTCTCTTCCTCCCGTATTCACTCAAACAGCACGAAGGGATCCCCTTCGGGATAGACGTGCACGCTCTGGCGATAGACCGTCCCCGTCAGCTCCGAGGCCCGGTCCAGATACCAATCGACACGCCCGGCCATGTACCGCGCGAGCTCCTCCAGCGTGACCGCGCCGTCGTAATCGTCGTCGGCGCCCATGGTGCCCCGCGCGTTTCGGTCGAGGTTCCAGCCCGCGCCGTCGCACAGTGCGCGCGCGAACACCGTCGCCATCGTGCCCGCGCCCGACTCCCCGTTGAAGGCGAGGCGGAAGCTGTCCTCATCCAACCCCGCGCTGCACAGCACCCGATACCGGCTGCCCCGGATCGCCGCGCCGGAAAACGCGCCGGTGATCCCCCGGGCAAAGGCCGCGCGCTCCGACGCCGCGCCGATCGCGCCGCCGCTGCCGCAGCAGTCGATCATCGCGACCACCGTGCCGCGCACGCGCCGCAGCTCCCGCTCCAAATCCCGCGCGGACAGCTTGGAGCCGTCCGACAACTCCAAAAAGCTCATGCCGCCGGTGTAGCTGCCGTGGCAGGTGACGTAGAGCAGCGACACGTCCCCCTCCGCCGCGTCCCCGAAGGCGGAGCGAATCTCCGCGATCAGTTCGGCCCGGGAGAGGTCCGCGCGCGCGCGCACCTCGTAATCCGTAACCGAGAAGCGGCCGGATTCCAGCAGACCCGCCAGGGCGGCGACGGAGTTTTCCGACCCCGTGCGCTCGGCGTTCACGCCGAATGGATAGTTCTGCTCGCCCACCAGCAGCGCACGGTACCGGCGCCCGGCGGGCTCGACATGCACGACTGCCTCCGCCGAGATCTCGCCCGACGGATTCGTCACGGTGAGCCGCGTCTCCCCCGGCGCGAGCCCCGTCACCACGCCCGCCTCCGTCACCGACGCGATTGCGGGATCGGCGATCGAGAAGCGCAGGCCGCGCTCCGAGGCGTTTCGCGGGGCGCGCGCGACGGCAACTTCCACTTCGTCCCCGACGGCGAGCTGCATTGGAGAATTGAGCACGCGCAGCCCCTCCAGGGGCACGTCCACAACCTCGACCCGGCATACGGCCTGGGAATTCATGCCGTAGGCGGTGATGTTCGCCGCGCCGGGCGCGAGCCCCACCGCCGTGCCGTCCTGGGCGACCGCGGCCACCTCGGGCGCGTCCGACGCCCAGAGCAGCGCCTCGCCGCGTAGCCGCTCCGCAAGGTTGACCGCGCTCCCGGCGGCCAGCGTCTGCGGCTCCTCCTCTTCAAAGCGCAGCGCGCTGGTGATGGTATCCTCCGCGCGGCGATGGATCGTCAAAAAGTAGTAGCCTGTCTGTCCACCGGGCGCGCAGACGCGCAGATAGTAGCGGCGGTTCGCTCTGGTTCTCGTCAGCAGCATGCACGCGCCGCCGGGCAGCGCTTCCAACTCCGAGATCATCGCGCCGCTCTCGTCAAAGAGCGCGGCGCGCAGCTCCATCCCCGGTTCCTCAGGCACGCAGGTGAACATCAGCCTTCCGACCGCACTCGCTTCGAATTCGTACCAGTGCGCGTCGTAGGCGCGGGCGATCATCTTCCCGCCGGGGACGTTTTCCTCCACGGGCAGCGGTTGATCGAAGCAGCGGCTGAGCGCGCTGCGGGCAATTTCAACCATCGCGGGTTCATCGCTGCGCACTCGAAGCACGTAGCGCTCCCCCGCCACCAGCCACGCCGAGCACAGCGCGCCGCTGCCCGCGCCCGCGATCACTGTCTCGCCGTTCAGCGTCAGCTCCGCGGAGCCCTCGGCCTCGCCTTTGCCCGCCGAGAACAGATACACGGCGTACTCGCTGTTCGCCGGGGGCACGAATTCGATCGTCTCCTCCGCGCCCGCCTCCAGGCGGACGAAGGGGTCCCCCTCCGGTGCCGCAGCCGCGCCGGTCGCGCAGACCGGCACGCCCAGCGCCAACCCCAGCAGCAAAACCGCCGCCGCTCTACGAAGAAACCGCTTCATTCGTTCAATCCGCCGATTCCGCCTTCAGGTATTCCAGCTTGGCGTAGCCCTCGTACTCGGCGGTGCGCACCCTCACCCATCCGTCCGCGTCCGCCTCCCCGCGGACGATCACCCGCTGATTGTGGAACAGCCGGGCCACCACCTGCGCCTGGGTCGAAGGGCTCTGGCGAAGATTCATGTTGGAGCTTGCGTCGCCAAGCGTAACGCGGGCATAGTATTCGCCCTCCTCCAGCTCCGGCAGCGGCGCGGGCGTGGGCGCCGGACTCGGCTCGGGGCGGGCGCGCCCGAAGCTGTTCGACAGCGCCTCCAGCGCCTCGAGCTTCGGCGCGTCCCACTCGATGCGCTCCAGCTCCATGCCCGGATAGTAGAAGTTCAAAATCTCAATCCAGCTCATGCCGTGCGCGCCGGCCATGGTCTGCGCGCCGCGCTGGCTCATGCCCACGCCGTGGCCAAAGCGCCGAAGTTCGATGGTGAAGCCGAAGATATCCTTCGAGACGCTCGCCACCTCGCAGTCGCTTCCGTTCAGCGACAGGCCCAGCCCGTCCTTGATCTGATCGTACACGTCCAGATCGACGGTGAATTCCTCATCCAGCGTCTCCCGCTCCGTCACGGCCACGTAGGGGCTCCCCAGCAGCAGCCGGCGCAGGAAGTCAATCGCGTAGAGCGCCGCGTCGGAGCCGGGCTTTCCCGCGGCCTTGCCGGGCGCGCCCGCGTCGTCCTCGCTCGGGCGCAGGCGCTCCACCGGCGCGGTGGCAGTCAATGTAAAGCGCAGCTTTTTGCACACGATGCTGCCCTTCGCGACCGGATTCATCGGTTCGATGGATCGGATCGCCTCAAACTCGATCCCCTCGACGCCGCTCTCCGCCTCCAGCGCCTCCTGAAGCATCTCCTTCAGCGCGGGGAGATCCGTCGCGCCTGGCGTGAACACCGCCGAGGCGACCATGCTGTTTTTATTCTCCAAATCGTAGGGGTCCGCGCGACGCTCTAAGTAACCATAATCTCCCTCATCGCCCCAGACATCCGAGGGCAGCGCGGTCTCGCCGCCGTTGCTGGCGGTATAGAAGCAATTGGCGAAGCCGCCCTTGTAGGTGCCCACCACGCCCGCCGTGGTGCGCACCGCCTCGGCCACGTTCGCGTTGTTCGCGTCCAGGCCGAAGAACACCTGGTCGGCGGTGGTGTCCACCACGTCGTAGTCCCGGCCGCCCGCGTTCCACTTGGCGCGCATGGCGTAGGTGCGCGCCGCCACCGCCTGCGCCTTCAGCGCCTCCAGGGGCCAGTTGTCGCTCATCTCGTAGGCCACCACGCCGCAGAGATAATCCTCCATGCCGATGGCCAGCACCGCGCGCAGTCCGCCTTCGTCCACTGATACGCTCAAGTCGCCGGGATAAAGGTTATCCCTCTTCGCTTCGGCGATGCGCAGGCCGTTCGCCGCATCCTTTCCGGCCGCTTGCCGGGTCAGCGTGAGCGCCGAACCCATGTCCATGGTGAGCCCGCCCGCTTCCAGCCAAACCTTGCCGTCGCTTTCGAACAGTAAAATCTGCGCGCCCCGCGCGAAGCGGAAGCCCGCGTCGTGCTCTACGGTATAGACGCCGTCGAGCGTCAGATTGAGCGCGCCGGGCGCGCCGAGAGAGCGCAGTTCGACGCGCATCACGCCATCATCCTTCAAGGCGCTGGCGGCGACGAAATCCTCCGCGCCCGCCGGCGTCGCACTCGGCGCAACATTTCCCTCCGCGCAGACCGGCACCGCGCACAGCAGCAGCGCGAGCCATACTTTCCATATCTTTTTAAGTTTCATGTCTCTTCCCTCCGCGTTCGTCGGAGCTCCGGCCCCGCGCCATCAGTATCGGCGCTCGGGGACCGCTCAAACGGCCGCCGGAATATTTTTGTCCCCTCTCAGAGCAGATCCGCGATCAGCCGCGCCACCAGCAGCGCGAGCACGCCCAGCATCACGAAGCGGATGAACTTCGCGCCCCGCGTCATCGCCAGCTTCGAACCGATCCAACCCCCGGTCATGCTGAAGCACATGGCAGGAATCGCCAGCGCGAACAGCACCTGACCCGCCGCGATGCGCGCGATCAACGAGGAGAGGTTGCTGGCAAGATTCACCGGCTTGGATGTGGCCGACGCGGTCACCATGTCCATTCCGGTGAGCGCGGTCAGCAGCAGGATGAGAAACGTGCCGGTACCCGGGCCGAAGAAGCCGTCGTAGGTTCCCGTGGCAAAGCCGGTGAGCAGGCAGATCGCCAGCGTCTTCCGCGTCACGGGCTTGGGCTTGGCGGACAGATCCTTCTTCAGCGCCACGAACACCCCCACCACCGGCGTGGCGCAGATCATGAAGACGCTCATGACGCGCGTGCCCAGCAGCATCGAGAGTTCCGTGCCCAGCCAGGCGCCCGGCAGCGCGCCCACGGCGGCCGCGAGCGCGGGCTTCCACAGAATCTTGCCGCCCCGGAAGTAGCGGATCGTCGCCATGATCGTTCCCGCCGACGAGCTGAACTTGTTGCAGCCCGAGGCCAAGCCGTAATCCAGCCCGGCCAGGCTGTAGGCCGGCAGCGAGATCAGCCCGCCGCCGCCGCTGATGGAGTCCACCAGCGACGCCAGAAAGATCAGGGGAAGCACGATCAGGTAGGTCCGCGCGCTCAATTCCAAGGCGATTCATCTCCAAAGTACAACTACAACTCACCATGATCCATTATAACACGCGGCCGCCCCCATGGTTTGCGAGAAATGCGACGATTTCTGTCCGTTTGTGTTGAAAATCCAGCGCGATTGTGATCTTCCGCGTACATCTGCCCCGCGCGCAGGGAAAGGCGCTTGCGCGGGCCGCGCTCGCGGATTATAATGGAGACTGGAGATTTATCCGGGAAGGAGCGCGGCGCATGTCCACGAATACCTACGAACTGCTGGCGCTGGCGATGCGCTACGTTTTCGCCGCGCTGATCGTACTGATCGTGATCCGGGCATGGTTCGGCGCGTCGGTGGACAGCCAGCGCGCCGCGCGGCTGCGCAAGCTCTCCCCGGACACGGGCATCATCGGCGAACTGCTGGTGATGGACGGCGGCGAGCGCGCCAAATCCGGCATGCGCTACCCGCTGACGCTGGAGGGGACCATCGGCTCGAGCCGCCGCGCGGACATTCGCGTCCGCCACCACAGCGTGCGCGGCCGCCACGCCATCTATCAGATGACCGACGAGGGCGTGTTCGTGCGCGGCCACGCGAATCTGCGCATCGCCGACGGCGCGGGAAGGTCCGCGCGGGAGCTGCTGCTGCAGGACGGCGACGTGCTGCAGGTGGGCGGTGTGCGGCTGATGCTGGTGCTCACCGACGGCGGCAATCCCGTGCCGGAAGCGCGCCGCCGCAAGCCGCGCCGCAAGCGCGGCCGGGAGGAGTACGGCGAGGATTTCTTCGAATCCGACGAGGACGCGCTCGAGCCCGACGACCTGTTTCGGGCGAATCCCGCCGCCGCGCAGCGCTGGGACGGGCCCAGCAACGCCGGAGGGCCGGACGCGTATGATGAATACGACGATTATGACGATTACGACGACTTTTGATCGGAGGCGCTCTCATCCATGATTCAGGAGATCGACCCGTTGCGGCTGGACAATCAGTATCGCCCCACGCGCCCAACGCCGGACGCGAAGGTTTGCGTATTTCGGGAAAGCGCCGCGCTCGTCTCCCGGCGGGAGGACGCGCTGGTTCTGCCTGATTGGGCGCAGCTCGCGGAGGGAATCGAGCGCAGCGCGTACCTGTTTCGCGTGGGGGAGACGGACTACTTTCTCGCCGGCCTGCGCGACGGCTTTCCGCTTCCCGAGGGCTTCTTCTACGACGACGTGCGCTCCCACCGGCGGCTGAATCCCCGGCACGAGGTCTACGCGGAGATGACCGCCTGGCACCTCTACGTCTGGTACCGGGACAACCGCTTCTGCGGCCGCTGCGGAGCCCCCACGCGCCACGACGAACGGCAGCGGATGCTCTCCTGTCCGCGCTGCGGCAACATGATCTTTCCGAAGATTTGTCCCGCGATTATCGCGGCGGTGGTGCACGAGGATCGAATCCTGCTCACGCGCTACGCGGGCCGAACCTACAAGAACTATGCGCTGGTGGCGGGATTTACCGAGATCGGCGAGACCGCCGAGGACACCGTGCGGCGCGAGGTCTTCGAGGAGACCGGGCTTCGCGTAAAGAACCTGCGCTACTGGACCACCCAGCCCTGGGGCATCGAAAGCGACCTGCTGATTGGTTACTTTGCCGAACTGGACGGTTCGCCCGAGATCACGCTGGATCGAAGCGAGCTCTCCATGGCGGGCTGGTACGCCCGGGACGAATTGGAAATTCCCGCCGACGGCGTGAGCCTGACCAACGACATGATCCGGGCGTTCATCGAGGGACGGAATCCATAGAGAGCGCGAACCAGAATTTCAAACCGCAATTTATTAGGAAGGGAGGCCGGGCCATGCGTAAGGCGGAACGGATGCGCAGGGCGCTGATGCGCACAAATACGCGCCTGCTGCTCACGTCGGTGGTGATCTTTCAGGTGCTGGCGCTCGGCCTGTTGGCGCTGCGGCCCGACAACGAAAGCCCCTTTCCGCTGATCCTGCTGATCGCGGTGCCGCTGACGACGCTGCTCGTTGCGAATCTGATGGGTTCGATCTGGCCGGTGGACCGGGCGATTCTGATCCTGGTATTATTTCTGTGCTCTGTGGGGATCATCACGCTCTCGGCTGTCTGTCCCTCGGAGGACACGCCCCGCAGCCAGGCAATCTTCGCGGCGGCGGGCGTGTTCGCCCTGTTCGCCGGAGTGCTGTTCATGCGCGGCTGGACAAGCTGGCGCAGGTTCGCCGTTCCGCTGGCCGCGCTGTGCCTGCTGGCGCTGGCGTCCCCCTGGGCGATCGGCGAGTGGCACGACGGCGCGCGCAACTGGATCGTGCTGATCCGCAACAAGATGACCGTCCAGCCCAGCGAGTTTATGAAGCCGGTGCTGATCCTGGTGCTGGCCGCGGGCTTCTGCAACCGGCCGCGCTTCGAGCGCTGCCTGCCGCCCATCGCGTTCGCGGCGCTCTGCTGCGGCATACTGCTCTCGGAGCGCGACCTGGGCGCGGTGCTCTTGTACTTTCTGACCACGGTGCTGATGTACTACGCGGCCAGCTCCAACGCGCTGCTGTGCGGTGCGGGGCTCGCGATGGGCGCGGGCGCGGCGGTGATCGCCTACGAGGCGCTGCCCTACGTGCAGAACCGCGTGGCCTGCTGGCAGAACCCCTGGGCCGATCCGCAAAACGGAGGCTATCAAATCGTGCGCGCGCTGGCGGCCATCGGCTCCGGCGGGATGTTCGGCGCGGGGCTTGGCCTGGGCATGCCCCGCAACGTGCCGCTGTATCATTCGGACTTCATATTCACCTCCGTCGCCGAGGAATTCGGTCTGATCTTCTCGTTGGGACTGATGGCGGTGTATGTGCTCATCATACTGCGTGGGCTGATCGTGGCGATGAACGCCCGCACCAGCTTCCACTCGCTGACCGCCTTCGGGCTGGTGGCGATCTTCGGCCTGCAGGCGCTGCTCATCATCGGCGGCAACACCAAGATGCTGCCGCTGACGGGCGTGACGCTGCCGCTGGTGAGCTACGGTGGATCCTCTCTGGTGAGCACATTCTTCTCGATGGGTCTGCTGTTGGGCATCTCGTCGCTCAACGCCGAGGACGAGGCCACGGACATCGAGCGCGTGGCGCTCAAGGAGGAGGTGGGCCTGTGAAGGAGCTTCGGCGCAACATGCGCAGGGTGGGCTACCTCGTACTGGCGCTGTTCATCGGCGCGGGCGTGTGGTTTGGCTACACGGTCTACACCCAGGGCGACGCCTGGGCCTCCACCGCCTACAATCCCCGCCTCGCGCACACCAATTCCCAGCGCGGCGACATCCTCGACCGCGACGGCGTGGTGCTCGCCACCACGAACGCTCAGGGCGAGCGCGCGTATCTCGCCGACGAGGCCGCCCGCCGCGCCCTCAGCCAGACCGTGGGCGATACCGCAGGCATGTCCGGCTCGGGCGTGGAGAACTTCTTCTCCGCCACGCTGCTCGATCTTTCCACGAGCCTCACCGACCGCCTGGTGGAGCTGTTCAACAACGCCCGACACGTGGGCTCCAGCCTGCAGCTGACCGTGGACGCGCAGCTTCAGGCGGGCATCGCGCGCCTCTTTCCCGAGGGCTACAGCGGCGCGGTGTGCGTGACCAACTACAAGACCGGCGAGATCCTGGCCATGGTCTCCCTGCCCAACTACGATCCCTACGCGGCCAACGCCGCCGGCGAGGGCGTGGCGGATACCGCCTATCTGAATCGCTGCCTGCAGGGACTGTACACGCCGGGCTCGGTGTTCAAGATCGTGACCCTCGCCTGCGCGCTGGACTACGATCCGGCGGTCGTCCAGCAGCGCTTCACCTGCTCCGGCGTCTGGGAGTACGAGGGCGGCAGCATCAACTGCATGTCCGGCCGCACCTCCCACGGGGAGATCGGGCTGCAGACCGCCTTCGCCCAGAGCTGCAACGTGACCTTTGGCAAGCTGGCCTACCAGCTCGGGCTGGACCGTCTGCGCGCCACCGCCGAGAAGTTCGGCTTCAACGAGAACTTCAAGTTCGGTGACTTCATGATCTACAACTCGTCCTTCCCCACCGGCGTGCGCAACATGAACGGCCTCGTCTGGGCGGGCATCGGCCAGGGCGAGGTGCTGGTCACGCCGCTGCACATGGCGATGATCTCCGGCGCCGTGGCCAACGGCGGCGCGATGATGCAGCCCTACCTCGTCAAAAAGGTCGAAACTTCGCTGGGGCAGGTCACCCGCCGCGGCGAGAGCCGGGTCTACCGGCAGGTGATGAGCGCGGACGCGGCGCAGACCGTGGCGAAGTACATGTACGGCGCCGTGAAATCCGGCACCGCGAAGCGCGCGGCGATCTCCGGCTATACCGTCTGCGGCAAGACCGGCTCGGCGGAGACCAGCAACGACAAAAACGTCGCCACCAACGCCTGGTACACCGGCTTCGTATACGACGACGCCCACCCCTTCGCCGTGTCTGTGGTGGTGGAGCAGGGCGGCGCGGGCAGCCAGCTCGCCTCGGAGCTGGCGTCAAAGGCGCTGAAACTGGCGATTGAATGCGTGAATTGAGGAGTGCGTTATGAAACTGTGCGCGAAAAATTTGAGTCGGAAGTACCATGGCGTGTATGCGCTGCGGGACGTGAGTTTTGAACTGAACGGCGGCGATGTCTGCCTGCTGCTCGGCCCGAACGGCAGCGGCAAGACCACGCTAATGAAGCTGATCGCCGGTTTGACGAGCCCCTGCGCGGGGGAGATCGCGCTGGACGGCGTTCCCATCGGCACGGCCACCAAGCGCCGCGTGGCCTACATGCCCACGGAGAATTACTTTTACAGCTACATGACCGCGCGCGACGCGGGAAAGTACTACGCGGACTTCTTTTCAGATTTCGATTTTTCCGCCTATGAAGCCCGCGTCGAGCGCGGACAGCTCCCCATGGACGCGCGCATCCGCACTCTGTCCTCGGGCATGAGCGCGAAGCTCCGCCTGGCGCTGGCGCTGAGCCGGGACGCGGAGGTGATGATGTTCGACGAGCCGATCAACGGCGTGGACATGCTCACCCGGGACTGGGTGATCGAAGAGATCGCCGCGCGCCGGGACGCGGGACGCATCCTGCTCATTTCCACCCACCTGGTGGAGCAGGCGGAGGTCGTCGCCAATCGCAGCCTGTTTTTGAGCCACGGCGAGCTGGTGCGCGCCGGGACGCTCGACGAGCTCTGCGGCGAGCGGTCGCTGGAGGATCTCTATCGCGAGGTGTATGGAGGTGACGCGCAGTGCTGACGATCATCAAGTACGAATTCCGCAAGAACCGCACGAGCCTTCTGGTGATGCTGCTGGTCGCGGCGGGACTGTTTTTGCTCGCGCCCTTTGGCAAGGCGCTCGGCAAGGAGAGCCTGCTGGCCCTGTCCACGATCTTTCTCTTTCTCTACGCCCTCGCCGCCTTCTTCTATGCGCTGACGCGCGGCATCTCCGCCTATTCGAGCGAACTGCGCGGGCGCACGGGCTATTTGCTGATGATGGTGCCGCGCTCGACGATGAGCATCCTCTTCGGCAAGCTGCTGTTCTCGCTGGCCTTCGCCGCGCTGATGCTGGCGGTCACGGCGCTGGCGCTGGGCGCGTCGGCCACGATGGCCTTCGCAGAGATGGTGGAACAGACGCAGCAGATTGAGGGCTTCCTCAACCTGATTCGCTATGGCCTGGCACAGATCGGCCTGAGCCCCGCGCAGCTCGCCGCGACCGCACTGTGCGCGGCGGTGGAAATTCTGGGTTCGATCCTGGTGATCGTGGGATTCAGTTACCTGTCCGTCACCCTGAGCGCAACGCTCCTGCGGGAGGGAAAGCTGCGCGGTCTGGTATCCGCGCTCTTCTTCCTTGCGCTCTTCGCGCTGCTGGCCTGGCTGGAAAACCGCATCCTGCCGGAGGTGGAACTGTACGCGAGCTATGAGGAAGCGCTGCTGGCCTCCCTGCCCGCGTCGCTGTTGCACATTATTCTGACCTGCGCCTGCACCGCCGCGAGCGCGGTGCTCCTTCAGAAAAAGGTGAGCCTGTGAACGCCGAACTCGAGTGGAAGCTGCACAACCTTCCCGATTCCCCGGGCTGCTATCTGATGAAGTCCGAGGGAAAGATCATCTACGTGGGCAAGGCGAAGAACCTCAAGAATCGCGTGTCCCAGTACTTCCACGCCTCCCGCAACCACACGCCCAAGGTGCGGGCCATGGTGGAAAAGGTGGACGACTTCGACATCATGCTGGTGGACGGCGAGCTGGAGGCGTTCGCCCTGGAGTGCAACCTCATCAAGATGCACCGCCCCCACTACAACATCCTGCTCAAGGACGACAAGCACTACCCCTACATTCGCATCGATCCCCGGGAGGATTTCCCCCGCCCCGAGCTGGTGCGCAGGCAGTTGAAGGACGGCGCGCGCTACTTCGGCCCGTACCAAGGCGCGACGGTGGTGCGCGAGGTGCTGGACGTGGTGCGCGCCACGTTTCCCATCCGCAGCTGCGGCTGGCGAATCGATCCCAATAAACCGCGCCGCCCCTGCGTCTACCATCAGATCGGCCAGTGCCGCGCGCCCTGCGCGGGGCTGGTTTCCAGAGAGGACTACGCGGAGATCGTCGCGCGCGTCATTGACTTTCTCAGCGGCCGGCACGCACCCGTGATCGAGGAGCTGACCGCGCGCATGCGCGAGGCTGCCGCCCAGATGAACTATGAGCGCGCCGCGCTCTACCGCGACCGCATTCGCGCCGTGGAGAGCGTGATGCAGAAGCAGAAGGCCATCTCCACCGCCCAGGACGACCGCGACGTGATCGCCGTGCTGCACCGGGACGCGGACGCGCTGGTGGAGATGCTCTACATTCGCGGCGGGCGGCTGCTGGGTTCGGAGAACTTCACCATGGAGGGCGCGGGCGACGAGTCTCCCGGCGAGGTCATCACCCAGTTTATCCTGCAATACTACACGCCCGAAAATCTGCCGCCCACGGAGCTCATCCTCTCCGCAGATCCGCCGGAGAAAGCGGTGGTGGAGGAACTTCTGACGGAGCTTCACGGGCGGCGCACCTACCTGTTCGCGCCGATGCGCGGCGAGAAGATGAAACTGGTGCGCATGGCGCTCAAGAACGCCCGCGATCTGGCCGAAAAGCTCGACAAGCGCGCCGCGTCGAGCCGGGCGCGCACCGTGGGCGCGGCGGAGGAGCTGGGAGAGGTGCTGGGACTGATGCACTTCCCCCGACGCATCGAGGGTTACGATATCTCCAACACCCAGGGTTCGCTGTCCGTGGCCAGCCAGGTGGTGATGATTGACGGCGTGAGCCGCAACGACCAGTACCGCATCTATCGCATCAAGACCGTGCAGGGCGCGAACGATTTCGCCTCGATGCACGAGGTCATCACCCGCCGCCTGCGCCATGGTCTCAGGGAGATGGAGGAGCGCCGGGCCGCCGGAGAGGCGGTCGAGGACGGCAAATTCTCCGATCTGCCGGACCTGATCCTCATCGACGGCGGCCGGGGCCAGCTCAACGCCGCCCAGGACGCGATGCACGCGCTGGGGCTGGACATTCCGATGTTCGGCCTCGCCAAGCGCATCGAGGAGATCGTGCTGCCGGATTGCGACGAGAGCATACTGCTCGACCGCCACAGCAACGCGCTGCATCTGATCCAGCGCCTGCGCGACGAGGCGCACCGCTTTGCCATCACTCACCACCGCAAGCTGCGCAGCAAGGCCTCCGTCGCCTCGCGGCTGGAGACCGTCCCGGGCGTAGGAGAGGCCCGGCGCAAGGCGCTCTTGCGCCACTTTTCCACTGTGGAGGCGCTGAAAGCGGCCAGTGTGGAGGAAATCGCGGCCGTGGTGCCGAAAAATGTCGCCGAAAACGTCTATCAGATGCTGCATCAGGACGACGCGGCGCCGGAAGTGTAGGTTTGTCAAACATCTTGGAGAAGAAAGGCAAGTAAAGATTCCTGCGGGGAGAGCCAATTGAGTGGACGCAT